>NZ_AXCD01000004.1:0-146906 GCF_000475335.1 Acinetobacter sp. COS3
AGTCATCGCCAGCTTTTAAATCTAAACACCCCCATTCGTATGAGTGGGGGTGTTTTTTATTGCGTCGAGGAAAATATACTATTAAAACTGAATTTTTAGTTTGAAAATTATCTAAATAACATCATTAAAAAATAAATAATTAATTTTATATTTTTCGCCTTATTAATTATTTTAACTAAATTTATTTTTAAAAAATAAGAGATCAACAAGCTTTAGGGTTTATTTCGCAGTTATTATTAAACTAGGACCATTAAAAGATTACACCTTTTCTCTTCACTGCCTGAAAATGGTGGAAGAACTGCTCAGTGTGTTACAGAATGTCGTTGAGAAAGACAGTTTGATGGTGGTGAAGTATGCGAGTAAAAGGTGCTATAGAGTTAGCTGAAATAGCTGAGCATGCCGAAGTGGTTGCGTGTCTTAAAAGCCTTTAAATGAAGCATAAGAAGAATAGATAAAAAGAAGCCCCATCATCCTGACGGGGCTTCTTCATATTCAGTTTATGTCGTTGATATCCTATTAACGACCACGTCCTGTGTCTGTTCTTATTCTCAATGATACTTCCTGTCTCTCTATGCTTTGTATATTAGCGACCAAGTCAAAAGTGGAATAGACGTAAATTGACCTGATGAATGTACGCTTAGACATACAACTAATCGATATGATATTCCCGTAATTTGGCAACAAGTGCTGTTAGTCCTTTCACTTCAAATTCATTGGCTTCAAATTTTTCGTCTTTATTACGTTTAAAGATGTCGCGAATTTCAATCACAGCATTCGGATCAACTAGACCTAAGCTTGAGGTTACTTGGCGAATTTGACTGATTGAACGTGAGCCATTGGTTGAACCATAGCCGATAAAGGCTGCAGGTTTACCTTGCCATTCTTTACCCACATAATCCAAGGCATTCTTCAGTGCTGGACTATAGCCATGGTTATATTCAGGGCTAATGAAGATAAACGCCTGCGCCTGCGCAATTTTATCTGCCCATTGTTGTTGTTTGGGCTGATCATAGATGCCTGTCGCAGGTGGATGAGAACCGGCAAATAGCGGTAAGTCCCATTTCTTAAGATCGACGATTTCTGTTTGAATATCTTTTAATGCGAGTTCAGTGGTTGCTTGTTGTACCCAATTGGCGACTTTGATCGCTGTACGACCTTCCCGAACACTACCAACAATAATATAAATCAGCATACTTAAATTCCTATGTGTTATTACTTTGATTATAAAAATGAATACTTTTAATGATGTTATACTTTTTTTAGGCGATAAAAAAAGCTCTCATTTGAGAGCTTTTTTGTTACATCAATTTGATGCCTTGCTGGCCTGCAGGGGTAACTTTGAAGATTTCCACTTCAAAGGTAATATTTTTGCCTGCCAATGGGTGGTTAAAATCGATTTCTGTAATGTCATCATTGACCGATTTTACGATTCCAAACAAGGTTGCTTTGGCTTTATCTTCAAATTCAATCATGTGACCAACAATTGGACGTTGTTCAAATTTGACGGTATCGAAGGTTTGAATATTTTCAGGATTCCAAGGACCGAATGCATCTTCTGGCGGTAAATGTACAGTACGACGATCGCCTGCACGTAAACCAAATAATGCCTTTTCAAATCCTGGCAGTAAGTTACCATCACCAATCACAAGATTTACAGGTTCTTCGCGTCCACGAGTGTTGTCGATTTCAACACCATTTTCAATGGATACAGAAAAATGTAAGTCAACTTTTGAGCCGTCTTGAATACGGATTTCTTCGTTAGGTTGGATAATTTCGTTCATCTTATGCATCCGCATTTTGGTTGCGTTTCTTCTCTAAGAAGAAAGTATCAATCAACAGTAAAATAGTCCCTAAAGTAATAGCGCTATCTGCAAGATTGAAAGCAGGAAAGTGGCTGTTTTGGTAGTACACATGGATAAAGTCGACGACATAGCCTAGGCTGACGCGGTCAATCAAATTACCAATCGCACCGCCCAGAATCAAGGCAATCGCCATCGGTAAAATCACCATTTTCTTCGGCATACGCATTAACCAAAACACAAAAATGATCGATACGATACCCGCTAAAGAGGTAAAGAAATAACGCTGCCAACCACCCGCATCTGATAAAAAGCTAAAAGCAGCCCCGTAGTTATGCAGTAAAGTCCAATTTAAAAAAGGTAAAACTGGGATTGGATCGGCGTAATTTAAATGTGTACTGGCAATCCATTTTGTCCATTGATCCAACACAATGGCAAGGACTGAAAGTCCAAGCCAAAGTAAATTGTGCGGATAAAACTGAAACAAGCCTTTTTTTGCTTGTGAATTAGGCATACTTTCTCACTTCGCCACCACCAGTGACGTTGATGATACAACGAGCGCATAAACCTGCATGACCAACATGTGTATTTACATCAGGCAATACATGCCAGCAACGTACACATTTCTCACCATCTGCTGCTGAAACTTGAACGCGCAGACCAGCAAGATCTGTGCTTTCACCTTGTTCAGCATAAGGGTGAACGATGACTTGAGAGGTAATCAAGACAAAACGCAATTCATCGGCCAATTGATTTAACAATATTTGTAATGATTCATCTGCCCAAAGTTCAACTTTGGCAGATAAGTTACTGCCGATGAGTTTAGCGTTACGTGCGGCTTCAATCTGTTTATTTACTGCTGATTTTACGCTAATCAATGTTTGCCAATCTGCTTCTGAAAGCAAGTTTGCAGTTGATGCAGTTGGGATGTCATACCATTCAGCGGTAAATACATATTTTCCTGTTTGTTCAGGAATCAACGGCCAAGCCTCTTGTGCAGTAAAGCTTAGGATTGGTGACATCCAGCGAACAAAGGCTTGAACAATATGATAGAGCGCTGTTTGAGCAGAATGGCGTGCTTGAGAATCTGCTTTGGTGGTGTATTGACGATCTTTGATGATGTCGAGGTAGAAACCACCCAAGTCATTGATACAGAAGTTAGTCAGTGCATTGGTCACAATATGGAAATTCATCTCTTCATAAGCTTGCTGAATAGTTTTTTGAACCTCAGCAGCGCGTTGTAAGATGTATTGATCCAATGCAATCAATTGGTCTACCGGTAGCGCATCTGTAGATGGTTTAAAACCATTTAAGTTTGCCAATAAGAAACGTAAAGTATTACGAATACGACGATAACCATCAGAGGCACGGCTAAAGATTTCTTTACCTGCCGTCATTTCATAACGGTAGTCAGCTGAAGCAATCCAGAAGCGTAAACCATCCGCACCCATATCTTTGATAATGTCTTGTGGGGTAATGATGTTACCCAATGATTTAGACATCTTACGGCCTTTCTCATCAACCACGAAACCATGGGTGAGTAGGCCTTTATAGGGTGCACGTTCATTGATTGCAATTGAGGTCAGCAATGAAGATTGGAACCAGCCACGGTGTTGGTCTGAACCTTCAAGATAGAGATCTGCTGGATCTTGTAGGTCATCACGTTCACGCAGCACAGCGTAGTGTGTCGTTCCAGAGTCAAACCAAACGTCTAAGGTATCGCGTACTGCATTATATTGTTCTGCATCAGCACCGATGAACTCACTCGCTTCACGGTTATACCAACCATCGATACCTTCTTGCTCGATTAGTTTAGCCACTTCTTCGATCAACTCAGGCGTGCGTGGATGCAGAGCATTGGTATCTTTATGTACGAAGAATGGGATTGGCACGCCCCAAGTACGTTGACGTGAGATACACCAGTCAGGACGACCTTCGATCATCGACTGAATACGGCTTTGTCCCCAATCAGGAACAAACGCGATGTCATTTTCAATCGCATTCAAGGCATTTTGGCGTAGACCATTGGCATCCATGCTGATAAACCATTGCGGTGTTGCACGGAAGATAATAGGTGTTTTATGACGCCAGCAGTGTGGGTAGCTGTGTTTAATTGGTTGGTGTGCCCATAAACGACCCACTGCGCCCAATGCCTCAATGATTTGAGGATTTGCTTTATAGATGTGCTCGCCAGCAAAGATCGGAGCTGTTGGCAAATAAACACCATTGCCGCCCACTGGATTATCTACTTTTAGATTGTACTGTAAACCGACTTTATAGTCGTCTACACCATGGCCGGGTGCGGTATGAACAGCACCTGTACCACTTGTTGCGATGACATGCTCACCTAAAATCACTGGTACTTGACGATCTGTTAACAGTGGGTGTTGCAATAACAGATTTTCGATTGCCACGCCTTTAAAATCAGCCAGTACCACTGGATTTTCTAGTTTGTAGCGTTCGATCGCAGATTCAACTAAATCTTTAGCTAGAATAAAGTTTTGCGTGCCACGTTCAGTCGTCACTTGAACCAATTGATAGTCGATTTCAGCGTGTAGTGCTACAGCTTGGTTAGCAGGCAAAGTCCACGGTGTGGTGGTCCAAATCACAATATCAGTTGCATCTTGCACATCAACATTCAAACGTGTGCTTAAATCTTTGAGATCAACAACGCTGAAGCCAACATCAATCGCATCTGATTTCTTATCTTCGTATTCAACTTCCGCCTCTGCGAGTGCAGAGCCACAGTCCATACACCAGTTGACTGGTTTTAGACCCGGTTCAATATGACCAGCTTTGGCAATTGCACCCAGTGATCGTACGATGTCTGCTTCTTGTTTGAAGTTCATGGTAAGGTAAGGATTGTCCCAGTCACCAAATACCCCCATACGCACGAAGTCTTTCTTTTGTAGCTCAACTTGTGAATAGGCATATTCACGGCATGCTTTACGAAAAGTTGAAGCATCAACTTTAACACCGACTTTGCCGACTTTTTCTTCAACTTTCAGTTCGATTGGTAAACCATGACAGTCCCAGCCCGGTACATACGGTGCATCGAAACCATCTAAAACGCGGCTTTTAATGATGATGTCTTTTAAAACTTTATTGACTGCATGACCTAAATGGATTTGACCATTGGCATATGGAGGGCCGTCATGCAGTACATATTTTTTCTTGCCAATACGCGATTCACGAATCTGCTGATAAATGTTGTCGGCATACCACTCTTCTAACCATTTAGCTTCACGCACAGCTAAGTTTGCTTTCATCGCAAATTCAGTATGAGGTAAATTGAGTGTGGCTTTATAATCCACTGCATTTTCAGGAGTTTGCTTATCGCTCATGCAAGTTTTCTTCCAGTTTGATCAGTTTGTAAACTGACATGTATTACAAATGAAAATTAAATTTAAAAAGGAAATTCTGAAGTACGACTACGATAATCACGTAATTTTTGTACATCATCATCAATTCCGACTTTGAGTGCTTCAAGCGAAGGGTAATTCAATTCACCATGTAAATAGTGAAGAAAAGTCACCCGCATCAATAAGCCATACAGATTAGCAGAAACATCAGGGAAATGTACTTCTAATCGCCATTCTGGCTGTGCTTGTTGGATGGCAGGACGTGTCCCCACATGACCTGCACCAAATAAACTATCATTTTGATAGCCTGCAATACCGTTGAGCGCAGGATCTGAATGTTTAATTTTTTCACTCAATGACGCGTTTTCACAGACCACATCTACTGCATAGATGCCATTTAAACAGGGTTTATGGCGATTTAAACGCACATTAATGGTTGGAAAATCAAGAGTACGACCAATCTGATCTCCATATTGCACTCGACCTGTAATGCTATAAGGACGACCCAGTAGTTTTGCAGCTAAAGCAAGATCACCTTCTTGTAGCACTTGGCGAATACGGGTAGAACTGACGCGTTCACCTTTTAAGGCAACGGTATTTAAATTTGTGACATCAAAACCATAATCACGTAAAAATTCGCTATTGCCCTGACGATCTTTACCAAAATGAAAATCATCGCCCAACACTAGACTTTGTGCATTGAGTTTTAATTTGAGCAAGTCAGCAAATAGTGTTGCGCTGAGGCTTCTAAAATATTGATCAAATTTTGCGACTGCGATGTAATCGACACCCAGTTCAGTTAAATATTCGACTTTTTCACGTAATGAGCTAATGCGCGGAGGTGCGTCATAACCTTTAAAAAATTCAAGTGGTTGCGGCTCGAAAATCATGACTAATGTGTTTAAGCCTTGTGCTTTGGCTAATATTTGCAATTGAGCAATCATCGCCTGATGACCGAGATGGACACCATCAAAATTGCCAATCGTTACCGCAGTCGGAGGTAACTGAAAATCTGGCGATAATGCGTTGAGACGAAGCAACTTCATGGGCGTTAAATACAGTGAATTTTGCAAAGGCTATATATTGCCATAATCTCGGCGTTTCGTCTTGTTGTTGTGTTTTTACACAGAAAAATTTCAATATTTAAAACTTTTATATCAATTTAATTTATTCATTAAATAAAAATAAATCAATTTTTCTTATTTAAAATCTCTTTTAATATAACGTTATTGTCGCTTTATATCGAGATAGAGATGAAAAAGCCATTTTATCAGCTAGAACAGAGCAGGGATGTAATTCGCCATTTTACCCCAAACTGGTTTACTGCAACCATGGGAACAGGCGTTGTCGCAATGATTTTAGCACAGCTGCCTTTTGCTTCATCTGTTTTGTTTATGCTTGCAACTAAATTATGGCAGTTTAATATTTTGTTATTTAGCACTTTTAGCGTGCTTTATGCTCTACGTTGGATTTTATTTCCAAATGAAGCAAAACAGATTTTTAATCATCCCAACATGAGCTTGTTTTTAGGTGCTATTCCAATGGGTTTAGCCACTATTACCAATGGTTTCCTCAGTTTTGGTATTCATCTCTACGGGGATATTGCAATACATATTGCTGAATACCTTTGGTATCTCGATGTTTTGCTCGCAGTGATGATCGCATGGATTGTGCCGTTTTGTATGTTTAGCTGCCAAGATCATCAGCTACATCGTATGACGGCAGTATGGTTACTCCCGATAGTGGCGTGTGAAGTTGCAGCCAGTTCTGCAGGCCTTTTATTGCAACATTTAGCTGCTGACCAACATGCTTTAGCGATCTTGATCACTGGTTATGTGTTGTGGGGGATTTCAGTACTACCTGCTTTTGCGATCTTAACCATTTTAATGTTGCGTTTGGCCTTGCACCAATTGCCAGAGAAAGAAGTCGCGATTTCTAGTTGGTTATGTTTAGGACCGATTGGAACGGGAGCATTAGCGTTATTATTGCTTGGTGAGCAAGCGCCACGAATTATGCAAGCGATGGGTTTTGATGGCTTAGCGACATTACTGCCAGCCTTGGGTATTGTGGCAAGTTTGGTGCTATTAGGTTTTGGCTTATGGTGGTTTGGGATTGCGATTTTGACCACACTGCGTCATATGAGTACTGGCATTCCATTTAACTTGGGTTGGTGGGGACTGACTTTCCCATTCGGTGTGTTTATCTTGGCGATCTTTAATTTGGCACATCAGTTACATATCGACTTCTTACAGTATGTAGCGGTGGTTTTAAGTGTATTGTTGGTTGGCTTGTGGGCGTTAGTGGTGAAGAAAACCATAGCGGGGGCGTATAGTGGTCAATTATTTTTCTCTCCCTGTTTGGTCGCCTTACAGCAGAAGATGCAATAATATTGAGGTGTGCCGAAGCACACCTTTTTTGTGTCTCTATTTTGATTTGAACGAGTTTTTTTTATGAATGCTGATATTGCCCTGATTATGGCGTTGCCAAATGAGTCGAAAGGTTTATTTGAGCAAGCAGGCATTGACGTTCATTACAGTGGAATCGGCAAAATTAATGCAGCATTCAAAGCCTTTGACGTGATTCAAAAAACAGGCTGTAAAACGCTGATCAATTTAGGTAGTGCAGGCAGTTCGCACTTTGATGCGCATAGCTTGGTCGAGGTTACGACTTTTGTGCAACGTGATATGGATGTCTCACCTTTAGGTTTTGCTGTTGGGGTGACACCGATGGATGAGCATTTTCCAGCAGAGATTCATGCACAACCCCACTTTGAATCCTTACCAAAGGGAATTTGTGGTACGGGTGATTCGTTTGAAACAGGAGTACCAAAGGTCAGTTGTAATCTTGTGGACATGGAAGCCTATGCCTTGGCTAAAGTGTGTAAAAAGCTCGGTGTACGATTGATCTCAGTCAAATACATTACTGATGGTGCCAATGATACTGCTCATTTGGATTGGGAAGAGAACTTGTTGCTTGGCGCACAAAAATTATTGGCGTTGTATCAGGCACATTTTTAAAAGGTGTTAATCTTGGGCTTTTTTGGGAACGATTAAAGGCAGAAATCATTCAGGAAGCGATTGCAAAAAAGTGGTGAAGCCATCTTGAAAGCTCCGCTGTATCCTCTTGTAAGCCTGTATTTAGCGATTTTCATACGGTGCTATGGTTTCTCCCTTTGGTCAAACCAATTGGCTTTGTGATAGGTTTGTGCAACAAAGCCGTTTAAGGTCCAATAGTGCCTTCAAGATAAATGTCTGGATAACCATCATTAGACATTTTAAATTGGTTAAAATTTACTGTTAAATTGATTGGATTAAATGAAATATTTCCAATATTAGTATTACTTTTACGCTCCCATATAGATAAAGGAAGACCTAGACCTATTGGGGTAGCGTACCAAACTTCATTCACAATGCTATTGATAGTTTTAATATATAGAAAATTTTCAAAAATAGACTTTGATGTTATAAAACGATTAATATTATGATTAGTAAAAGAATAGAACCTAAAGTTAGGTTGTGTCATCGGTATATCTTGATTATTATCGGAAATTCTATATATCATATTATATGAACCTGATGTTGGTATATTAACAACTGTCGGATTCTGCTGGAGGTGACCTGAAATTGAACCTGATAATGTTAAATATTTTTTATCGTAATCATAAATTTTAGATTGGTTAAAAATAATTTTACTACTGCCTGTTTTATGATCTATTTTCATAGAAATATTATCACAAATAGGCACTTGTTGATCACCACAAGAAAATACTGAAGCCAAGTCGGGATTATTATTATCTATCCATAATTGCATTTTTGAAGGTTGATTTTTTGAGTCTTCAAAAGAAATACTAAGAGAGTAATTACTTTCAACTTTAAACTGATAAATCAGCTCATAACTTTTCTTGTAACTTTCCTGTTCAAAATCAAAATTTTGAGAATAAAGATATACTGGTTGAGTATCATCTATACTCGTTATTTTTCTTTTGAGTAATTTCAATTGTGAATTTTCATCACTTATTTGTAAAAGCGAGTTAACAGAGTTTTCTCTTTTAATTTGATTTTCATTGCCATTAGTAGAATTATTTTCCCCACAGGCTGTTATTAAAACGGGTATAAATATTGCAAGGATGTTTTTTTTCATTGTTATACTTCATTTGTAAAATGATTAGCTATTACATAGCTTACTATAGATCATGAATTTCTTTTTTATTCTAAGCATAAAAAATCACAATTATTTTTAAACAGAGAAACAGAATTCAATATGACAGTAATAAACTATACGGTAATTAATGCTATTAAATACTCTGCAATATCTAAAAAAACAATAACTTGGTTATCTATAGAACCCCCAATAGTCTGAGAAAATGAATAAAATATTCGAACACAACACATAAAATATCTAAAAAAATGTACTCAACTTCTCAATTCGTGTCCCAAAGCGTCGCACTTCGTGCTTTGACTTTACTAAGCGGTTGAGAGAGTTTCAGCAATACTCCTTATTGACTGTGCTAATGGAACAAGTATTTCCTAATCCATCACAGCTTTTTCCTTTATATAATTTTTACCTCATAGATAGGTAAACAGGTTGCTATTGAAAGCTGACCAAAGAATGCTGTTGTTCCCGCAGGGAAATCATTGTTTTAAACTGAAGATGATTGATATTTATTCAACATAATCCATCCTATTTTGTATAGATATTAGTTGGCTAATTTGTAAGTTTTTTTAAAATTAACATAACACAGCTTATACGAAACCTTGAATATTTTATATTTAGTATCAATATCTTAGTAAATATCATTTCTGTGTTCTGCTCACGGAAACTGATTTTACATGATATAGGTCTATTTATCATTGTTCCATTATTTTGTTTAGATCAACTTAATAACATCCTCATGTATTGAATAAAAAAGCGACTATCGAAGTCGCTTTTTTAATGTATTTCAATCGTTAAAATTAAGGCTCTTAACTAAAGAAAATTTAACGTGGTAATACGCCGTACAACATCATATGCACAGTGTGCTCAACCGTGCGTTGAAACATGCTACGGTTACGCAAAGTTTTACCCGTGACCATTTCCATTTGCGTCGAAAAGTCCGCGTAATTCTGGGTGATAGCCCAGATATTGATAATCAACAATTCAGGGTCAATCTCTGCTGATAATTTACCTTGCTCTTGCCAAGTTTGGATCACTTTGGTTTTACGCTTAAATAGCTTTTTCAAAGGCCCTTTTAAAATAGGTAGAATATGCGGAGCACCCTGAATAATTTCTAAAGCAAACAAACGAGATGCTTTAGGTTGGTCGCGTGAGCTTTCGAGTTTTTGAATGAGATAATCAGTAAGTGCTTGAGTAGGCTCAAGTTCTGCTTCTAAAATTTGCAAAGGTGCAAGCCATTTCTGTAATACAGTTGTCAGCACTTCAACATAAAGCGATTCTTTATTTTCATAGTAATAGAAAATATTCGATTTATGCATATTTGCAAGCTGTGCAATCTCATCCAAACTTGCTCCGCTGAACCCATAGACGGAAAAAACATCTAGGGCAGCATTCAGCAATTGATTGCGCTTTTGTGTACTTTTTTTCTGTTCCATCTGAGAGCTTGATTCAAAAAATGTCATTGACATTGTAAGATAATTTCTTATATCTGTGCACAACAACACATTTATTTTAGCAAAAAACCTATAGTTCTAAGATTAACGGTAATGTTCGGTTGATTAACGGTAAAAATACCACTAAGTTTTAATCATAAATTTGGTTATTTTGTGTTCAATATGAATGGATAGTCATTTATTCTAATCATACTATATTGAGTAACTAACGCTCTAAAACTGCATCTAGTACTTGTTGTTCAAGCTGAGCGAAAGCAATGCTTTTTTTACGGGGACGGGGGAGGTCGACTTGGAAATTCCGTGCGATGTGACCTTGATCCAGCAAAATGATTCGATCTGCCAATTGCACTGCTTCACTGACATCATGTGTGACTAAAATTGCAGTAAAACCTTGTTCTTTCCATAGACGTTCAATCAAATTTTGCATTTCTAAACGCGTCAAAGCATCTAATGCGCCTAATGGCTCATCCAGCAATAAAATACGTGGTGTATGTGCAAGTGCGCGTGCAAGAGCAGCACGTTGGCGCTGTCCACCAGAAAGCTGTGCTGGCCATTGATTGGCTTTGTCTTTTAAGCCTACTTTTTCTAATAATGTTGCTGCAAGCGCATATTGTTCTTTAGCTAAACCAAGTTGAGCATTGTGCAGAACACTTTTCCACGGTAATAATCGAGGATCTTGGAACATCACGCGAATATCAGCGCTCGTAATGCCCTCACGGAAATTGCGAGCTGATTGAAATTTAATTTCACCATAACTGACATTTTCTAACTGAGCAATCAAACGCAGTAGCGTACTTTTGCCGCAACCACTGCGTCCAACAATGGCAACAAACTCACCCGCTTGAATGTTGAGGTCTAAATCCTCAAGAACTTTGACATCACCATAAAATTTATACAGTTGCTCAATCAAAATATCAGCGCCATTGGCGGGTACTGTGATAGTTTCTGGTTCTGTTATCGGTTGGATCAGACCGTTATCGTAAAAGTTTAAATTTAAGTTACTCATGTTTCTGTGCCTTTTATTTTTGATAGCCTGCATGCCAACGCAATAGATAGCGTTCTAGCGCTTGTGCCAATACATCTGCTAATTTACCCAGTAGGGCGTAGAGTAAAATACCGACTAAGACAATATCGGTCTGTAAAAACTCGCGTGCATTCATGGTCATATAACCAATTCCTGACTGTGCTGAAATCGTTTCTGCAACGATTAAGAGTACCCAAACCAAACCTAGAGAAAAGCGCAGTCCAACTAAAATCGAGGGCATCGCACCCGGTAAGATAATGTCTCGATAAAGCTGCCAACGATTCAGACCGTAGCTTTTACCCATTTCGATGAGCTGTGGATCGACGGAGCGGATACCATGATAAGTATTGATGTAGATCGGGAAAAACACGCCGATCGCAACCAAAAATAACTTGGCAGTTTCATCAATACCAAACCATAAAATCACCAGTGGAATTAGTGCTAGTGCAGGGATATTACGGATCATTTGCAGGGTAGTATCCAGCAAGGTTGAAGCCACACGCGATGAGCCATTGAGTAGTCCTAGTATCAGACCGAGTCCACCACCAATTAATAAACCGAGTAGCGCCCGACCTGCACTGACTTTGACATGCAGCCAAAGTTCGCCACTGACTAGCAAATGCCAGAAAGCACTCACAACAGCAGTTGGGGCAGGTAATATTCGATTTTGTAGCAACCCAGAGCTAGATGCTGTTTGCCAAATCAGAATCAGCAGAATTGGGAATAACCATGGCAGCAGACCTTTACCAATTTTTAGTGTTCCACGTGAAACATCATTCAAAAAAGGTTTTGTACTCATGCCTCCTCCTTGACCAAGGTTTTTGGTACTTTCTCTTCTGGCACATAGTTATTGGCAATGATTTCTCCGAATGGACCTGTGAGATGAGGTTGCGCCAATTTTTCACGAGTTTTAAGTGGGAGTAGTGGGAACACCAATTCGGCAAAGCGGATTGATTCTTCCAAATGCGGATAGCCAGAGAAAATAAAGGTATCAATGCCTAAGTTTGCATATTCTTGAATACGAGCGGCAACTGTTTCAGGGTCGCCAACTAAAGCAGTCCCAGCACCACCACGGACTAAGCCAATGCCTGCCCATAAATTCGGAGATACTTCTAATTGATCTTTACGTCCACCGTGTAGTGCAGCCATACGTTGCTGACCGACAGAGTCCATCTGCGCAAATTTTTTCTGAGCTGCCGCAATTGTGGCATCATCCAAATATTGAATCAGTTCATCGGCGGCGGCCCATGCTTGTTCATTGGTTTCGCGTACAATCACATGTAAGCGAATGCCATAAGTGAGTGTGCGACCTTTAGCAGCTGCTTTAGCACGGAGATATTCAATTTTCTCCTTTACCGCAGCAGGTGGTTCACCCCAAGTCAGATAGGTATCAACCTGTTCAGCTGCCAACTCTGTTGCAGCTTCTGAAGAACCACCAAACCAGAGGGGTGGGTACGGCTGTTGTACAGGTGGATAGAGCAGTTTGGCATCGTCAACTCTGAGGCGTTCGCCATGAAACGTAAAAGATTCACCCGTATGTGAGCAGGTTAGGATTTCGCACCAGATTTTGACATATTCGGATGCGGTCTGATAACGGGTACTATGATCTTCATATAGACCATCACCTTTCAGTTCTTGTTCGTCACCGCCAGTCACCAGATTCAGCAAAATACGACCATTGGAGAGGCGGTCAAAAGTGGCTGCCATACGTGCCGCAAGTGCAGGGGTGGTAATACCCGGGCGTAGTGCTACTAAAAACTTAAGTTGCTTAGTCGCATCAATCAGACTTGCTGCAGTGATCCATGGATCTTCACAAGAACGGCCAGTCGGAATCAATACCCCTGCATAACCGAGATTATCCACGGCAACGGCAATTTGTTTCATATAAGCATGATCGACCTGACGAGCACCCTTGCTGGTGCCTAAATAACGACTGTCACCATGAGTGGGAATAAACCAGAAAATATTCATGTCGATGTTCCTTATAAAATGAAAAGTATGACTATTGGGCAGACCAGACGCTGTGCTGAATATTGATGTGCACAGGAATGAGTTGCTCTTGTTTAAATAAATCGGCGATTTGCTGCTGACTTTTGATCACTTCACTGTTGAGTGCATATACAGGTGAAGGTTTTGGACGTTTATTGAGAACTTGTTGGGCGACAGGGGTACTGAGACCTGTGCTTTGTGCATAAATCTGTAAGGCTTGATCTTGATACTTTACAATCCATTGATCTGCGCTATTTACACTGTTAATGAGTTTCTGCACTGAATTTGGATGCTTTTGAATGAAGTCAGGATTGCCGATATAAAAAGAATAAGTGGTTGGAAAAGCAGAGCCATCGACCAAAGTTTTTGTAGGGCCTTGTAACTCTGCAGTTCCTAAGTAGGGTTCCCAAATTGCCCACGCATCTACGGCCTGCTTATCAAATGCTGCTCGTGCATCGGCAGGAGGTAACCAAATCGGTTGAATATCTTGCCAAGATAGCCCCGCTTTTTGCAGGGTTTTGGCGAGTAGTTCATGTGCACTGGAACCTTTTTGTACTGCAATACGCTTACCTTTTAAATCTTGTAAAGTGTTGATCTTGTTGTTGGCATGTACCAGCACCGCTTGACCTGTCGGTGCAACCATCTCATAAGCTACGTAGCTCAGTGGCTTGGCTGCGGCTTGAGCAAAGATCGGTGGGGTATTGCCCACATAGCCAAAATCGATAGCACCGACGGCAAGTGCTTCTAACATTTGCGGCCCAGCTGGGAATTCACGCCATTCAATTTTGGCGTTCGGAAATGCTTGCTCAAACAGTTGTTGCTGTCTAGCTACCAATAAATTCAGTGATGATTTCTGAAAGCCAATAGACAGGGTTTTGACCGCCGTATTTTCTTCGGCTGAAGTTACTTTCTCCGTACTTTGCGGCTCAGTTTTTTGGCAGCCGCTGAGTAAAAATGCAGAGATCAGTAAACTAAGAACAGAAATCTTCGCTAACAACGTCATGATGCTCTCCTATTATTGAACGTTGTTCTTTAATACGGCATCTTGAATCACAAGCTGCTTGGGAATCAGTTTTTGTGAAAAGAAAGCATCGGCAACATATTGCTGTCCTATTGCGACTTTATTAGAGATGGGTTGAACTCCGAAACCCATACGTGAAATTGAGCTTTTCAAAACATCAAACTCAAGCCCTGTTGGTTTTTCCAGTAATTTTGCTGCATCGTCAGGATGGGTTTTGACCCAATCTGTCGTTTGATTGAGTGTTGTCACCACGGTATTTAAAACCTGTGGATGACGCTCAGCAAATTGACGATCAGCCAAATAAAATTGGTGATTGCTGACTAAATGTTCCCCCGTTGCAATGACACGCGCATGAATTTGATGTTCAGCTGCGGCGAAGAATGGATCCCAAATCACCCATGCATCTATCGCACCTTTTTCAAATGCCGCACGAGCATCCGCTGGTGGAAGATAAACGGCTTGAACATCTTTTAAACTGAGATTGTTTGCTTCTAAGAGTTTGAGTAGAAGATAGTGAACATTGGAACCTTTATTCAGCGCCACACGTTTACCTTTCAGATCTTGGATGGATTGAATAGGAGAATTTTTTTGTACGATCAAGGCTTCGGCTTGTGGTGCTGCAGGTTGGTTCGCGACATAGACCAGATTGGGATTGGCGGCTTGAGCAAAGATTGGCGGTGCTTCACCTGCTTCGCCAAATACCACGCTACCTACATTTAATCCTTCCAAAAGTTGTGGGCCAGCTGGAAATTCAACCCATTTAACATTTACACCTTGAGCAGCAAGATTTTTTTCTAATTCACCTTTTGCTTTAACAATCGGCAGGATGCCATACTTTTGAAAGCCGATATTTAATGTTGTGGTTTCTTGTTTTGTTGTCTCTTGCTGCTCTGGTTTTTTTGCACAACCTGCAACACCCATTACACTGGCAAGACTTGCTGCAATGATTGTAGATGTTGCCCATGAACGATGAATAGAAATAGCCATGTGAGTTGCGCTCCCCGACAAATCAAAAGATTTAAATAAGATGAGCAACTAAGCTAAAACTTTTTTTATTGCATAAAAAATAACTAATTAGGCTTTGCTTATGATGAAAAAAGCAAAATAGAAGATTGCATAACTTTATCGATAGTTAGAATAAGAAAAACAATACTTTATTTAAATAAAGTATTGTTTTTATATTAAATTTTAATCTTTTAGTTTAGATGGTATTGATTTCTGATCTACTAGTTAAGCAGAGATTATGATGATGAAGAGAGCTATTTATCAGAAATAAACATATCTCTTCACCGTATTTAGTCTTCATATTAGCGTTTTTTTAAACACCAAAGAGTTCCGCTGATAATTATAGAGTGCTTGGCGTGCATTCGGTAAATCATCTACGCTGGCAGGAATAAAGCCTTGTTCCAAGAACCAATGCGCCGTCCGAGTGGTGAGAACAAAAAGTTGCTGAATACCTTGTTGCTTGGCTTTGGTTTCTAAAAATTGCAAAATCTGGCTACCACGATTCGATTTTCGATAGCTTGAATCGACAGCAACACAGGCAATTTCCGCTGAACGAATTTCATCTGATCCAGCAGGAATTGGATATAGTGCAGCGCAGGCCAAGATCATGCCGTCTCGTTCAATCACTGCAAACTGTTCAATTTCACTTTCAAGGCGTTCGCGTGAGCGATAAACCAGAATACCTTCTTGTTCCAAAGGGCGAAGTAAGTTAATTAGACCACCAACATCTTGAATATTGGCAATTCGCACCTCTTCATAGTGTGCATCTGTAATCAGCGTACCAATACCATCACGGGTAAATAGCTCTTCAATCAAAGCACCATCATATGCATAAGAAATTAAATGTACGCGATGGACACCAGATAAAGAGGCTTGTTGTGCTTGCTTTAGGTGTAAAGCAAATTCTGGATATTGTTGCTGATTTTGTTGAATATAGGGTTCAAGCTGCCGAGAACTTAGTTCACGAAGTAACTGTTTTTGCTCATTCATTAGCCCTTGTTTTTCCCCAAGGAAAATCAACTTATCTGCTTTCAAGGCAATCGCAGTTTTGGTCGCAACTTCTTCAGCGAGTAAGTTAAAGACTTCCCCTGTGGTTGAATAGCCTGTTGGACCAAGCAGAACAATATTGTGATTGTCTAAATGACGTTGAATGGCATCTGTATCTACGGAGCGAACTTCTCCCGTCAGCTGGAAATCAATACCTTCACGAATGCCATACGGTTTGGCTGTGACAAAATTGCCTGATACGACATCAATGCGAGCACCATACATCGGTGAGTTGGCGAGTCCCATCGACAGCAGCGCTTCAATTTCGAGGCGAATTGAGCCGACAGCATTCATGACACCACGTAGAGATTCGCGAGTCGTCACGCGACGGTTTTGATGAAAAGGTGTTTCGATATGACGTTCGAGTAGATTTTGATTGATCTGTGGACGTGCTCCATGCACGAGAATCAAGCGAATACCTAAAGAATGTAGCAGCGCAATATCGTGAATAATATGTTGAAAGTTATGGTGTTGAACGGCTTCACCACCAAACATTAACACAAAAGTTTTATCACGATGCGCGTTAATATATGGTGCAGAGTGGCGAAACCAATGTACATAATCTTGCGTTGTACTATTTGAAGTTTCAGTCATTTGGTTCGCCATGTTCATCTCAGAGATACATCAATTTATCTGATTCTAACCAAAAAAATGAAAAGATAAATCTATTCTCAAACTCACGAGGCAACTTTAATTGAATTGGATGATCAAAAAAACTTAAAAGCCCATGATACGAATAATACTATTATCGTCAGCATTGACTAAAATAAAGTCATTATTGATTTTATACCATTGTTGGTTACGGCCTGGTTTTGGTAAATTATTATCTTTATAATCAACCTTATAACCATTTCCACGGTAGTGCTGAGGCATCACATAGCCTGCTTGCCAACGATGTTGTTTTAAACGCTCGACACCACGTTCTTCGCGCATACGACGTTCACGTTGACGATTTTCACCATCTGGACGATCAAAGCCACGACCATTTTGCCAGCCACCACCACGCTGATCTTCATCACGATCAAAATGCGGACCTGCAAAACTAGCCATACTGCTAAAGATGGTCGTTGAACCTAAAATCAAGATAATGAAAAATTTTTTCATGATGCACCTTATGTATTTCGGATGTCTCTCATGTGAACTACTGTACGTTAAAAATGCAGAGAAACTGTGAAGATCAATTCATTATTCGATTAAAATAATGAAGAGACTTTAGTCCTTTCGCTGAAAACAACATCTTTAACGACAGTGTTCAATGTTATTTAGAATTATTCTATAAAATTAATTAACCTTGTGCATCAATACTTTGCCCGTTCATCTCTAAACTATCATCACCCATAAGGTAGAGATAGGCTGGCATGATGCTATCAGGCGTTGGAAGCACTTTTGGATCTTCTTCAGGATAGGCTTTTGCACGCATTGCAGTACGTGTGCCACCTGGGTTGATACAGTTAAAACGAATGTTTGGATACGTATTTTCTGCAGCAAAGATTTTGCTCATGGCTTCAGTTGCAACTTTAGAAACAGAATATGCTCCCCAAAGTGCACGTGCTTCACGGCCCACACTTGAGCTAGTGAATACCACAGAAGCGTGTTCCGATTTTTCAAGTAATGGCAGCAACGCTTGGGTCAATGCAAAAGGCGCACGTAAGTTGACCGCCATTACATCATCCCAAACATCAACAGGATAATGCGCAAGTTCAACTCGATCGCCGAGCATACCTGCATTATGCAAAATGCCATCAAGGCGACCAAATTGTTGTTCAAGCGTATCGACTAAAAGTTCATAGTCGTGGCTTGATGCCGTTGAAAGTTGTAAGGGTAAAATCGCAGGTTGGGGTGCTCCTAAGCCTTCGATTTCATCATAAATCACTTCAAGCTTATTGAGGGTACGGCCATGCAAAACAACTGTTGCGCCGTGAAGGGCATAACTCATAGCAGCAGCACGTCCGATCCCATCACCTGCACCAGTGATCAGGATAATACGATCTTTTAATAGATCAGGACGAGGTTGATATTCTGAATATTTCATTGTTATGCCTCCTGTTATGATCTTCAATATAATGTTTAACCCATCATACCCTGATTTTCTGACAAAACAGTGATTTTCTGTTTAAGCAGTTGATGGAGTTCAGGGATGGTGTAAATAATGGCATCAGCTTGCCATGCTGCGAGATCGTCACGTGATTCAACAGGTAAATAACCATAAGCTGCTAAGATGGTGTACATGTCCGCATTACGACCTGCATCGATGTCACGCGGATGATCGCCTACATAAATAATCTCTTGCACATCAATATCGAGCTGTTTTGCTGCAAGATACATGGGTTCAGGATCAGGTTTGGTCTTGCTGACATCCTCAGGGCAAACCAGCACTGCACAGCGTTCAGTGAGATTCAATTTTGCCAATAGTGACTCACTTAAACTGCGTGGTTTATTGGTGACAATTCCCCAAGGAATTTGATGTGCTTCAAGCTCCTCAAGCAAAGGATACATCCCTAAAAAGAGATCGGTATCGACCACAATATTGTCACCATACACATCTAAAAAGCGTTGGCGATGTGCTAAAAATACAGGATCAGTGACATCTAATTCTGGATAAACCAGTTTGACCATCGCACGCGCACCTTCAGACACTTGGGTGCGAATGGTCTCAGCATCAACAACAGGGCGTTGTTCATCACGACACATCTGCTGGATGATGCGGATAAAATCCGCAGCAGTATCGATTAAGGTACCATCAAGATCAAATAAAACAGCTTTCATTAAGCACCTGTATTCGTAGTATGAACCATATAATTCACATCAACATTTGGTGCTAACCAATAGTGTTTGGTAATTGGATTGTAATGAAGCCCAGTCATTTCCTTTAAGGTCAATCCAGCATTACGAATATCATGTGCCATTTCAGAAGGGCGAATAAATTTATGATAATCATGCGTACCTTTTGGTAGTAAACGCAGCACGTATTCGGCACCAATAATGGCAAATAAATAAGATTTAGGATTGCGGTTAATGGTTGAAAAGAACACATGGCCACCTGGTTTGACTAAGCTTTGGCAGGCTTTTACGATGGATGCTGGATCAGGAACATGCTCCATCATTTCCATGCAAGTCACTACATCATATTGACCTGCTTGTTCTTGAGCTAGTTGTTCAACAGGAATCTGGCGATATTCAATATTTTGTACATTGTATTGTTGGGCATGTAAGCGACCAACAGCAAGTGGTGCTTCGCCCATGTCGATACCGAGGACATTGGCACCGCGGCGAGCCATACTTTCTGCCAAAATTCCGCCACCGCAGCCGACATCGATCACTTTTTTGCCCGGTAACCCGCCAACACGTTCATCAATCCAATTTAAGCGTAATGGATTAATTTGGTGTAGAGGGCGGAACTCAGAATGTTGATCCCACCATTTGGCAGCCAGTGCTTCAAATTTTGCGATTTCTTGTGGGTCAACATTCAATTGCGACATGGTGTCACCTCTATATTTTAGGATGATTATTTCGGTTTAATCTGTTGGTAGTGTAGCGATTCTAGAAAAAAAAGCGATAAATCCAATAAAAAACTTCACAGAAGCAAAACGAATTGGTCGTGTTTGTTTTATATTTAGCATATAAACTTACGAAAAATGCTTAGAGGAAAAGCAAACTCAATGAAAAAGTTAGTATTAGGTGGTTTAAGTGCGGCTGTAATGGCATTTTCAATGAATGCAATGGCTGCGGATTTTGTTGCTGGTAAAGATTATATCGTGGTTGCAAATCCAAGTAAGACGGCCGCACCTGCAGGACAGCTCGAAGTTCGAGAATTTTTCTGGTACGGTTGCCCGCACTGCTTCAAGCTTGAGCCACATATGCAAACGTGGTTGAAGAAAATTCCAAAAGATGTTTATTTCCTTCGTACACCAGCGGCAATGAACAAAGTATGGGAACAAGGTGCGCGTGGTTACTACGTGTCTGAAGCGCTTGGCGTGCGTAAGAAAACACATATTCCTTTGTTCCATGCGATTCATGAAGGTGGTCAGCAGATTTTTGACCAAGCATCACAAGCGAAATTCTTTGCGCGTTATGGTGTCCCTGAAGCGAAATTTAATAGCATGTTTAACTCTTTCCCGATCACAGCAAAAATTGCTGAGTCAAATAAATTGGCTCAACAGTATCAATTGACGGGTGTACCAGCAGTTGTTGTAAACGGTAAATACGTTGTACAAGGCGAAGACGGAAAAGTGACTCAAGTTATTGATTACTTATTGGAAAAAGAGCGTAAAGCAAAATAATTTGTATTTCGCAAAGATTAAAAAAGGACTGTTAATACAGTCCTTTTTCTTTTAATTCTTTTCGTCGAGATGAAATTCTTTTAAATCAATTTGCACGGTTTGCGTTGGCAAAGAGAGTGCTTGACTGACATAGAGGTTGATTAATTTCTGGCGTGAACCAATTGAACGTTGATAATAACTTGAGTTTAAAAGCAACGCAGCGCCATAAGTTAGTGACCAGATATAAGATAAATAGTCACGAATCGACATATCATAGTTCTGCGATTTTAAATATTTCTCAGTCATATCTTTCAAAGAAACAATACGTTGCTGGCGAACTTCATAAAGCTCATCAAATAGATGCTTTAACTTTGATTCGGTCATCGTTAAATGCTCTTCGAGCTGATGCAGCAAAATCGTACGACTAGGTGCCATCAGGTGATGCAACATATAACGAGGTGCGTATTCTTTGAAGTCAGTGTTGTACTGGTCTGAAATCTTTAGAATTTCTTTTTCATTTTGAATGATTAATTCAAGTAGCAATTCATTTTTGCTACGAAAATGCTTGTATAAAGTGCCCTTAGCAATATCTAGTTCGGCAACCAGTTCATCTAAGGTCATTTCTTGGTTGTTTTCTAATAATAATTTTTCCGCAACCTGCAAAATTTTTTCTTTACGAATTAAGAACTGGGTATGACGATCAGGATTCATGATGCTTATAAGCTCCTCATAGTGTTCTAAACGGCATCGCATAATTGTTGAACACAATCATAATGCTAAGCAATGCTTTTATATATCAAACTTTAGCTTTGATATGATCAAGCGTTTTGTGGTTCCCAATTTGAGATACCGCGGAATAATAAGCGTACTTGCGTCGCTGCATTATCAATAAAGAGGTTTTGCTGTTCCAGTAGATGATCAATCGTAAATTGTTTTGGTAAATTGATCCATGTCATTGCCCATGTAAATGACATATTAATTAAGATGGTGGATAAGACTTGCAGATCTTTGGCTTCTTTGATGTGCTTAAAGGTCTCAAGCTTGCATAAGTCGATAGCAAGGTCTTCAATTAAAAACTCAATTTCGCGTGCGATTGCGATCCGGACGGATTCTGAACCACCCCAACGCTCCGCAATCATAAACTGCCATTGTTGTGGGCTGTGGTTAACTGCCTGTACAAATAGCTCAATACTAGTACGTGTTTTCGCACCGCCACTATGCTGTAAATAACTTTGTCCAAGTTGATGAATCAAACTTTTTAAGTGCAGCGAAACTTGGTCAACAAGCTCTTGCCCCAAAGCTTCCATATCTTGGAAATGACGATAAAACGCAGTTGGTACTAAACCAACTTCACGTGCAACTTCACGCAAACTAATACTACTAAATGAGCGCCCTGAAGTACTCAGGTGAAGTGCCGCATCTAGTAGAGCCTGCCGACTTTGTTGTTTTCGTTCATCTCTAATCGACATGAATAAGACTCATTGAAACCGTACAGCAGAGTCTAGCAAAAAAAACAGGATTTTTTTAGCCCTGAGCGAGGATTAAACAAAGCAACTTTTGTCCTGAGAAGCGTCTAAAGCTTCGCAAGAAGATGAACAGCTGTGCTGTGAATATGGGATTAAATAAAGCTACTGTGTCTTGAGAAGCCCCTCCGAAGCCTCGTAAGAAGAAAACAATCTGAGCGCTGAGAAGTCTTTATCAGCTTATCAAAAAGCTGATTAGTTATTTGAACGGGAGCGGATGATGCTCAATCAAGATGCATAGATGTATTGGTGCAGGACTGAATACAATGTGATCAAAAACTATTTTCTTAATCTTTTTAAAAACTTATTAAAAAGTATAAAAAATATTCAAAAAATTAGTGAACAAGTGTTGACTCAGTGAACACAAATAAATATAGTGTACATATGTTCACTACATGAACATTTGTTCACTCAATATAAATAGCCAGATACAAAACGAGGAACGTATGAATGCAAAGTTAGGTTATCAGCCACATTGGGTAAGAGAAGATTTCGTTGATTTTGTTTTGCAAAAAATAAAACCAACATTTGCTTGGAAACGCATTCTTGCTGAAGTGACAGCTGTGCGTCCATTAAGTACAGATATGGTTTTATTGACCTTAAAACCAAATCATAACTTTGACCTTTCTCGTGTATGTGCAGGGCAAAGTGTTTTGATTACCTTGATGATCCAAGGGGTATATCACCAACGTAGCTACTCTATTATAGATATCACTGAACAAGGTGAAATCCGTTTAGGCATTAAAGTACAAGGTCTTGTATCAAGTGCAGCACAACTTTTACATGTCGGTGAAAGTGTTGAGATTTCTCAAGCACAAGGTGATTTTGTACTCCATCAAGGACAGCAACCTGCGGTATTCATTGCCTCAGGTTCTGGGATTACTGCAATTTATTCATTAGTGAAACAAGCAATTGCACAACAGTTAAAAGAAATACATGTGGTGTACTTCAACCGTGCTGAAGTCTTCCACCAAGAAATCTTGGATTTGGCGCAGCAATATCCACAAGTGAAATATCACTTTTTTAATACTGCTGAACAAAAGCAGCATTTAGATGATGTGTTATTAAAGCAATTGGTTCCGAACTTTGCTGAATTGCAAGCCTATGCTTGTGGTCATCACAGCATGATGCGCCAAGCACAAGAAATTTATACGCAACATGGTGTAGTAGAAAATTTTCATCAAGAGTTTTTCCAACCTGTTCAACTTGAACAGTCGAATGAAGCTCAGAACATTACATTCCGTCGTTCGCAACAAAACTTTATTGCAACGACAAATCTTTTAAGTAGTGCAGAACAAGCAGGATTACGTCCACAACATGGTTGTCGAATGGGGGTATGTAATCGTTGTAGCTGTACCAAAGTCAGTGGTGTAACGCAAAACGTGCTCACAGGTGAAATTGATGATCAGCCAAACCGTGCGATCAAATTATGTGTGAGCCAAGCCCTTAGCCCAGTCACGATTGACCTATAAAAACAAAGACATTTGAGGATTATCGCAATGAATATGGCATTAGAATTTAAAGCAGCATCAAAATCAGCTCATCTAACACCAGAGCAAATAGAAGAGTTTGGTCGTCGTGTAGAACAGATTCGTTTAGATGTGATGCAGAATCTAGGCGAACAAGATTCAAAATATATTTATAAAGTACGTAATTTCGTGCGTTATACCGAAATCGCATCTCGTGGAATGTTGATGTTCGGTGGTTGGATCCCACCAGTATGGTTGTTGGGGACAGCCATGCTTGGTGTGTCTAAGATCGTAGAGAATATGGAACTTGGTCATAACGTGATGCATGGTCAGTTTGACTGGTTGAATGATCCAAGTTTACGTGGCGAAGATTATGACTGGGACAACACTTGTTCAGGTAATGACTGGCGTTATACCCATAACTATATGCACCATACTTATACCAACATTGTCGGTAAAGACCATGATGTGGGATATGGCATCTTACGTGTAACAGAAGATCAGAAGTGGGAAGTGCGTCATCTGTTCAATATCCCATTGGCATTACAATTGATGTTCTTCTTCCAATGGTATGTGGGCGTGCAAAACTTACATCTTGAAGATGCTTTGGTATATAAAACCAAAACGTGGAAACAAGTTTGGGCAGATGCAGCTGAGTTCCGTAAGAAAGCTAAACGTCAAGTCTTAAAAGATTATGTGTTCTTTCCAGCGATTGCGACTATTAACTTTATTCCTGTATTAGCAGGGAATGCGGTGGCAAATATTATCCGTAATCTTTGGTCATCAGCCGTGATTTTTAATGGTCACTTTACTGAAGATGCTGAAACATTTGAAGCGGATAACACTGAAAATGAAAGCAAAGCAGAGTGGTACTTACGTCAGATCCGTGGTTCGAGTAACTTTACAGGCGGTAAGTGGATGCACTTTATGAGTGGTAACTTGAGCCATCAAATTGAGCATCATTTATTCCCAGATATGCCAGCCAATCGTTATGAAGAAGTTGCACCAAAAATCAGAGCTTTATGTGCTGAATATGGCGTGAACTATAACGAAGCAAACTTTATGAAACAGTTCTGGACCGTTTGGGTACGTTTAGCGAAGTGCTCATTGCCAAATGATATGGGTGCAAACCTAACTCAAGCATTCAGCAAACTGAAAGCAAAATTGAAGCTTGCTTAAACTGGTGAATTGTAACGAATAAGTAAAACTGAAAGTACGTGTAATTGAGCTATACTATGGCGCAATGATATTTGAGCCATAGTTTTAAGGAATCGTTATGCGTATTGACCAAAGAGCATTAGACCAATTACGTGAAGTAAAAATTACGCGTAATTATACCCGTTACGCGGAAGGTTCAGTTTTGGTTGAGTTTGGTCATACCAAAGTGTTGTGTACGGCGAGTATTGATAATTCAGTACCGCGATTTCTGAAAGGTCAGGGTCAAGGTTGGGTCACTGCTGAATACGGTATGTTACCGCGTTCAACACATACCCGTAGTGACCGTGAGGCAGCACGTGGTAAGCAGACAGGTCGTACTCAGGAAATTCAACGTTTAATTGGTCGTAGCCTTCGCGCCATGGTTGATTTGAAAAAGTTGGGTGAAAACACGATTACGATTGACTGTGATGTTATCCAAGCTGACGGTGGTACACGTACTGCAGCAATCACAGGTGCAGCGGTTGCCTTGGTTGATGCGATGAATGTGTTACTGAGCAACAAAAAAATTAAACAAGACCCATTAAAGGGTTTGGTTGCAGCAATTTCGGTCGGGATGTATCAAGATGAAGTCCTACTCGATCTTTGCTACGAAGAAGATTCAAATTGCCAAACGGATTTAAACGTGGTGATGACACAAGCTGGTGAGTTTATTGAAATTCAAGGAACGGCTGAAGAAAAACCGTTCACACGCCAGCAGTGCAATGCCATGTTAGAGCTTGCAGAGAAAGGAATCTTGGAATTGATTCAGAAGCAACAGCAAGCACTCGGTTGGTAAGTTCCAGTTGATAGTGCGGGCGGTCTGGTTTTTTTAGACCGCCTTTTTTTATCTTCGATGTCATTGAATTGCTATAAAACAATCATTCAACTGTCATTTATATTGTATTGACTATCTGCACGAATATTTTAACGGATAGTAAAATGCGAAATTTCCTTTTAGTGCTGCTGAGTAGTAGTGTCTTCTTATTAAGTGCGTGTAATGACAATAATAATGGCGATAACAATAAACCTACGCCAACACCAGAGCCGCCAACCTCGAACTGTAAAATCCATTGCGCCCCATAATAAGAATAAGGAAATAACAAATGAACCGTCGTGATTTTTTATTAAATTCAACCAAAGCACTTTTTGGAACAGCCGCTTTAACAAGCTTTCCAATGAGTATTCAAAAAGCATTAGCGATTGATGCCAAAGTAGAAACAGGAACAATTAAAGACGTTAAACATGTGGTGATTCTGACCCAAGAAAACCGTTCGTTTGATAATTATTTTGGTACCTTGAAAGGTGTACGTGGTTTTGGTGACCGTTTTACCATCCCTTTAACTCAGGGACGTAAAGTTTGGGAGCAATATGATGCGAACAAAAACAAAGTTTATCCCTACCATTTAGACAGTACGCGCGGTAACGCACAGCGTGTCAGTGGAACACCGCACTCATGGACCGATGGGCAGTACGCGTGGGATCATGGTCGTATGGGAAATTGGGTTCAATATAAACAACCTCAGTCTATGGGTTATTACAAACAGCAAGAAGTTGAGTTTCAGTTTGCTTTAGCCAATGCCTTTACTTTATGTGATGCATATCACTGTGCGATGCATACAGGAACTAACTCGAATCGTATGATTATTTGGACAGGAACGAATGGCCCAACTACAGGAAATGTGGCTAGTGTAGTCAATGATTTAGATGCGATAGGTCCATCAACGACAGGTTATGATTGGACAACTTATCCAGAACGTTTACAACAAGCAGGTGTAAGCTGGAAAGTTTACCAAAACATGCCAGATAACTTTACAGATAATCCTCTAGCAGGATTTAAACAATATCGTCGTGCCAATGAATTGTCTGGGAAACCCGTCAGTAACAGTACCATTTGTCCTGCCTATGATCCTGCGATTGATCCAAATCAACCATTATATAAAGGGATTGCCAACACCATGCCGGATGGCGGATTTCTTGGGACATTTAAAGAGGATATTGCCCAAGGTCAATTACCTCAAGTGAGCTGGTTGGTCGCTCCAGCGACCTATAGTGAACATCCTGGACCTTCAAGTCCAGTTCAGGGCGCGTGGTATATTCAAGAGGTTTTGAATGCTTTAACGGAGCGTCCAGAAATTTGGAGTCAGACTGTCTTTTTAATTAATTTTGATGAGAATGATGGTTTCTTCGACCATGTGCCATCACCAAGTGCACCATCAATTGATGTGTCTGGTGAGGTCTGTGGTAAGTCGACATTAACTGAAGCGCAGATGTCGTATGAATATGCAACACATGACAAGGCATCATCGGGACAGCCAAACTTTACCGATCCAAAAGTAAGTAATGGGGTTGGGGTATATGGACCAGGGATTCGTGTTCCAATGTACATCATTTCCCCTTGGAGTCGTGGTGGTTGGGTCAATTCACAAGTATTTGATCATTCTTCGGTGATTCGTTTCTTGGAACAGTGCTTTGATGTAGAAGAACCGAATATCAGCCCTTATCGTCGTGCAGTATGTGGTGATTTAACGACAGCTTTTGATTTTGAAACACCGAATATTGTTCCATTGCCAGATCTATCAGGGAAGAAAACCAAAGCTGAAGCTGATGCAATCCGTAAAGCACAAGAAGGTTTAGCTCAGGTGAGTCGCCCGCTGAATCAAGCTTATCCAATACAAGAAACAGGTATTCGTCCATCACGTGCACTGCCGTATATTCTTCATACCAGTGCCAAAGTTAATGTTGCTGAGAAAACTGTAAAGTTGATGTTCTCCAATACAGGTACACATGCTGCAGTTTTCCATGTCTATGACAAATTGAATCTGGATGCTGTGCCGCGCCGCTATATGGTTGAAGCAGGCAAACAATTGGATGACATTTGGCAAACCAAAGAAAGTCGTTATGACTTATGGGTACTTGGGCCAAATGGTTTCCATCGAAGTTTTACTGGTGATTTATCTCAAGCAGAGCAGTCTGCTGCCTTACCTGAGATACGCGTGTGTATGGAAGAGTGTGATCCGAAACTTTTCTTAAAAGTGCGTAATGATGCAGCTCAAACTGCAAAATTCATCGTAAAAGCCAACGCGTATTTACCAAGTCAAACATGGCAAATCGAAACAGATGCAGCAGAGAAAGAGTTAAGCTGGGATATGAGCGAGTTTGGTGGCTGGTATGATTTCACGGTGACTATGATCAACGAGCCAAGTTATAGCCGTCGGTTTGCTGGTCGCATTGAAACAAATGAAGATTCAATTTCTGATCCATACATGGGCTTTGTTGGTTCATGATGTTTTAATTCTGCGATTGCAAAAAACAGTCTAAACACAGTTTAGGCTGTTTTTACTTGATTCTAGTTGGAGATGTAAAACATGATGTTATCATTTTCTACATACCTTAACTGACGCATTTCATAATGTAACAGAGCACGCAAATTTGACTCATTTTGCTTTGTTAAATTTATAAAATTGAAAGAAAACAAAATAGGGATGAGAATGTTACAAGTATTTCTCGTATTTTTGACCGCAGTTACTTTTGTCTTGATGGCTGCTGACCCCAGACCTACTGATTCAACCGAAGCCAAATCAGCATGGACTGAGCGAGCTGAAGAAAGAAAAATAGAGATGCCTGAGGTTTCGGCTCAACCAAAACGTTCAGAGCAAGAGAATAAATCTGAACAAGGTTAAGCGTTAAAACGCATCGATAAATCGACAGCGGTTACATCTTTGGTGAGTACGCCCATCGAAATATAATCCACACCTGTCGTTGCGACTTCACGTAGATTTTCAATGGTGATATTACCTGATGCTTCTAATTTACAGCGTCCAGCGACATGCTTCACCGCATCAATCATTTGTTGTTGGCTAAAGTTATCCAACATCACAATATCAGCCCCAGCTTCAAGCGCCTGATTCAGCTCGTCCCAAGTTTCAACTTCAACTTCAACAGGTTTACCTGGTGCAATGTCATGTGCTTTGACAATCGCTTGGGCAATACCACCAGCTGCCATGATGTGATTTTCTTTAATTAAAAATGCATCAAATAGACCTAAACGATGGTTTTGTCCACCGCCAACAGCCACAGCATATTTTTGTGCGATGCGTAATCCGGGTAAGGTTTTACGCGTATCCAATAATTTTGTATTTAATCCATCAAGCTGTTTAACGTAGTTTGCTGTTTTGGTCGCAACGGCTGAAAGCGTTTGTACAAAGTTTAACGCTGGACGCTCAACGGTGAGAAGGCTACGTGCTGAACCAGCAAGCTTTAGAAAAGCTTCATTTGCTGCAACAACATCACCTTCTTGCTTTAACCATGTAATTTGTACAGTTTCGTCATATGCCTTTATTAACGTATCAACCCAAGGTCGTCCCGCTAGAACCATCTCTTCACGAGTAATGATCGTGGCAGTCGCTTGTTCATCTACAGGTGTTAACATGGCAGTAATATCGCCATCCCCAATATCTTCTTGTAATGCTTGTTGAATATTGATTTGAATAGATTGTTCAAGCAAAGATTGAGGAATACTCATACCATTTCCAGTATATTTTTGGCCAAAAAACTTGTGCGTTATATTAGCACCCTCAACATAAAAAATAAGTATTTCGTCTCGATTATTCGTGATAAAGCATGTCAGAATGCAGCATAGAAATATTAAATTGCTGATTCGAATGACAATGCAACACTCTAAATTTGCTCAAGTTCAGGATGGTGTATTAATTGGGGCAACTCAAATAGCATCTCCAAATTTTAATGTACGTCCAGATGGCACTGATATCCAACTGATTGTAATTCATAATATTAGTTTGCCTCCTTCACAATTTGGTGGGGGCTATATTCAGCAGTTTTTTCAGAATAAATTAGATTGGTCATTGCATCCTTATTTCCAGACTATTGAGGGAATGCAAGTTTCTGCACATTTATTGATCTTGAGAACAGGTGAGGTCATCCAATTTGTGAATTTTAATGAGCGTTCTTGGCATGCGGGACGTTCTAGTTATTTAGCTCAAAAAGAATGTAATGACTATTCGATTGGAATTGAGCTGGAAGGAAGTGATGATTTACCATTTGAAAAAGAACAATATCAATCACTGGTAGAGGTTGTACAAACGCTTCAGCAAGCTTATCCAAAAATTCAAAATCATATTGCAGGACATTCTGATATTGCACCAAAACGTAAGACTGATCCCGGACCATTTTTTGACTGGCAGTTGTTCCGTTTCCAATTATCAGCAGCAAAATTATCCAAAAAAACATCGTTCGATTTATGATTTCACAACGAAATCTATTTGGACTTTCATTACAATAACGCTTTTTAAAAGATAAGCCGTAGGTGAATGCGATGGCATTGTGGCGATCGACTGTCATTGTCAGTGCAATGACGATGTTATCCCGAGTGTTGGGATTAGTACGAGATGTAGTACTACTCAACGTATTTGGTGCAGGGAAGGACTTCGATACATTCGTTGTTGCATTTCGTATTCCTAACTTTTTTCGGCGTTTATTTGCTGAGGGTGCATTTTCACAGGCCTTTATTCCTGTTTTAACAGAATATAAGACCAGTCGTGCACATGCCGAAGTTCAGATTTTAATTAGTCGGGTATTTGGCTGCTTATTAACAGCCATGACCCTATTAACGTTTGTGGCAATGGTTGCTGCACCTGCCATTATTTATCTGTACGCACCTGGTTTCCATAACGATCCTGAAAAATTTGCATTAGCTGTTGATATGTTTCGTTTAACGATTCCATATTTGATGTTTATGTCATTAACGGCATTTGCAAGTAGTATTCTGAACAGTTATGGCTCTTTTGCCTCACCTGCATTTGCACCTGTTTTATTAAATGTTGCCATGATCGCAGGGGCATGGTGGTTAACGCCGTTCATGGCTGAGCCAATTATGGCACTAGGTTGGGCAGTCATTGTGGCAGGTGTATTGCAGCTTGCGATTCAAATTCCTGAGTTATGGAAGAAAAACTTACTTATTCCACCAAAAGTAGATTTTAAACATGAAGGTGTAGATCGTATTTTAAAGCTGATGTTGCCAGCTTTATTTGGTGTCTCAGTAACGCAAATTAATTTATTGCTCAATACAATCTGGGCATCATTCATGCAAGATGGTTCAGTCTCTTGGCTTTATAGTGCTGAGCGAATGACGGAGCTTCCATTGGGATTGATAGGTGTGGCAATTGGTACGGTGATTTTACCGTCATTATCAGCACGTCATGCCGAGCAAGACCAAGCCAAATTTAAGAGCATGATCGATTGGGCCGCTAAAATTATTATGTTAGTCGGTATCCCTGCCAGTATTGCTTTATTTATGTTATCGACACCGATTATTCAAGCATTGTTCCAACGTGGTGAGTTTACGTTAGAAGATACTCAAATGACGGCTTTAGCATTGCAATGTATGAGTGCTGGCGTGATTTCATTTATGTTGATCAAAGTATTCGCACCAGGATTTTATGCACAGCAAGATACTAAAACGCCAGTGCGTGTGGGTTTAATGGCGGTTGCGGCTAATGCTATTCTAAACGTGGTATTTATTGGTTTCTTTAAATTAATTGATTGGCATGCAGAGCATATGGCACTGGCCCTCGCTTCATCAGGTTCTGCTTTAGTGAATGCAGGAATGCTGTATTTCTATTTACATAAGCGTCATATCTACCGTTTTGGCGCACATTGGAAGAAATTATTTTTCCAATTTGCGGTAGCGAATATGACCATGATTGCAGCCTTGAGGTATGCCTTAACATGGTATCAAGGTGATGTTTCACAATGGTTCCGTATTGTAGAAGTGATTGGTCTATGTGTGGTTGGCGTTGTGGCCTATTTAATTGGTTTAGTGGCTATGGGTTTTAGACCAAGACATTTAAAACATTAATACTCAATTATTCTAAAATTGAACCCTCCGAGATGGAGGGTTTTTTGTTATTTTACTTCGATCAGTTCGATATCAAAAATCAGTGTACTGTTCGGGCCAATTCCATCACCAGCACCAATGTCGCCATATGCTAAATCGGCAGGGATAAAGAAGCGGCTTTTACCACCTTCTTTCATGGTTTGAACACCTTCGGTCCAGCCAGAAATGACTTGATTGAGTTTAAACTCAGCAGGATGATTGCGTGCAATAGAACTATCAAAAACAGTGCCATCAAGCAAACGGCCTTCATAATTCACTTTCACCATAGAGGTGGCTTTAGGTGATTTACCTTTACCTTCTTGTAAGACTTGATACTGTAAGCCTGATTTTGTTGTGATGATGTCTGCTTTTTTGGCATTTTCCGCTAAAAAAGCTTGACCAGCTTGCTCGTTTTGTTGCGCTAATTCTTGAAATTCAATCAACTGTTTTGCTTCAAGGCGTTTTTTATATTGATTTAAAACATTCGCCATTTCTTCATCGCTTAATGATGCTGTTTTACCTTGGGTCGCATCCTTTAAGCCCTGCACAAAGGTTTCAATATTTAAATCTTTCAGGGTTTCTGCATTTCCTTTACCCATCAAGTATCCATAACTATAGCCCAACTGTTCCTTTTGGGGGCTTTTTAATGTTGTCGGTGCTGCTTGAACCGTACCAATAGCTGATGCAATTAAAATTAGACTTAGTTTTTTCATTATTTCTTCCAAAATAAAGGAGAGCACATGCTCTCCTTATATCAATTATTTTACAGAGATTAATTCAACATCAAAAATTAATGTACTGTTAGGTGGAATAGAACCCGGTACGCCTTGCTCACCATATCCAAGATTTGCAGGGATGTATAAAGTTGCTTTACCGCCTTCTTTCATCAGTTGTAGACCTTCAGTCCAACCAGGAATCACTTGATTAAGCGGGAATTCAATTGGCTCGCCACGATCGTAAGAGCTGTCAAAGACCTTACCATCAGTGAGCTGACCTTTGTAGTGAACTTTAACGACAGAGGTGGCAGATGGCTGTTTACCAGTACCTTCTTTAATAATTTTGTACTGTAGACCTGAAGCAGTTGTTTTGACACCTTCTTTTTTGGCATTTTCTGCTAAAAAGCTATTGCTTGTCGCCTCTGCTTTTTTCGTTTCATTTAACTGTTTTTGTTGAATTTCTTTTTGAAAATCAACATAGGCTGCTTGTAGCTCTTCTTCTGTATATGCTGCCGGTTTTTGCGCATGTGCATCGCGGAAACCAGTAATAAATGAATTTGTATCTAATTCAGGAGGTGTTTGCTTTGCAACTTCATAACCTAAGGCATAACTGATTTTTGCTACAGGTGCTGCATTTTTATCAGCTTTAGCCCCAAGTTCAGTTGTTGGATGTTGTGTAGCGTAATAAACAGGAACAAGCGCTGCACCGCCTAAAACGGCTGCAACAACAAAAGGTAAAGCTTTACTCATGAGATGTCCCGATATGAGTTCTTAGTAAAAAATATGGCATTGATCTTAGCATGTCTATGCTGATCCATTGAATAACCCATTTGAATAATACGTGTATTTTTTATTAGGTTTTTGTTTTTAACAAAAAAGCCAGATCAATTGATCTGGCTTTTTACTCACTTTAAAGCTAGTTAAAGTTAGTCTTCTTTATTGGCTTTATAGGCATAAGCATAGTTGTAGCTATAACCAGCACCAGCCGTACGTTGGATATCGTTTAAGATGAAGCCATTCACTTTGACACCTGCCTGCTCAAAACGATTCAAGCTGAGCTCAAGCTCTTTCATTTGCGATTTAGAATAACGAGCAATCAATAAATTTACGCCAGCATATTGAGAAATAATAATACCATCCGTTACAGCCAAGATCGGTGGTGTATCAATGATGATATGATCATATTGTTGGCTAAGTTCATCAAGCAATGCTTTAAATTTTTGAGAACCTAACATTTCAGATGGATTTGTTGGACTTTTACCACGTGTGATGACATTCAGTCCATTTACCTCAGTCTGATGAATTACTTGGCTTAACTCAGCTTGATTGCTTAAAAACTCAGACAATCCAGGTTTCACCTCAACATCAAAGTATTTATGCATATAACCACGACGCATATCTGCATCGATGAGAAGAACTTTTTTATCGCTTTGAGCAAAAATGGTTGCTAAATTCGTTGAAATAAAAGATTTTCCGACCTCTGGAGCTGGACCAGCGATCATAATGATATTGTTTTTTGCACTCGCAAGGGCGAAATGGATTGCCGTACGGATACTGCGTAAGCTCTCAATTGCAATATCATCACTATGTTTGACAGCCAAAATCGGGATCGATTTTTTCTTTTTCAAGATACTCATACGAGTTTCCTGAATTGGTGAGCGTGGTACTGTAGCATAAACGGGAAGATCGAATTCTCTCTCGATTTGTGTAGAGTCTTTGACCCCCGTACGTAGCATATTTCGTAATAACGCAAGTAGTGTTCCTAGGAAGCCACCAAGGAAAATAGAAAGAATTAAAATTTGTAATTTCTTAGGTTTGATTGGTTCTACAGGTTCTACAGCAGTATCCACAATCCGAACATTACCAATTTCACCTGCTTTTGCGATACGTAATTGCTGATATGAATTAAGCAATGCTGTATACAGTTGGGTTTTAACTTCAACCTCTCGATACAACTGTAAGTATTGGCGCTGCAAATCTGGTAGGCGTTTAAGTGTGCCATTAAGGTCTGAGATTTGTTTATTTAATGCTGATAGCTGAGCATTAATTTCACGCATTGCAGGATGTTCAGACGTATACTTAGCAGCAAGATCAGCTTGCTGTTGCTGCAATTCTATTTTCTTTGTTTCTAAAGTAATACTTTGAGTCAAATAAAGTTCTGATTCTTTAGTCACATCAACCGTATTGTATTGTTGACGAAACTTATTGAACTCGCGCTCAGCATCATCTAACTGTTTTTTTAGCTCAGGAAGTTGCTCATCTAAGAATTTCAATGTTTGTGCTGTCTCCGCAGAGCGACGAGCAACGTTTTGTGCACTATAAGCTGATAAAATCGCATTTAGAACTTTGGTAATATGTTCTTTATCCAGACCTTGAAGGCTTAATCCTAAAATTCCAGTCAGTTTACCTTTTTCTGCAACTGAATAATTTGCCAAAATAGTGTTGACTGCAGCAGGTAAAGAACTCTTCTTTACAAAATAATCTGAATCAAAACTATCTTTTGTAAAAATTGCAATTTTCCACAAACCGTATTCGGTATTAACATGATTTAACTGATTCAGAGGAGCATTAAAAACAACCTCATCTGTTTTTAGATCCGTAAGACTAAAGCTATTATTTTTAAAGCTTAAGCTAAGTTTTTGATCGAGATAGTAGTTAGGGATTTCAAATTGCTTGATATCAAAAGATTTCTCCCCATCGTTAAAAATAACAGCTTTTGGAGTATATTCAGTCGTGTAATCTAGTTTATTAAATAAACGATGGGAAAAGGTATCTTCAGTGCTAGAAATATTAAGATCGAGATGAAGTGCCTGAATGACTGAACCAAGAACCAAGCGAGACTTCAAAATCTCGATTTCAGATTGAGCTGGGGATTTTTGCTCAATCATTTGTGAAAGATCACCAAGTAATGCAGCCGATGCACCTTTGCTGTCTTCTACTTGGACCAAAGCATCAACGGAATAGGTATTTGGAGTTGCGCGTAGGTATAAAAAAGCAAAGACCAAACTCAAAATAATACACAAGGCAATCAGCTTCCATTGTGCAATCAAAGCAAAGAAGAGCTCTTTCAAGTCAATCGTGTCTTCAGTATTGGTGTTTTGGCTCATAATCTTAAATCTAAAAGTTAAATATAGTTTTTCCAGTCAGAAACACAGTCTTGAATCAACTGACAGGTGTGATCAAAAAAAGTTTGATCGTGTTGGTAAGGGTCAGGTACGTTCTTGTTTTGCCAATGACCTAAACGGAAAACTTTCCCTTTTGCAAATGGCCAAGTTTGTTCGATATGTTTTTGTTGATTATGACTCATCACAAGAACTAAATCTGCATTTTTTAAATGTTCAGCATTTAACTTTTTGGCAACATGGGCACCCATATCAATATTGAGTTGATGCATACATAGTATTGCTTTTTCATCAGCAGGATGTCCGATTAAACCAGAAATGCCTGCTGACTCAATGTGTAAGTTAGGATAATCGGCTTTTAAAAAGTACTCTGCCATTGGACTACGACAAATATTACCAACACATACAACCAGAATATTTTTGATATTCATTTGAATTATTGTCCTAAGCGATCAATGTTATACAAAGCGCTTGAGAAAGGAATCATTTGATTCACAACACGTTGCCAGCGCGTTAATCCTGTCGCATCTACATAGACAATATCGTTACTGCGTAACTGGAATTGATTGGCTAATCCAAAGTCACCGAGACTCAACAAATTCATATGATACAGAGCAGTACTGTGATCAGTTGGGTTGGTTCTTAGTACATAAATGCGACTAGCGCTAGCGGATAAAGGGTTTAAGCCTAAACTTTCACCGAGTGCATCACTCAAAGACATGCCTTGATCACGCATAGGTAAAGCCTGATTCTTACCAGATTCACCCATAACGTAGATTTTTTGATTCTCTCTTGTACTGACATAAATCGTATCATTAGGTTGAATTAAAAGGTTATGCAGCGAATATCCTGATTTTTCTAACTCTATCGTATTGAGGTTATAGGTTTGACCATTTCGAATAAGTTGAATGTAAGTATTTGCACCTTTATCATTGATTCCACCAGCAAGACCTAATGCTGTATAGATACTTGTGGGTTTATCATTTAAATAGAACTGACCTGCGCGAGTTACACTTCCTTGGACTGAATAACGTTGCCCTTGATAGGAAAGAACTCTTACGATGAGATCTGGGTTTTTTAAATATTGTGCAAAGTGCTTTCTAAGTTCTACATTTAATTGGCTGAGTGATTTACCTGATGCCTTATATCGACCTACCAATGGCAGTTGAATATATCCATTAGCATCAATTGGATAACCATTTGCTTGGATCGCTTGGTCATTGCTCATCGTCACTGATGGCGGCGTAATTTCAGGGTAGGCCCATAACTGAATAGATAAAATATCCCCTGAGCTTAAGCGATAAGTTTGGGGGTGAACCTTAAAAAGTGATGTATAATTTTGTTGTGTGTTTACTTGTTGAGAGAGAATAGTCGTTAGGCTATCTTGAGTAATTTTTACAACATTAATATGTGACCCTAGATCAGTTGTATAGCTTCCTTCACTGGGAATGTCATAAGTTTGCAAGCCAGAAGTAACGGCACAACCTGTAGCGCTAATGCTAATTGCGAGGATAGAAAAAATTTTATAATGCTTCACACTCGACCCTTGAATACTTATATCTCATTGATATCAGTTGTTGTATAACAGTCTGACTTTAGGCTTAGAATTTCGACCATTCTAGCTGAAATTCTTAAAAAAAGCATGGAAAAATCTTTGAGCTTTGTATGTTTAGTATTTCTAATCTAGTAAAGAGTGTGTGAATAGTAGTTGCTTGTAAGAGGTATCTATTTAACTCAATTATGGTGAGGAGTGAGTCAAAGATTTGATAAGGAATATAACTGATTTATTGATGTGGTATACGCTTTAGCCTGACGCAGTTACGGTGTATGTTGTTGATTCATTGGTAAGTGATAAAATATAAACAATTTAGAAGTTGGTTTTTAAATCATCTAAAATATAAGTGTTTATGTTGAAATTAATGAGGCTAAAAATTTTTGCTTGATCTTGTTTTTAGCTTATTAGTCTCAATTAAAACAATAGTATAGATTGTTGTTGAGTTGTATAAATCTTTTTTTATATTTGATCGGTTTGAGTAAACACATTCATACAATTGAAATTAGGTATTCTAAAAAAATTTGTTATAGTACGCACGGCGTTTAATGTGAAGCATTAAGCCTTCAAAAAATCATTTGATATTGATGTAAACTTTATAAAGGAATAGGCTGATTGTGATGCAACTTGCCGAATTGAAAATAGCAATTATTGGTTTAGGGTATGTAGGTTTACCATTGGCAGTCGAGTTCGGTAAAAAAACTCCTGTCGTGGGATTTGATATTCATCAAAGACGTATAGATGAACTCAGAAGTGGGCAAGATCTTACTTTAGAGGTTTCACCAGAAGAATTAAGTCAAGCAACACAATTAACCTATACTGCTAATTTAGAAGACTTAAAAAGCTGCAACTTTTTTATTGTGACAGTCCCAACACCGATTGATGATTATAAACAACCAGATTTAACACCGTTAATCAAGGCTTCTACAAGTATTGGTAAGGTTCTAAAGAAAGGAGATATTGTTGTTTATGAATCAACGGTTTATCCAGGCGCAACAGAGGAAACCTGTATTCCTGTACTCGAACAGGTATCAGGTTTAAAGTTCAACAAAGACTTTTTCGCTGGTTATAGCCCAGAACGAATTAACCCTGGTGATAAATTGCATCGTGTCACCAATATTTTGAAAATTACGTCAGGTTCAACACCAGAAGTTGCTGAATTTATTGATCAAGTTTATAACTTAGTGATCGAAGCTGGAACGCACAAAGCAGAAAGTATCAAAGTTGCTGAGGCTGCAAAAGTTATTGAAAATACCCAGCGCGACGTAAATATTGCATTAATCAATGAGCTTGCAGTTATTTTTAATAAAATGGGAATAGATACGGAGAGTGTGCTTAAAGCAGCTGGTACGAAGTGGAACTTTCTTCCTTTTCGCCCAGGTTTAGTTGGTGGGCATTGCATTGGGGTTGATCCATATTACTTAACGCACAAGGCACAGTCTATAGGCTACCATCCTGAAATTATTTTAGCTGGTCGTCGTTTGAATGACAGTATGGGGGCGTATGTCGTGACCCAGCTTGTTAAAAAAATGATTAAACAGAAAATCCAGGTTGAGGGAGCAAAGGTTTTGCTACTGGGTTTGAGTTTTAAGGAAAACTGTCCAGATATACGAAATACAAAAGTTGTTGATATTATTAAAGAGTTGCAAGAATACAATATTGAAGTTGATGTTTACGATCCTTGGATTTCTGCTGAGGAAGCTCAACTTGAATATGGCATCACACCCGTGACAGTTGTGAATAAGGCTTGTTATGATGCTATGATTTTGGCTGTTGCCCACAATCAATTTAAGGAAATGGGAGAGACAGGAATTCGTGCTTTGGGTAAAGAAATCCATGTGCTTTATGATTTGAAATATGTGCTTGATCAATCTGAATCTGATCTTCGTCTATAACATCAATTATAAGAGGAACTTAACATAATGTTTCAATATCAAGTTGTTTGTGATCAATTAAAGCAAACCCCAAAAATTTGGTTAGTGACAGGTGTGGCGGGTTTTATTGGTTCCAATTTATTGGAAACCTTATTAAAACTAGATCAGAAAGTAGTTGGGGTGGATAACTTTGCGACAGGTCATCAGCATAATTTGGATGAAGTAAAAAGTAACATTAGCCCAGAGCAATGGGCTAATTTTACTTTTTATGAGGGGGATATTCGAAACTTAGTTGATTGCGAAAAAGCATGTCAGGGTGTTGATTTTGTGCTACATCAAGCCGCATTAGGTTCAGTTCCTCGCTCGATTGCAGATCCGATTACAACAAATGCAGCAAATATTACGGGTTTTTTAAATATGCTTGTTGCTGCACGTGATGCACAAGTCAAAAGCTTTACCTATGCTGCTAGTAGTTCAACTTATGGAGATCATCCTGCTTTACCTAAAGTTGAGGAAAATATTGGTAATCCATTATCACCATATGCTGTGACTAAATATGTCAATGAGCTATATGCAGAAGTATTTGCTCGTACATATGACTTTAAATGTATTGGACTACGTTATTTCAATGTATTTGGTCAGCGCCAAGACCCAAATGGTGCCTATGCCGCAGTAATTCCAAAATGGACGGCAGCCATGATTCAGGGTGATGATGTATTTATTAATGGTGATGGTGAAACCAGTCGAGATTTTTGCTTTATTGAAAATACAGTCCAAGCAAATATTCTGGCAGCAACTACACAAAATGATGAAGCGAAAAACCAAGTTTATAATGTTGCTGTCGGTGATCGTACAACGCTAAATGATTTATTTAATGCTATTAAGCAGGCCTTAAATGAACAGGGTGTTAGTTATAGCAAAGCACCTGTATATCGTGAGTTTAGAGCAGGTGATGTAAGACATTCGCAGGCAGATGTCACAAAAATAAAAACATTATTAGGTTATGAACCGCAATATCGAATTATGCAAGGCGTCGGATTAGCAATGACTTGGTATGTGTCAGATTTACATAGTGCTTCTAGGTAGAGAAGTTAAGATGTTTAACCTGTTTGTAGAGTAAAATTCTATTTTAGAGGTTAAAATTTGGGTAAGTATTTGATTCATATTCTAAAGAGATTTAAGATTTTCCATGAGTATAAAAGACCTTTTGAACTGGAATCTTGTCAAAACATTCTTAGGTACTTTTATTGTTCGTATCCTAGCTGTGGGAGCAACTTTTGCTAGCTCTGTTTTGCTGGCAAGGTCTCTTGGAGTTGAGGGTTTTGGTACATATTCATATGTTTTTGCTTTAGTAAGTCTTTTAGCGTTGCCAGCACAAGCTGGGATGCCTACACTAGTATTAAGAGAAACTGCAAAAGCAAAAGCATTAAGCGATTGGAGTAAGATGAAAGGTATTTGGCTGTGGAGTGGTTCTGCAGTCATGATGATATCTCTTATTACTTATAGTGTAGCTCTTCTTGTACAAAAGCTTTTTTTTGATGAAGCTATACAACAAGCTGGAGGTACCAGTATATTTGCTTTAGGGCTCATTACAGCACTTCTAATTGCTATGGGTAATGTTCGTGGTGCTGCGCTTAGAGGTCTTGGCTTTGTCGTAATGGGGCAACTACCTGAGGCGCTTATACGTCCGCTTTTACTCGTTATTTTTCTTTTAATTGCTATTTTAGTAAATGTTGAGTCCAATCCAAATTCCGCAATGAAGATACATCTTTTTGCTGCTGCGGTGGCCTTTTTGATAGGCGCTTGGCTATTAATCAAAGTAAAACCTACAGAGTTAAAAGAGGTAAAACCAGATATTCATATGAAAGTCTGGTTCTTTTCTATTATTCCCTTGGCAATGATGACTGGTATGCAAGTTGTAAGTGGGCAAATTGATATTGTGATGTTGGGTCTTTTGGGTACACTTCATGATGTTGGAGTTTATAAGGTTGTGGTATCAGGAGCTGCCCTAACACTATTCGGTTTGCAAGTTGTAACCATGATAATTACGCCTAAGCTTGCTAGTGCATTTGCTAAAAAAGATTCCAAAAGGGTTCAACAAATAGCTTCAGTAGGCTCATTAATTAGTTTTAGTTTTACATTGCCATTGGTTTTAGTTTTTTTCTTTTTTGGAGCAGAGATACTTCGATTTGTTTTTGGTGATGATTTTATACTAGGTCATCGAGCTCTTTATATAATAGCTATTGGGCAGGCTATTAATGCTTTTTTTGGCTCATCAATTTCAATTTTAACCATGTCTAATAATGAGCGATTTGTAATTAAGGGGATGATTTTATCTGCGCTCAGCAATGCCATATTAAATCTATGTTTGATACCTCGACTAGGTGTAGATGGTGCTGCGATAAGCGCATCAATGTCTATAGTTGTATGGAATCTGTATTTGTGGGCGGCAATAAAACGTCAAATAGGGGTTGACAGTACGTTCTTTTGGATTTTTATGAGAAAATAGATATGAGTAATAAAAGAGTTGTGGTTGTAGGAGAAGTATTTAGTGCTAATCTTGGAGATTACGCTATATTTGATAGCCTTAAGAAAATTTTGATATCAAAAGATATTGATGTTATACCGTTAGATCTCTCATTTAGAAAAAATTTTTCTAATCATAATAGGTTGATGGAAGTATCTTCAGAAAATAAAAGCTCTTTGAAACCTACCTTAGTAAATAGATTAAAGAATAGTCCATTTATTCAATATTTTATATCTAGGGTTATATGGTATTTTTCAGTTAAAGCAAGATCTGATCAGTATTGGGATACTTTAATAAAAACCTCAGATGGAGTGATTATTGGTGGGGGGCAGTTGATAACTGACAGTACATCCTTTTTTTCACCAAAATTAGATCAGATTGTAAAAATAGCGCAGAGAAACAACAAGCCATTTGCAATCTTGGGCTGTGGGGTGGGTGATAATATCGGTGAGCGGGCAAAGGGTGTATATAAAACTATTTTGAAGCAAGCTAAGTATGTTTCTTTTCGAGATCAAGGTTCCGTAAATAAAGTCGAGTCTTTTATTGATAATAAAACTTCTTTAAATGTATATCCAGATCTAGCATTTGCTTTGAATGCTTCAATAAATGATTTATTGAATAAGAAAGAAATGACTTGTGGCTTTAACGTGATGCCTCTATCTGTGTTCAAAAAGTACGATGCTCAATTAGAAGATATGGATGAATCTGACTATTTACTTTTCTGGAAAAAAGTAGTGAAAAGTGCTATTGATGAAAAAATGAGAGTTGTTCTCATGACTAATGGCAATCCCAATGATTATGTATGTGCTAAAACTATACACCGAGCATTGTTGGATGACTGTATTGATGTAACTTTATTAGATAGACCAGAACAACCTAGTGAACTTTATGAACAAATTGGGCAAGTAGATTATTTGGTAGCAATGCGCATGCATGCTGGAATTATTGCTCAAGCATTCGGAAAAAAAGTTGCAACTATCGTATGGGATACAAAAATACCAGATGTTTGGAGAGTTGTTGGTGGAGGGGGGGTCGTAGTTGATTGTAACGTTTTAAAAGATGAAGACCCTTGGCAGAAGTTGAATGTATCTTTTAACAACTCAAAGGTTCTTTTAGAAAATAGAAATGACTTGAAAGTTGAAGTGTTGGATGGAGTAGAGGACTGTTTACAAGCAATGTTTTAATTAAGAAAGACTATCTTTTTAATCACTAATTTTGGTACTCGGATTGAGAGATTGCCATTTAGCTATTAATTTTACATTTGGATTTGGTGTTCGCTATTACATTGAATAAAAGTTTTGCATATTTTTTGGCTTATGTAATGCTTTTTTTGAGGGTTAAAGGGCAGACCATATAATTTTGTGGATAATCATAATGACAGATATCGCATTGTTTGTGCCTTCAATGAATGGGGGCGGTGCTGAGCGTGTAATGTTAATATTAGCAAATACTTTAGCAGAGAAAGGATATTGTGTTGATTTATTGTTAGCAAAAGCAAAAGGTAACTTTATTAAAGATGTATCTAACAAGGTACGAATTGTTGATTTAAATTCATCTAGAGTTTTTTTTGCAATAAATCCATTAATAAAATATTTAAAAAAAGAACAGCCAAAGGTTGTTTTATCAGCAATGCATTATGTCAATGTTGTTGCAACTATTGCTGTAAAGTTAAGTGGTATAAAATGTCGTGTCGTGATAAGTGAACATAGTACTTTATCATTGAGTCTTGCTGGTTCATCTTATAAAAATATTATATTAAAAAAACTTATGTATTTTTCATATCGCAGAGCTGATGGAATCGTGGCAGTTTCTTCAGGCGTAGCAAAAGATTTGGCTTTAACGTTAGGTTTAGATTTTGAGAGAATTAGAGTTATCTATAATCCTGTAGTGACCTCAGAGTTATTAATAAAGAAAGAAGAAGAGTTGAATCATTTTTGGGCAAAAAAGAATCTTCCATTTATATTGGCGGTAGGGCGTTTAACGGAAGCAAAGAATTTTCCCTTATTAATTAATGCTTTTTCAAATGTTGTAACTCGGCAGAAAAATATTCATTTAGTCATACTTGGAGTAGGAAAGCTTGAGTTCGAATTGAAAAAGCTAGTAGAAAAGCTTGGAATTGAAGATAGAGTACATATTTTGGGTTTCATGGAGAACCCTTATTCTTGGATGAAAAAGTCTGAGTTATTTGTATTATCCTCCTTATGGGAAGGATTTGGTAATGTTTTAGTTGAAGCTATGGCTTGTGATACGAGGGTTATTAGTACAAATTGTCCCAATGGACCCTCTGAAATTCTTGAAGGTGGTAAGTGGGGGGTACTTGTTCCAACGAATGATCCTGATGCTTTAGCTGAAGCTATAATTACAGAACTAACTAATAAAAGCGCTGTAAACTTTTCAGAGCAGCTCTTAAAATATAAACCTCATAATATTGTAGATCAATATTTGACAGTGCTGCTGCCTTGAATTTGGTTTTATAAATAATACTTTGAGGTTTTGTTTTGAGAAAACTTTTAATATCCAAAAATATGATTATATATTTTTATATATATCTTATTTTTATTTCAGTTTTATTGTTGGTTTTTAATGATAGTAAGATTGGTGATTTTTTTGTTACCTCTCATGATGAATATCGTTATTATGTTTTATCTAATTATGTGATGGCTGATTCCAAGAGCTTGGGGTGGTTGTACATTTTTCAAAACTATTATGATTATAGTCAAAGTTTACATTTTGGTTATTATATGTACTTGGGTTTTGTGAGGAATTTTATAAATGATAATCTGGGGCTTTGGTATGTATTTCAAACTACAATATTTTTCTTGGCAAACTTGTATTTTTCAAAGTTTATATGCTTGGAATTTAAGTTACCTGAAAAAGATTCTTACTATTTAAGTATTTTAATGATTTTTTATTTACCCTTATTTTATTTGACTTTTTCTTTGATGAGAGATGTGTCAATTTTCTTTTTAATCAGTATATCTTTGTATTTGTATAAAAAAGAAAAGTTTTATTTAATGGGTTTTTTTATGCTAGTGCTAATAACGTATAGGATGAATGCTTGTCTTGGTATTGTTGTATATGTTATTTTTGATCTAATTTTATCTAGAAAAATTCAGTTCAAAAGTTTGGTATATGCCTTTCTTTTTGTTTTTTTTGTATCTTTGTATATTTTAAATAATTACTTTGATAAATTTATGGAGAGAATCTACTCTTTAGATTACCTTTCAGTTTTATTCGAGTCTTTTAGATTTATGTTTTCACCTATTCCTTGGCAGGTGGATGCTTATATTCCCTTCTATTTATATATTTGGTATTATATTTCCTTTTTTGCATGTATTTTTGGGGTTTTTTTATACATGTTGTTTTTTTCTTATAATAAAAATAATATTCTTTTTTCAAAATCTTTGGTTGCAATGATTTTATTTAATGTTTTTGCATATAGCACAGAGGTAGGGGTGGGTTTTAGGCAGACTGCTGTTTTATCTCCATTTCTATTTGTTCCAGTTTTTATTAGTGTAATTAAACGAGTGAAGATTTGATGAAAATTATTTTTATATTTCCAAGCTCTAAGATTGGAGGTGCTGAAAGAGTTATGCTTAATCTAGCGAAGTATCTTTGTCAGATTAATTATAGTGTTTTTTTATTCTTTATATCGTCAGGGGAAAATGATAAAATAAATTCATTCTTTGAAGGAATGAATGTAGATATTACTTATTGCCCCACAACAAATAGTAAAAGTATGTTTTCTTATATAAAGCTTTTTAAGAAAATAAATAATTCTGATTTTGATTACATCTTCACTTCACATATTATAACAAATGCACTGGTTAGTTTTTTTAAGAAGGTTTTTAATATCAAATCTAAACTAATTTCTAGGGAGTCAACAGTTCCATTTGAGCGGTTTTCAGGAATTAAGCTTATTGTTATAAGGTTATTTTATAGGTTTTTCTATGGGGGGCAGAGCCTACTTATTTATCAAACTGATTTTATGAAAAATTCTTTATTTAAAAATATTGGATTTTACCCTGCCCCTAATAATTTGGTTGTACCAAATTGTGTGGATATTAATAATATTAACATGCAAGTTAAGAGTGGGCTTTTAAAAAAAAATGAAAAAATATTAAATTTTATTGCATGTGGTAGGCTTGTTGAGTTAAAGCAATTTGATATACTTTTATATGCATACTCGGATTTTATAAAGAGTTATAAGAGTCCAAGTCAATTATGTATTTTAGGTGATGGCCCTCAGTTAGAGAGGCTTAAAGAAATAAGCTTTGAACTAAGGTTAAGCAGCCATGTTATCTTTATGGGTAATGTTAGTAATCCAGCTTCATATTTTGCAGCCTCTGATATTGGTATAATTTCATCAAGAGTAGAAGGGTTTCCAAATGTTGTTTTGGAAATGATGGCATCAGGAATTAAACAAGTAATATCTACTCCTTGTACTCCAGCGATAAACGAATTGCCTAATGTTATAGTATCAGATGGATTTTCAAAAGCTGAAATACTAAAGCTGTTGACTTCTAGTGCTGAAAGTAATTGCGACTATTCACGTGAATACAAAGAATACATTGCTAATTTTAGATCGATACCTTCATTTTGGGATGCTGTAATTCATAAAGTCTCTCCGACTAAAGATAAAGAGCTTTAATCTTTCAAGGAATTTAGAATAGAAATATTATATGAAAATTGTATACATAGTAAACGTGGATTGGTTTTTTATTTCACATAGACTTCCATTAGCATTAGAAGCAATAGATCAAGGTCATGAAGTTTATATTTTTGCTAAAGATACAGGTAGAATGGATTATTTGAAGTCTTTAGGAATTAAAGTATATCCTATTAGTTTAGAGCGTGGGAGTCTTAATCCATTTTCTTCTTTAAGTTTATTATTTGATTTAAAAAGAAAGTTAATAAAAATTCAACCAGATGTCGTGCACTTAGTAACAATTAAACCTGTTCTTATTGGGGGAATTGCATCAATTCTAGCTAAAGTCCCTTCGATAGCTTATGCAATATCAGGACTAGGTTACATATTTACAAATACAAGGATAAAAGCAAAGTTTTTGCGTTTAGGTGTAATTCCATTATATCGCTTAGCTTTAAGCGCAAAAAATAAAGTCGTTATTGTTCAAAATTCTGATGATTTAAGAATTCTAAGACAATATGTCTCAATACCAAGCTCACAAACAGTTCTCATTCCTGGCTCTGGAGTTGATCTCGCTAAGTTTAGTGCTCATAATTTGCCGTTAGAAAATAAAGTGGTGCTAATGGCTTGCCGTATGTTGGCAGACAAGGGTGTATATGAGTTTTATAGAAGTGCCTTACTGCTAAAGGATAAATATCCTCATATTCGCTTTGTTTTAGTTGGAGGAGTTGATCCAGATAATCCTGCATCTTTAAGTGAACCAGAGTTAAATGACTGGGCACAAAGTGGGGCGGTCGAATGGTGGGGTCATCAGAGTGATATGGCTGCAACTCTAAGCAAAGCAACAGTAGTGGTTTTGCCTTCATACCGAGAGGGAATGCCTAAAGTTTTATTAGAGGCTCAAGCTTTAGGAAGACCAGTAGTTACGACAGATGTTCCAGGTTGTCGAGAGGCTATTGAAGAAGGAGTGACTGGTTTTCTTGCAGAAGTTAAAGATGAGAATAGTCTAGCTACAGCAATTGAAAAGTTGATCAGTAATGATAGTCTTTGTGAAAAATTAAGCCATAATGCGCGTCAACGTGCTGAAGAAAAATTTGATATAAAACACGTTGTAAAAACCCATTTTGAAGTATATGAGTCATTAAAGCGAAATGTAGGTTTAAAATGAAAATATTAATTACAGGCAGTAATGGTTTTTTAGGGAAATATTTGTGTCAATATTTTTCTAAGCAAAACTACTCGATTTTGGCACATACCCGATTATCTCAAGATTTTAATGATCTTAGAATTACAAATCTAAATTTTGATTTAAATGATGATCTAGATGGTGTAAAACTCTCAGATGTCGATGTTATCATTCATTGCGCTGGTCGTGCGCATGTTATGAACGAAACTGCTGCTTCGCCATTAGAAGCATATCGTCAAACTAATGTTCTAGGCACCTTAAATCTTGCGCAAAAAGCAGTAAAAAGTGGTGTAAAACGTTTTATTTACTTAAGTAGTATAAAGGTAAATGGAGAAGAGGCTACTCAACAGAAGCCTTTTACTGCCGATGACTCCATTAATACAGATGATCCCTATGGTTTGTCTAAATATGAAGCCGAACAAGCTTTAATGGAATTGGCTTACGAAACTGGTTTAGAAGTTGTTATTATCCGACCTGTTCTGATTTATGGGCCAAATGTAAAAGCCAACTTTAAGAGTATGGTCTCTCTTGCGACAAAGAAAATTCCCTTACCAATTGGTTGTTTAGATAATAAACGCAGTATGGTGAGCGTGTATAATTTAGCAGACTTGATCCATATATGCATGACGCACCCAAATGCAGTTGGTCAAGTCTTTTTAGCGAGTGACCAAGATGATATCTCAGTGAAACAACTTTTTGAGAAGTTAGCTTTTTTGCAGAATAATAAGTTAATTGTGGTACCAATACCTAAGTATCTTATTTGTTTTCTCGCAGGTCTTATTGGTCGGTCTGCAATGGCATCTCGTTTGTGTTCAGAGTTAGTTGTAGACAGTTCAAAGAATACGCAAGTCTTAGGCTGGAAAGCTCCATATTCGACAGAAAGAAGCCTAATTAATATGTTTAAGGGAATGTGATACACCTATGGTATTTGCTCTTATTTTCTTCTTGCTCACCTTTATGTTGACCTATTTTATGAGGGTGTATGCATTAAAGAGAAATATTATTGATAATCCAAATGAGCGTAGCTCCCATAGTATTCCTACCCCTCGAGGAGGGGGAGTTGCCGTTGTTGTTAGCTACATTTTAGGGGCGATATTATTTATTTATTTGGGTCATTTATCTCCACACATTGGCTTAACTCTTATAATTTCTGGTTTCATAATCGCTTTATTAGGCTTTTTAGATGATCATGGACATATTAACGCCATGCTTCGCTTAGCAATTCACTTTATGGTGGCTGTTGGTGTTGTGATCAGTTTAGGTGGTTTCTCAGAAGTAAAGATTTTTAATAATTTTTCGTTAGGTTTTAGTGCAAATATAATTGCGGTTATTTTTTTAGTTTGGCTACTGAACTTGTATAATTTCATGGATGGAATTAATGGTATTGCTAGTGTTGAAGCAATCACGACGCTGATGAGCATGGCTATAATTTATTCTATATTTAACCTCCAATTAAATATAGAAATACTCTGGTTATTGTCCGCATGTGCATTTGGTTTTTTACTTTGGAATTTTCCTAAAGCTAAGATTTTTATGGGGGATGCTTGTAGTGGTTTCCTTGGCTTGACACTAGGTATGTTCGCTTTAATAGCACTAAAAGAAAATTTAGCTTTATTTTGTGCTTGGATCATTTGTTTAGGTGTATTCATCGTGGATGCTACTTTTACATTGATACGTCGTGTGTTGGGCGGTTATAAAATGTATGATGCTCATCGTAGTCATGCATACCAAATTTTGTCTAGGAAACTCAGTAGCCATACTCCAGTAACGATAGCAGTTGCTCTGGTTAATGTCCTGTGGTTACTTCCTATCGCATATTGGACAGTAAATACAGAATTTAATTATCCTGAGCTTGGTGTTCTTGTCGCTTATCTACCATTAATACTAGTCGCTATCTATTTGAAAGCTGGTACTTCTAATGAATAATAAAAACAAGCCAAATTTACTGATTTTAGGGGCTGGTGGCTTTGGAAAATCTGTTGCTGAATTAGCGAAGTCTTTGAATCTTTGGAGCGAAATTTGCTTCGTGGATGATAGTTGGCCAAACACACTCGAAATTAATAATCATAAGGTTATTTCTGATATTTTAGGCTTAGGTAAGTTAAATTTAGATGCTCATCAAGCAATTGTTGCCGTTGGGAATAATGAATTGAGACAAAAATGGTATAGTCTCTTACATAGCTTAGATATACCTTTCGCTTCTGTTATTGATTCTAGTGCTATCATTAGCCCAAGCACAAAAATAGCAGATGGTGTAATCATTAAGGCTGGTTGTATTGTGGGTGCATCAGTAAAAATTCACAGTGGCGCTATTTTAAATTTAGGGACTTTAGTCGATCATGATGTCGAAATTGGTTCGTGTGCCCATTTAAGTATCGGGGTTAAGGTTGCAGGTGGTAAGAAAATTGCCCCTCTCACTTTTTTAAAGGCTGGTACTCTTGTAGCGGATTAAAAAGTTACAAATTTGATTAAGAAGATATTTAATGTTTATTAAGGCAATAATACAAAAGTTTTCAGTAGCACCAAGGCTTTTTAAACAAGCTTTTCTTGTCCTTTTAGATTTAATGGCTTTTCCTATAATTTTATGGCTTTGTTATGTCATCCGCCTATTTGATTTGGGTGCCAAAATTATCCCAGGCATTGACCATGGCATTTTGCTTGTCACTTTAATTGCAATTTTGAGTTTGGCAATCACGGGTGTTTATCGCTTTATTGTTCGAACCTTTAATGAAGTATTTATTGTTAAGTTGGCGATTGCTGTTAGCTTAAGCATGATCGCGCTCTACACTCTGAGTACGTGTACACAAGCTTATATCCCGATGTCTATCCCATTTATGTTTGGGTTTATGATGTTTGCTTGGGTTTGGACTAGTAGAGCATGCATACGTTTTATTATTAAGGCATCTTTTTATTCAGAAATTGGACGGAAACGTATTGCGATATATGGTGCAGGTGATGCAGGACAACAAATTGCAGCTGCCTTGCATCGTTCAGATGATCATTTACCCATTTTCTTTATTGATGACTATGCATCATTACAAGGCCAAATCGTTGGTGGTTTAAAAGTATATTCTGTTGAAAAAGCATTACAGCGTTTTGAGAAAGATCGGATCGAGGAAATTTTACTGGCGCTTCCTTCGGTTGGTCGCGTAAGAAAAACTGAAATTATTCAACAATTTGAAAGTGCACATTTAAAAATCACTGAATTACCAGGATTGACGCAATTAGTCGATGGTGAGATTAAGATTACAGATATTCAGGAGGTTGACATTGTTGACTTGTTGGGGCGTGATCCAGTTCCTCCAATTTCGCATCTACTTGCAAAGAATATTCAAAATAAAATTGTGATGGTAACAGGAGCGGGGGGCTCTATTGGGTCCGAATTATGTCGTCAGATTATCAAAAACAACCCTAAAATTTTGGTGTTATATGAGTTAACAGAGTTCGCATTATATGACATTGAAAAAGAATTGAGACAGACAGCGAATTGCGAAATTATTCCGATTCTAGGGACTGTACAAGACCAACAAAAACTAGAGCGCATTATTGAACAGTATCACATTCAGACGGTTTACCATGCTGCTGCTTATAAACATGTACCACTCGTTGAGTGCAATCCAATTGCTGGTTTAAAAAATAACGCGATTGGTACAGCAAACAGTTTGAATGCCGCTGTTAAAAATGGTGTTGAGACTTTTGTTTTAATTTCTACAGACAAAGCTGTACGCCCAACCAATGTGATGGGTGCTTCAAAACGAATGGCTGAATTATACTGCCAAGCGGTTGCTGATACACAACCCAATACACAAATTAGTATTGTTCGTTTTGGTAATGTGCTTGGGTCTTCGGGTTCTGTTGTACCATTATTTAAGCAGCAAATTGCACGTGGTGGCCCCATAACAGTGACACATCCAGATGTTACACGTTATTTTATGACGATTCCTGAAGCATCACAGTTGGTGATTCAGGCTGGCGCACTCGGGACGGGAGGAGATGTATTTCTGCTTGATATGGGTGAGCCTGTACGTATTCAAGATTTGGCTCGACAAATGATCAAGTTAAGCGGCTTAACTGTACGTGAAGCTGGATCATTAGACGGTGATATTGAAATTGCATATAGCGGATTGCGTCCAGGTGAAAAACTGTATGAGGAATTATTGATTGATCAAGAAAATACAGAATACACAGAACATACTCGTATTTTACGGTCTTTTGAGAAACATTATCCATTAGCTGAAATTCAATTGATTTTTGATAGAATTAATCAAATGACTGCGGTCGAACATGACGTTGATTGGGCATTAACCCAGCTTGAATATTATGTTGATGGCTACAAGCGTAGTGATGAAGTTAGAGTGAATTAAACTGAGAAATTAAATGATTAAGAAAGCAATTTTGCCTGTCGCTGGTCTTGGAACTCGTTTTTTACCAGCGAGCAAATCAATTCCAAAAGAAATGGTGACTGTGGTTGATCGCCCAGCAATTGAATATGTGGTGCGTGAAGCAGTTGAAGCAGGCATTGAGCAGATCATTTTGGTGACTCACTCATCAAAAGCATCGATTGAGAACTATTTTGATCGTAATTTTGAACTTGAAACGATATTAGAACAAAAGAAGAAGTTCGATTTACTGAAAGAAATTACAGATATTTTACCGAAGCATGTTAGCGTGATTAGTGTACGCCAACCGCAACCATTAGGTTTGGGACATGCGGTTTTATGTGCCAAAGATGTAATTGGGAATGAAGCTTTTGCAGTGTTATTACCCGATGTACTGGTCAAAGATGTTGAAGTGGACAATGATTTATCGCGAATGATTCGCCGTTTTGAGCAGTCGAATGTTGCACAAATTATGGTTGAAGCTGTTCCTGATCATCTGGTTGATCAATATGGCATTGTTGATGTCGCAAATTCGCCAAATGAAGGTGAAAGTATTGCAATGCAAGGCATTGTAGAGAAACCAAGTGTTGGAACTGCACCATCCAATTTGTCAGTCGTTGGCCGTTATATTTTACCAGCACAAATCATGGCACTGTTAGAAAATACACCGCGCGGTGCAGGAAATGAAATTCAATTGACTGATGCGATCGCAGCATTGCAACAATCAGAAACTGTTGAAGCCTATCGTATGAAAGGGCAAACTTTTGATTGTGGTAGCAAGATTGGGTATCTTAAAGCTGTACTACACTATGGTGTTGAACATCCAAAATTGGGTGAAGAGTTTAAGGGCTTAATTCGTGAGTTAGCCCTATAGTTTAGGGTTAACGGTTATGAAAATTGCAGTTTTTGGCAATACCCTATATGCAGGGGTCATGTCTGCATTACTATCAGAGTCTGGGCACAGTGTTTATTGGTGTTCAAACACCGATGATAAAGAAAACACTGTGCAATATTCATTTCATGATGAAAATGTAAGCCGTTTGCTTGATAAGCAGCTCAACAGTGGTTTTTTATATTATGCAAATTTCAAGCATATTCCACTTGATATTGATGTCTATTTATTCAGTTTTAATCAGACACAAGAGCAGCAAGTTTTAGCGTTATTAACTGAATTGCAGCAACGTCCGATTATTCATCCTAAGCTGATGGTGAATGCATCAACATTTGGTTTGCATAGTACAGAAAAATTTAAGCAAATTTTGCCTGAAGATGAATGGGTTTATCTGCCAGATATTATCCAAGAAGGAAATGCTTTACAGAGTTTCACTCAAGCAAAACAACTCATTGTTGGGTATACAGAGCCATCGGCACAGCAGAAAGTCAAAGAATTGTTACGCCCATTTTTTCCGTTTGAGCAACAATTTTTATTTATGCCTGTATTAGATGCTGAGTTTACCAAGCTTAGTATTTCAGGCATGTTGGCGACACGCATTAGTTATATTAATGACTTGGCTGTAGTCGCTGAAAAGTTGGGTATTGATATTACTTCGGTTCGCCAAGGGATGGCAGCAGACAACCGTATTGGTACTGCTTATCTATCGCCTGGTGCGGGTTTTGGTGGAGAAAACTTTTCCCATGATGTATTGACGCTTGCGAATACCGTTGCCAATACAGGGGTAAAGAGCCAGTTGCTTGCTCAAGTTTGGGAAATCAATGAGCAACAAAAAGAAATTTTATTCCGCAAATTATGGAATTATTATCATGGCGATTTGCATGGTAAGACGATTGCAATTTGGGGCGCTTCGTTTAAGGAAAATACCTCAAGCATACAACATTCACCGATTCATTTGATGTTAAAAGCTTTATGGGCGCAGGGCGTTAAAGTGCAATTACATGATCCTCAAGCGCTAGAAGAGATTCAGATGATCTACGGTCAGCGTGATGACTTGATACTTTGTCAGCAGCAGTATGAAGCGCTTGAAAATGCACATGGGTTGTGTGTGCTTACTGCATGGAAACAATATTGGAGTCCTGATTTTAAACAAATGATGCAACGTATGGCTCATCCTTTGGTTTTAGATGGCCGTAATATTTATGATCCCCAATATGTCAAAGCACAACAGTTTGCTTATATGGGGGTGGGGCGTTGATAATGAATTATAAGCAGCCTTTGATAGTTAAAAGCCAGCAACAAGCACTTTCAGCGTTGCGCAACCTTAAAATGCAAACCCAAGACACGCACTTGAATCAATTTTTCTCAGATGATTCAGGGCGCTTCGAGCGCTTTTCAGTCGAACAAGAGCAAATCGTCTTAGATTTCAGTAAGCATCGTATTGATCAAAATGTTTTAAATGGACTTGTTGATTTAGCTCATGCTCAAGACCTAACACAATGGATTCAAAGATTATTTTCTCTTGAAGAGATTAACTATACTGAACAACGTGCTGCAATGCATTGGGCTTTACGTGTGCCTGAGCAAAATCAGCAAGTACTTCCTGAAATTACGGCACAAGTTCATACTCAATTAGAGCGGATGTATAGCTTAGTTGAGAAAATTCATGCAGGCCAATATCGTGGTGCAACAGGTGAAGTGATTCAGGATGTGGTGAATATTGGGGTCGGTGGCTCTGATCTCGGCCCATTAATGGTCACACATGCGCTTTCGGATTTTAAAGTCGTAACAGCAAAGCCTTTGGATGTTCATTTTGTATCGACGATGGATGGCAGTCAGCTTTCTGATTTGCTGCATCAACTTCGACCAGAAACAACGTTATTTATTATTTCGTCTAAGTCCTTTGGTACGATTGATACGCTGTCGAATGCACAAACTGTACGTCAATGGTTAGAAAAAGCTTTAGGTAAAAATAGTCATGTGCTGAAGCATCACTTTATTGGTGTATCAACCAAACCGGATAAGATGTCTGAGTGGGGTATTGCACCAGAAAATCAGTTACTACTTTGGGATTGGGTCGGTGGTCGATACTCACTCTGGTCATGTATTGGTTTACCGATCGCATTAACTGTGGGTATCGATGGTTTCAAACAATTGTTGTCAGGTGCATATGCCATTGATCAGCATTTTCAAACGGCACCGTTTGCTCAAAATATTCCTGTTTTAATTGGATTGCTAGGTGTTTGGAATAATAATTTTCTAGATATTCAAACACATGCAGTACTCCCTTATGATGGGCGGCTCAAATATTTTGCTGCTTATTTGCAGCAGCTGGAAATGGAGTCGAATGGTAAGTCAACACAGAGAAGTGGTGAAAAAGTTGATTCCACGACTTGTCCAATTGTTTGGGGAGAGGTCGGGCCGAATGCACAACATGCTTTTTATCAGCTCCTTCATCAAGGCACTCATAAAGTCAGTTGTGATTTTATCGCACCAGTTAAGCGATACAATGCTAATCATTTTACTTATGCTGAAAATGCAGAAGCTTTGATTGAGCAACATCATTTGGCATTATCAAATTGCCTAGCACAGTCACGTTTATTGGCGTTCGGTAATCAAGCATTAACGGCTGATGAAATTGAAGATTTACCTACTTACAAACAATATGAAGGCAATCAGCCAAGTTCAACGATTTTATTAAAAGAGCTCAATCCATATAGTTTGGGAATGCTCATTGCGACTTATGAACATAAAGTATTTGTACAGTCGGTGTTATGGAATATAAATCCTTTTGATCAATGGGGCGTTGAAAAGGGTAAAGAAATTGCCAATCAATTATTACCTATTCTTAATTGTGAGCAAGATGATTTATCTACATTTGATGCATCGACTCAAGGCTTACTTAAAATCTTATTAGGGAAAAATAATGGCTAAAATTTTGGTCACGGGTGGTGCGGGCTATATTGGCTCGCATACGTGCATAGAGCTATTAAATGCAGGGCATGAGGTGATTGTATTTGATAACCTTTCAAATAGCTCGGAAGAAGCCTTGCGTAGAGTGCAGAAACTCACCAATAAGAGTTTGGTTTTTATACAGGGAGATATCCGAAATCAATCTGAGTTAGATTTGGTCTTTCAAGATCATCAAATTGATGCTGTCATTCATTTTGCGGGTTTAAAAGCGGTTGGAGAAAGTCAGCAGATTCCATTAACTTATTTTGATAACAATATTGCGGGTAGTATTCAGTTAACTAAGTCAATGGAAAAAGCAGGTGTGTTTAAATTAGTTTTTAGTTCATCTGCAACGGTTTATGATGAAGTGAATACTTCGCCACTAAATGAGGATATGTCAACAGGCATACCAAATAATAATTATGGTTATACAAAGCTAATTGTGGAACAATTATTACAAAAACTTGCACACGCTGACCGACGTTGGTCAATCGCATTATTGCGTTATTTTAATCCTGTTGGTGCACATAAGAGTGGTCAAATTGGAGAAGATCCTCAAGGGATTCCAAATAATTTAATGCCTTATGTAACCCAAGTCGCTGTTGGACGAAGAGAAAAGTTATCCATTTATGGCAATGACTATGACACTGTTGATGGAACAGGCGTTCGTGATTATATCCATGTCGTAGACTTGGCTAATGCCCATTTATGTGCATTAAGCAATCGCTTGTCAGCACAAGGTTGCCGAGTTTGGAATATTGGTACTGGAAATGGTTCATCAGTGCTACAGGTAAAAAATACTTTTGAACAAGTTAATGGCGTCTCGATTGCTTTTGAATTTGTGTCGCGCCGTGCAGGCGATGTTGCAACTTCATTTGCTGACAACACTCGTGCACAATTAGAACTAGGTTGGAAACCGCAATATTCTTTGGAAGATATGTTGGCTGACAGTTGGAATTGGCAAAAACAGAATCCAAATGGTTATAACTGAACCATTTAAAACAAAAAAGGAGCAAATTGCTCCTTTTTTGTTCGGGTATTAGCCTTGAATCAATCTCGTTAATTCATCTACATAATGTTGCATTGGTTTTGGATTTTTATCCACGCGACTTTCGATATTCAGTCGAAGCAATGGCTCAGTATTCGATGCACGTACGTTTAAACGCCATGCGCCAAAATCGAGACTGACACCATCTGTACGGTCTACTTGTGGATTTTGGTTGGCATAATGATCAAAAATCTTTTGTACTGTTGCTTGTGTGTCTGCAACTTTAAAGTTGATTTCACCGCTACATGGGAACTTCGCAATCATATTTTCAACTAATGACGAAAGCGATTGTCCTGTTTCTGAGAGAAGGGCAATCGTCAGTAACCAAGGAATCATGCCACTATCGCAATAAGCAAAGTCACGGAAATAGTGATGCGCACTCATTTCACCGCCGTATACTGCATTGTGTTCGCGCATCACATCTTTAATGAAAGCATGTCCTGATTTGGATTGAACTGCGATGCCTTGGTATTGTTCTACGATATCAAAGGTATTCCAAACTAGACGTGGGTCATGCACAATTTTTTCGCCAGATTGTTTGATCAAGAATGCTTGTGCCAGTAAGCCAACAATGTAATAGCCTTCGATGAATTGACCTTTCTCATCAAATAAGAAGCAGCGATCAAAATCGCCATCCCATGCAATGCCCATATCTGCATTGTGCGCAAGCACAGCATCGCGGGTGCTATCACGATTTTCAATTAAAATTGGATTCGGAATTCCATTAGGGAAAGTTCCATCGGCTTCATGATGAATTTTGATAAATTCAACAGGAATATTGAGCCGTTGGAACTTTTGTTCAATCGCATCGATGACATGACCTGCCGCACCATTACCCGCATTCACCACAAGCTTGAGCGGTTTAATCTTTTGTGGATCAATATAAGTGAGTAAATGATCAACGAATTCAGGCAAGATATTATAGTTTTCAGTCGAACCTTTCTGCTCAACTTCACTAAAAGTACCTGATTCTGCAAGGGCTTGGATGTCTTTTAAACCTGTTTCTGCGCTAATTGGGCGTGCATTTTCACGAACCAATTTCATGCCATTGTAGTCCATTGGATTATGGCTAGCCGTCACTTCAATGCCACCTTGTACATCAAGATGGAAAGCGCCGAAATAAACTTCTTCAGTGCCTGTCATACCTAAATCAAGGACATTCACACCCGCATCATTTAAACCGCGAATAGTTGCTTGTTTTAATCCTTCGCTGCTTAAACGAATGTCGCAGCCAATGACGATTTTTTTAGGTTGGTAGATTTGCCCATAGGCACGACCAATGTTATAGGCGATTTCTTCGTTCAGTTCTGTACCTAATTTTCCGCGAATATCATACGCTTTGAAGCAAGTCAGTTGAGTCATTTTGAAAAGTGCTGTTGTGTGTGAATGCCTTGCAGTATACAAAGAGATGGGGGAGTTGAACACTCACATATATACGTCTAATGAAGATCAAATTTGATAGATATGCTCATGTTCACTTGTTTAAGAATAAACAGGCACAGTCTCATTGACTGTGAGTAGCAAATTAGTTTTGTATAGGCATTGCCTGACTTTTAGGGGGGCAAAAGTAACAAAAACCTTGCGCAGCTTTAGTCGCTGCTCATGGACTGACGGCACATCCTGAACAATTTCAAAGCACTGCTTTGAAAGCAGAGCAAGGCAGTCCAACCAGTCGGCATTCATACCAATTACCACGGTAGCAAGCAAGGTCTGGATTTAAATTAAGGATAAGAGCTTGGGCTTAATAAGGCAGTGAAAAATAAAAAAGGTTGTTTCACGTGAAACAACCTTTTTTGATCCATAAAGTCTCCCTTTTAAAAGGGAGATTTAGAGGGATTTTAAGCTGACTTTGCTAGAACTTCAGCCATTGCTTTTGCAACTTTATAAACATTGTTCATGTTTAAACCAGCCACACAAATACGACCACTACGGACTAAGTAGATCGCATATTCTTCACGCAATGTATCGACTTGTTCAGCCGTTAAACCTGTATAGCTGAACATCCCTTTTTGATTCACAAGGTAACTAAAGTCACGATCAGGTAAGGCTTTAGTCAGTTCATCTTTGAGGATGCTACGCATTTTAATAATACGCTCACGCATCTCTTTCACTTCACCCTGCCATTGTTGGTTTAAATCAGCATCATTTAATACTTGATCAACCAACCATGCACCTGTTGTTGGTGGGCTAGAGTAGATACGACGTACTGTTGCTTTTAACTGGCCGAATGTGCATTTTGCGGCTTCAGCATCATCACATACGAAAGTTAAACCACCAACACGCTCACCATACAGTGAGAAGATTTTAGAGAAAGAGTTGCTGACAATAAAGTTCAAGCCCGCTTGGTCTAGAGCACGGATTGCATAAGCATCTTGTTCCATACCATCGCCAAAGCCTTGATAAGCGATGTCGAGGAATGGAATCAGATTACGCTCTTTTAACACTGCAATCACTTGATCCCATTGTGCTGGATTTAAATCCGCACCTGTTGGGTTGTGGCAGCATGGGTGTAATAACACGATGCTTTGTTCAGGTAGCGTATTTAATGTCGATAACATGCCATCAAAATCAACACCACGTGTTTCAGCATCAAAATATGGATAGAAGTTGCTCTTGATGCCTGCACCGTTGAAGATCGCAACATGGTTATCCCACGTTGGTTGGCTCACCCAAACTTCTGAATTTGGGAAATAAGTTTTTAAGAAATCTGCACCGACTTTTAATGCACCTGAACCACCCAAAGTTTGAATGGTAGCAACACGACCTTGTTGAGTTGCAGGGCTATTTGCACCAAACAATAATGCTTGAATCGCATCACGGTATGGTTTGAAGCCTTCCATTGGGAGATAAAGTTTGGTTTTATCATTTTTAGGCGCAATACGTTTTTGAGCTTCGATAATGGTATCAAGCTGAGGAACGATACTGTCTTCGTTGTAGTACAAACCAATACTCAGGTTAACCTTTTCAGCGCGAGAATCAGCATTAAACTGTTCCATTAAAGAGAGGATTGGATCGCCTGCATAAGGTGGGATATGTTGAAACATTAACAATGTCCTTTTATTCAACAAGGTGCATGGATGTGTCTTGAGGAGCGCTGCTCCAGATGCCCAATAATGTACCAATAAAGCGATGATGAAGCACGCTGTTATTTACATCTAGTGCAGTATTTACTTACAAATTTCATGGTAAATGGATCAATTATAGAGATTGTCTACAATCAAGCTGTCATACCATGGTCTTAGGATAAAGCCTAGTCAGAGTCAAAAAGCGGAATAATCTAAATCAAAGAATAAAAAATAAATTCTATTAACCCATTGTTATGTAATGAAATTATTCATAATTTCCTCTGTTTATCGTGTGTTGTAAACGTTGTATCTAGATTATAGGGTTGACTGAGCAAGTCTATTTTATTGTCGACAATCCTATTGCATTTTTTATTGTATCTCGTTATAAAATCATCAAAACTGTAGAGATTGTCGACAATATGCAAGATACCCTTGTTCCTCAAGCCATCAGCACAAGTCAGGGAATGACCCTGACGGAACATGTATTTAAGCAAATTCAATCGGCGATTGTATTAGGACAAATTCCTGCGGGCAGTAAGATTTCTGAGCCTGAGTTAGCACGTATTTATGGCATTAGCCGTGGCCCGCTACGTGAGGCGATCCATCGTCTCGAAGGTCAAAAACTGGTTGAGCGTACCGCCCATGTCGGTGCACGTGTTGTCTCATTGTCACTACAACAATTTAAAGAACTGTACCAAGTGCGTGCATCCTTAGAAGGTCTAGCTTGTAAACTCGCTGCACAGCATATTGATAAAAAACAAATTCTAGCCTTACGTGATGTATTGCGTATGCATGCCGAAGATGAAAACTTTAAAGCAGGTAAGGGTTATTACTTGCAAGAAGGCCAAGACGATTTCCATTACTGCATTATCAAAAGCAGTGGCAATAAAACCTTAGAAAAAATGTTATGTGATGAGCTTTATCACCTCATCCGTATGTATCGAATTCAATTTTCAAATACCCCAGATCGACCAAGTAAAGCTTGGGACGAACATATCCGCATATTAGATGCGATTGCTGAGGGTGATGGTGAGTTGGCTGAAATGCTGATGCACCGTCACATCAATGCATCCTACAAAATTGTTGAGCAAACATTGCTGCAAACTCAAGGAGAACATCAACATGGCTAAATCTGCTGGTCAGCTATTCCGCGACGCGGTCGCAAATGAAAAACCATTACAAGTGGTCGGTGCGATTAACGCCAATCATGCATTGTTAGCAAAACGTGCAGGCTATAAAGCAATTTATTTGTCTGGTGGTGGTGTGGCTGCTGGTTCGTTGGGCTTACCTGATTTGGGTATTAGCAACCTTGATGATGTATTGACGGATGTACGCCGTATTACTGATGTATGTGATTTACCATTATTGGTTGATGTGGATACAGGCTTTGGTGCTTCAGCATTTAATATCGCACGTACCACTAAATCAATGATTAAGTTCGGTGCAGCAGCAATGCACATTGAAGACCAAGTGGGTGCTAAGCGTTGTGGTCACCGTCCAAATAAAGCAATCGTGACACAACAAGAAATGGTGGATCGTATTAAAGCGGCAGTGGATGCACGTACTGATGAAAACTTTGTGATCATGGCACGTACTGATGCACTTGCAGTTGAAGGCTTGCAGGCAGCGATTGACCGTGCAGGGGCATACATTGAAGCAGGTGCGGATATGTTATTCCCTGAAGCGATCACTGAATTGGCAATGTACAAGCAGTTTGCTGATCTGACCAAAGTTCCAGTATTAGCGAACATTACTGAATTTGGTTCTACACCATTGTTTACGACTGAAGAATTGGCTTCTGCGGATGTGAGCATTGCGTTATATCCACTTTCAGCATTCCGCGCGATGAACAAAGCAGCGGAAAATGTGTATGAAACTCTGCGTAAAGAAGGCACACAGAAGAACGTTGTTGACACCATGCAAACCCGTCAAGAATTGTATGAACGCATTAATTATCATGCGTTTGAACAGTATCTTGATGCATCGTTTGAAAAGGCAAAATAAGAAATCCCCCTAAATCTCCCTTTGGAAAGGGAGGGCTAGGGAGGGATTTTAGAACTCATAATTCACATAGAAAGAACAGAAAAGGACAATCTTATGAGCAGTAATGAAACTCCAACAGGCTTCAAGCCAAAAAAATCAGTTGCATTAAGTGGTCAAGTTGCAGGTAATACAGCACTTTGTACCGTAGGTCGTAGTGGTAATGACTTGCACTACCGTGGTTACGATATTCTTGACCTTGCAGTGGGTAGTGAATTTGAAGAAGTTGCACATTTGCTTGTACATGGCAAACTGCCAAACAAAGCTGAGTTGAAAGCGTATAAAGCAAAACTTAAAGCACTTCGTGGCTTACCAGCAGCATTAAAAACTGCACTTGAGCAGTTACCTCCATCTGCACACCCAATGGACGTCATGCGTACAGGTGTATCAGTTCTCGGTTGTTTAACACCTGAACATGAAGACCACAATGAAGCAGGCGCAAAAGACATCGCTGACAAATTAATGGCAAGCTTGGGTTCAATGTTGTTGTATTGGTATCACTTCAGCAATAACGGTCGTCGTATCGAAGTGGAAACCAATGATGACTCAATCGCTGCGCATTTCCTCCATTTACTTCATGGCGAAGCGCCATCTGAAGAATGGATTCAAGCGATGCATACCTCTTTGATTCTGTATGCAGAACATGAATTCAACGCTTCTACATTTACTTCACGTGTTGTTGCAGGTACAGGTTCAGACATGTACTCAGCAATTACAGGTGGTATTGGTGCGTTGCGTGGTCCAAAACATGGTGGTGCTAACGAAGTTGCATTCGTGATTCAACAACGTTATGACAACGCAGACGAAGCAGAAGCAGACATCCGTAGCCGTGTAGAGAAAAAAGAAGTTGTGATCGGTTTTGGTCATCCTGTCTATACCGTTTCTGATCCACGTAACGAAGTGATCAAGAAAGTGGCGCGTGAACTTGCTGAAGCACAAGAAAATACCAAGATGTATCTGATCGCTGAGCGTTTAGAAGCAGTGATGAAAGAAGTGAAGAACATGTTCCCGAACCTCGACTGGTTCAGTGCGGTGAGCTATCACTTAATGGGTGTTCCAACAGCTATGTTTACACCATTATTCGTGATTGCACGTACAGCAGGTTGGTCAGCGCACGTGATTGAACAACGTCAAGACGGCAAGATCATTCGTCCAAGCGCGAACTATACTGGCCCTGAAAACTTAGAATTCAAACCATTGGCGGAGCGTGGTTAATGTCAAATCAATACCGTAAACCGCTGGCAGGTACCCAGCTCGAATACTATGACGTGCGTCAAGCCGTTGAAGATATTCAGCCAGGCGCATACGAGACCTTGCCATACACCTCTAAAGTGTTGGCAGAGCAGCTTGTACGTAAAGCTGATGCAGAAAACTTAACTGATTATTTAAAGCAATTGATTGAACGTCGTCAGGATATGGATTTTCCTTGGTATCCTGCACGTGTGGTATGTCATGACATCTTAGGTCAAACAGCGCTCGTCGACCTAGCTGGTTTACGTGATGCGATTGCTGACAAAGGTGGCGATCCTTCTAAAGTGAACCCAGTAGTTCCGACACAGTTGATCGTGGATCACTCTTTGGCAGTGGAATATGGCGGCTTTGATCCTGACGCGTTTGAGAAAAACCGTGCAGTAGAAGATCGTCGTAACGAAGACCGCTTCCACTTTATCGAGTGGACGAAAACCGCATTTAAAAATGTCGACGTAATCCCTGCGGGTAACGGCATCATGCACCAGATCAACTTGGAGAAAATGTCTCCAGTGATTCAAAATCGTGATGGCTTAGCATTCCCAGACACATGCGTAGGTACAGATTCACATACACCACATACGGATGCACTTGGTGTGATCTCAGTGGGTGTGGGTGGTTTAGAAGCTGAAAATGTAATGTTGGGTCGTGCATCTTGGATGCGTCTTCCTGACATTATTGGGGTTGAGTTTGTTGGTCAGCGTCAAGCAGGCATTACTGCAACCGATATCGTTCTTGCATTGACTGAGTTCTTGCGTAAAGAGCGTGTGGTGGGTGGCTATCTCGAGTTCTTTGGTGAAGGTGCTGACAGCATGTCTGTGGGCGACCGTGCCACGATTTCGAACATGACACCTGAATATGGCGCAACTGCGGCAATGTTCTACATCGACCAAAACACCATTGATTATTTACGCCTGACAGGTCGTGAAGATGCACAAGTGGCATTGGTTGAACAATATGCAAAAGAAATCGGTCTTTGGGCATCGGATATGACCAAAGCGCAGTACCCACGCGTACTGCGTTTCGATCTTTCAACAGTCACTCGTAACATTGCAGGGCCATCAAACCCACATGCACGCGTATCGACGGCTGACTTGAAAGAGAAAGGTATTGCAGGTGTGGTTGAAAACCGTACGGATGGTTTAATGCCTGATGGCGCGATCATCATTGCCGCGATCACGTCTTGTACCAATACCTCAAACCCACGTAACACAGTGGCAGCAGGTCTATTAGCACGTAAGGCCAATGAACTTGGCTTAGTGCGTAAACCTTGGGTGAAATCATCATTTGCACCGGGTTCTAAAGCGGCTGCACTTTATCTTGAAGAAGCTGGCGTACTCAAAGACCTAGAGAAACTTGGTTTTGGTATCGTGGCGTATGCATGTACAACCTGTAACGGTATGTCAGGTGCACTTGATCCAGTGATTCAACAAGAAATCATTGACCGTGATTTGTATGCGACAGCGGTACTTTCGGGTAACCGTAATTTCGATGGTCGTATCCATCCTTATGCAAAACAAGCGTTCTTGGCATCGCCTCCGCTTGTCGTAGCGTATGCAATTGCAGGTACGATTCGTTTTGACATCGAAAAAGATGCACTGGGTACAGACAAAGACGGTAACCCGATTTACCTTAAAGACATCTGGCCATCTGATGCTGAAATTGACGCGTTGGTCAAAGAAGCGGTGAAGCCTGAACAATTCCGTAAAGTCTACATTCCAATGTTTGACCTCGGTGAATTTGAACAAGCGGAAAGCCCACTTTACGACTGGCGTCCGCAAAGTACTTACATCCGCCGTCCACCCTATTGGGAAGGGGCGTTGGCTGCACCACGTACTTTAGCCAATATGCGTCCGTTGGCAATCTTGGGTGACAACATTACCACCGATCACTTGTCACCATCGAATGCGATTCTGATGGATTCGGCTGCGGGTGAATACCTACACAAAATGGGCGTACCTGAAGAAGACTTCAACTCATACGCAACCCATCGTGGTGACCATTTGACGGCACAACGTGCAACCTTTGCTAACCCGAAACTGTTTAATGAAATGGTGGTTCGTTCAGACGGTACCATTAAGCAGGGTTCAAAAGCGCGTGTCGAGCCAGAAGGCGAAGTGATGCGGATGTGGGAAGCGATTGAAACCTATATGAACCGTAAGCAACCGTTGATCATTGTGGCGGGTGCGGATTATGGTCAGGGTTCAAGTCGTGACTGGGCGGCGAAAGGTGTTCGTCTTGCTGGTGTTGAAGCAATTGTGGCTGAAGGTTTTGAGCGTATTCACCGTACTAACCTAGTGGGTATGGGCGTGTTACCGCTTGAGTTTAAACCAGGTGTGAATCGTAAAACATTAGGTTTAGATGGTACTGAGCTTTATAGCGTGATTGGTAATATCTCACCGCGTTCGACTTTGACTTTAGTGATTGAGCGTTCAACTGCTGATGGTAAAGAAGAAATTCTTGAAGTGCCTGTGACTTGCCGTTTAGATACAGAAGAAGAAGTTTCTGTATATGAAGCGGGTGGGGTATTACAGCGTTTTGCACAAGACTTTTTAGAAGGTCAAGTGGCTTAAAATATTATTAAGTCTTGAAATTATAAAAAAAGACTCTATTTTCAATAGAGTCTTTTTAATTTGAATAAATATATATGAAAATAATTGGTTTTAGATCTGGAACTAAAAGTATTAGGTTTGCAATCTTGGAACAAAGTGCTCAAGAAATTAAGTGCATTAATTTAGATACAGAAAATGAAATAAAAATACCTGCAAATATTTCAAATGTAGCAGATCAGATTGAATGGATGAATGAGGAAATAGAGCGAATATTTCGGCAAAATCCAGATATTGTAAAGGCAATGATTAAATCACCTGAATTCACTAATTCAGATACTACAGCAAAACGCACAACTAATTATTTTGATTCTATTCTTCTTCTAAATGCTAAAAAGTTTAAAAAGCAAGTTAGTACAAAGCTTTATAAGCAAATTGGTGTTAAAAGAGTTGATGTTAAAACTAGAGCAGAATCATTATGTGGAGTTACATCAAAAAAATGGGATGAACAAATTGCTGATGCAATTTGTGTTGCCAATATTGGATTTCAATAGGAAAAGAATATGCTTGGGATGCTGGATGTTGGTGATAAACTTTATAAATATGAGCTAGTTGATAGAATTGGTGGTGGAAATTTTGGTCAAGTTTGGGTTGCTAAAGATCATACGTTAGATAAAAATGTTGCTGTTAAAATTCTTGATGATACAAACGAACCTGTTTTTAAACATTTACAAGAAGCAAAGTATGGTCATTGTGTGACACATCAAAATGTTGTGCATGTCCATTATGCAGATGTGATAGAGCATAATGGTTTGAATTTAGTCGTAATAGCCATGGATTTACATCCCGGCTCTGTAGAAGACGAACTAAATTCAGCACATTATGTTGAAATTAAACGAGCTACTAAAATTATAATCGATGTATTGAAAGGGTTGGAGTATCTTCATGAAAAAGATATTTTTCATAATGATATTAAACCTTCAAATATTATTATTTCTAACACTAAAAGTGCGCTACTAACTGACTATGGGATCTCGATACAAACAAAAAATTTACAGCCTATACAATCTCCTAACTCATATCGTCTTCACGCTGCTCCTGAAACATTAATTACACAAAATATTTCCGTTCAAACTGATATTTATCAGCTTGGTTTGACTTTTTATAGAATAATCAATGGTATAGGGAATATTAAAGATATTCGTGCTAAATTAGGTGAGGATGAGTTTAATCAATCAAAAATAACAGGAGATTTATTAACTCATAGTGAATTTTTACCATTTGTTCCTTCTAATTTGAAGAAAATTGTTTTGAAGGCTAGTCATGTTGATCCAAAACAAAGGTATCAAACAGCTTTGGAAATGCGAAAGGATTTAGAGAAAATCTCTTTGTTTGGTTTTTGGACTATTAATAGCACTGGGGAAGAAGTGGGTCACTTAAATAATAATATATATACTTATCAACAAATAAAGAAGAATGGATACTTCGAATTTGTACCTTTAAAGACATCAGCAAATGGCAGGACAACTAAAATGCAAAGTAGAATCGTAAAGTGTAGAGATTTAAATAAACTTGAAAAAACAAAGAGTAAATTTATGCAAGATGTTGTTTTAGGAAATATTTAATAAAACTCTTATTATTAAAAGTAATTGATGAGTTTACCTCAATGATGCACGTGACCGAATTTGATAAAGATGTTGTCGATCACTCTTAACCTTTCCGACACTACCATTTGTCAGAAAGGTCAATAAATAATCAAAACTATCACGCTATAGTATATATACCATTTCTAAAATCTATGGAGAACAAAGATGGTAACTGCTGGCGAAAAACCTGGAACTGGCTTCTATTTTTGTGTTCAATGCGGACACCGCACCTATTTAGAAATTGGTACTGATCGTTTACCTCCGTGTACCAAATGCCTTGGCAATCAATTCAACAGTAAGAATGCCTAAGCCGCAAACACCAAACAGTTACCCACTGTTTTGATGAAAGCCCTGTCACTCGATAGGGCTTTTTTGTTACTTTAAAATATGAAATAACAATAAAGACCGTAAACCTTTAAATAAGGAAAACCATATGGAAACAATATTAGGACTCTGTATCGGCGTAGGATTAAGTGCAGCCTGTGGTTTTCGTGTGTTTGTTCCATTATTGGCGATGAGTATTGCAACACTGATGGGATGGTATGAACCCGCACAAGGTTTTGAATGGTTAGCATTGCCTTCAGTCTGTATGGCTTTAGGTTTTGCGACGATCTGTGAAATTGCCGCTTACTATGTGCCATGGGTGGATAATCTCTTAGATACCATTGCCACACCTGCTGCTGTAGTGGCAGGTACACTCAGTACGATGGCAGTCAGTAGTGGAGAAATGTCCCAGTTTGCGACTTGGGCAGCGGCACTGATTGTCGGTGGTGGAACAGCAGGTGTGGTGCAAATGAGTACGGTCGCTGCACGAGGTGTTTCAACTGCAACCACTGGCGGATTAGGCAATTTTGTGGTGGCAACAGGTGAGTTGATTGGGTCAATTGTCTTATCAATCTTGGCATTTGTGATGCCTGTGGTGATTACGGTTTTGGTGATTATTCTTGTGATTGTAGTGATACGTTGGGTACGTGCTAAAAAGCAGGAACAAATGGGTCATTCAACATCATAAAATTGAAAGACAAGAAGATTACGGAAACTTAAACTGTATTTTCGAGTGAAAGTTTCCACGTTTTATCACCACTTCACACGTTTTAATAAAATGTCTTTATACATAATAAAATCGCAAGCAAGGCTAAAAAACGGCTGCTTAAAGGTCGCAGGTTTATTATGCTCATAAAAGAAATGACCGACCCACGCAAAGCCATATCCGACCACAGGTAAAGCCCAAAGTAATTTGGCATTTCCAGTCACAACAGATGCAGCAGCAATACCAATCACGCAGCTTGTTCCCACGAAATGCAGACGACGACAAGTCGCATTTTCATGTTGCGAAAGATAAAAAGGATAAAATTCAGCTAGGGTTTTATAACGAACATCACTGGCTTCCATCTGCTCAGTATTGTTTTTCATCAGTTCTTGAGTATTGTGAGACATACGACTGCTCCATTCGTTTAAGTCGTATTTATTTTGAACATTCCACCCAAAATGGTCTTGAACGAATATGCTATCTCAACAAAAGGAATCTGATTCAGCGAAGCAGAGCAAAAATTTGGTCTATGCTTGGGATGGTGTGATTATTTATGTGACTCAAGAACATTTGAATAAAGCACATGCGCATTTCCCTGCATTGCTACAAATTAGCTGTGGTTCACCATTTGCAATCACAGTGGATGAGCAGCCCCGCAGTTATCATGAGGTTGTGGTGATGGCATCTAATCTGCCGCACAGCACCGATTCAGAAAATCAGCCTTATATTGCGATTTTGATTGATCCTGATCATGCACTGTATGCTTATCTACATCCATTATTGAATGGGAATGCATTTTGCTCCTTAGCAGCATCCGCACTTGGGTTATTTCAACAACGCTTTCAGCAACTCATGCTAGGGCAGCTCAGCCTAGAGCAAGTAAAACAATTGGTCTCAGATATTTTAGTTGTTTTAAATCCCAAGCCTCTTGCTTGTTTACCGTGGGATCAACGCATCTTGCACGCTTGTGACTACATCAAGCAGTGTGTGCCGCAACATATCCCAACCATTGCAGAAGTTGCAGCGCAGGTCGGATTGTCTGAGTCACGATTGATGCATTTATTTAGTGAGCAATTGGGCTTGTCGATGCGGCAATATATTTTGTGGCTCCGCATACGCTATGCAATCAAGTTGTGGATGCAAGGTAAAAGTTTGATTGAGATTGCAATGGAGTCAGGCTTTTCGGATCAGGCGCATTTCACTCGAACTTTGCGCCGTATGGTTGATTTTGCACCGTCTATGCTGAAAGCCAATACCATTTTTATCAGCGATTTTTCTACTTCAAAATAAATTTAATAGCTTATAAATACGCGGGTTATTCCAACTAAGACTCGAAAAATAATGAGGAAACGAGTAAATTACATTCACATTTTGATCGTGCGTTAGCGTTTATGGCTTTTACTTGGATTCTATTCACTATCATGGCTGCATTTATGCAGGCTTGGCGTAACGCATTTCAAAAACAACTCAGCACTTCAGTGGATGCTTATGGCACAACGCTGGCGCGCTTTCTATTTTCACCGCTTTTTGCCTTTAGTTATCTGGCTTTCCTGTATATGCAAAAACCTGTCACGGCAGCGGTTCATTTCTCAGATAAGTTTTGGTTTTACATTGTCATTGCTGGTGTGAGTCAGATCTTTGCGACTGCTTTGATGGTGATGTTATTTCAACAAAAAAACTATGCTATTGGTGTTGGACTTGCCAAAAGTGAAGCAATTTTAGCGGCAATCGTCGGGGTAATCTTTTTACATGAACATCTCACGACATGGGGCTGGGTGGGGGTTCTGATCGGTGCGGTTGCAGTCTTTCTATTAAGTAAAGGTCGTCAACATACTGAACTTTCAGTGAAAACCTTAATGATCGGTTTGGGTAGTGGTCTATGTTTTGCGATCACTTCATTATTGGTACGTGAAGCCAGTTTAGAGCTGACTATGTTGCCATTTCTGCATCGTGCAGCGTGGGTATTATGCTGTTTGATCAGTTTTCAATGCATCATCATGTTGCTGTATTTGGGAATTTTCAGCCGTGAAACGCTTTATCGAATGTGGCAACGCCTCGGCTTGGTCTTTAAAGTCAGCGTATGTAGCTTTCTCGCGTCGGTGGGGTGGTTCAGTGCGATGAGTATGCAGACGGTTGCGATTGTGAAAACGCTTGGTCAGGTCGAAATTTTATTTAGCCTGTTAATTTCTGCCTTTTTCTTTAAAGAAAAATTGGCGAAAACAGATCATTTGGGTTTGTGGTTGGTGATTGTGGCTGCGATTATGGTGATTTGGGCATAGTTGAGTGATGCATCAACAAGAGTTGAAAATATTGATTGGACAGGAAAGATTGCTTTAGCGTATTCAGGGCAATATGAATTTGAGCATGATTTTTCAGTTTATCTCGAAAATGTGGCGTTTCCTCAGCTGATTTATGATTAAAATTTCGATTAAATATGCTTTGATTAGAATTTTTATATGATTAATTTGTGAAGTATGGGAAAAAATTCGGATTATAAATATAGATATGCAAAATTATTTTATTATTGGCTAAAAATACCATTTTTTAGGAAAACAATCCCATCAGCTTCCCCCTAAACTATATCGCAAGGGTGTGAAAGGGATCGAAAAGAGTAGCATGCACCGACGCTTACAAAGCAAGTGTGTACTTACCCAAAAGGTCTCGATTCGGCTTAGGACGCTATAGATCAAAAGTTTATAGGCAAAGGTTATGGCTTACAAAGTCATAGGTGTTGAAGTAAACAACCTCTGTTTTCCCTTGATACCCTAAAAAATTTAATCTCAACAGAATATGACCAATCAGATATAAATAATAAAAACTAGATCAAGAAAACTAAAATCGAATGTGAAATAAATCGTTAAATCTTCTAATTTTGAATATAAGTCGCTGTTTTTATATTAAAAAACAAAATGATATAATTTGCCTAAAGTTAAAATCAAAAGATGATCATACTGGAATAGGTCAGAAAAATAATGAATGAATTCGATCTAAAAATACGTTATCCGCACCAAACAGGCCGCAATGATGCTGATCATTTGGGCGCATTTGATATTGAAACGATTTTGAAAAAATTTGATGAGGTTGCTTGGCGACAGCAGTTGGTACGTCAGTTGCAATTAGACGGGGCAAGTACCAGTTTTATCGTTACAGATGAACGTTCAGGACAAACCATTCGAATCATCTTGGATGCTTTTGCCAAAACACAGCATTTAGAATTTAAACTAGAAAGTAATATTCCTGTTTTAATTGCAAAAAAGGATGTTTTTGGGTTGCTGACACGGAAAACAAAAGACAGTATTTCGTTTAAACATTTAACGCAAAGTCGTGCCAAAGAATATCTGCTTGCATTTATGAATGGTGAAATAGCGGAACTAGAAACGCTATATCGTGAAAATTTAAGCAAGCCAATGAAGTCGGCTTCTTAATGAATCAATAACAAATCATGAAACCAGATGAATAAATGAGATCAAAGATTCTTTATTCATCACACCTGCTAAAAATAAAAAATCATTGTAGCCGAATGGTTTGGTTGTTCTATCGAGCGGGATGGTTAAATTCCCAAGATAAGCCGCTATAATCATTTGGCTTTTTTGAATCTGTTTTATATCCCATGCCATTAAATGACAATTTTATCTATATGCCACCGCAAGAACCTTTAGAGATCTTGTATGAAGATGATGATTTAGTGGTGGTCAATAAGCCCGCAGGTTTATTGTCGGTGATGGGGCGATTGCCAGAGCATCAGGACAGTGCTTATTTACGCGTTTTGGAAAAATATCCAGCTGCCAAAGTGACGCACCGTTTAGATATGGCGACCTCTGGTTTGTTGATGTTCGCCAAGCATCGAGAAGCCGAAGTCGCGGTCAGTAAAATGTTCCAAGCGCGGACAGTCAAAAAATACTATGTTGCACTGGTTCAAGGACAAATTCAGGCAGAAGGGAGTGTAGAAGTCCCATTGATCACGGATTGGGAAAATCGTCCACGTCAGATGGTGCATTTTGAGTTAGGGAAATCTGCCAAAACCTTATTTCAGTTGATGGATTATGATGCTGCAACGGATCAAAGTCGCGTGCGTTTAGAGCCTGTGACAGGTCGCTCGCATCAGCTCCGCGTGCATATGATGCATATAGGTCATTCGATTATGGGCGATAAACTTTATCATCCTGAACCTACCAAATTTCATTTAAAACGGATGGCATTACATGCAGCCTATCTCGCATTTCAACATCCCTTGAACATGCAGGCGATAGAAATCCGCTCTGATGTGCCATTTTAGTATTGAGAAGAAATGGAAAATACTATGCAGGCAATTCAGCAAACGCATTGGACAGATTTAACTGCTGAACAACAAGCGCAATTGAAAGCACTTTTATTAGAAGCTGATCCCAGTTGGGAGCACATCTCAACATATCTTTTTGATGCGAAGATTTTTGTCGTGTGTAATGCCGAAAATGAATGTATCGCGCAGCTATGTTTGCTCGAAAATCATGATCAAGCTGAGATTAAAAACTTAACAGTAGCGGATGCTTTTCAGGGGCAAAGAATTGCTAAGGCGCTCATTCAACATGCGATTGTATATGCCAAGCAACGATCAACAGTATCTATTATCGTTAAAACAGGCAATTCTAGCTTAGATCAGTTGGCACTCTATCAAAAATGTGGTTTCCGAATGTCGCACATTGAGGTCGATGTTTTTAAAGATTATCCAGAAGCAATCTATGAACATGGTATTCGTTGTCTAGATCAAGTGGTACTGATGATCCAACTCAGTCAAGCTGAGTGATTCTATAAGGCAATTTTGATTATTTTTTAACTACAATAATGATATCGATAGGTCTAAAAACTGACATAAAAATAGGTTAATCTATAGCCAAACAATCAAATCCAAAACATAACAAAGGATACTCATATGACACGCGACTACGATCAATTCCCTGATAACGATAATGGCAATGTACTCTGGCAAATGGTTGAAGATGGCAATGACCTGAGCGAACCGCATGAAGTTGAGTTTTCGGTTGTCTTTGCAAAACAAGAACAAGTGGAAAAGTGTGCATTGCACTTATTACACCAAGAGCAAAAAATCTCCTTGTATCAAGAGGAGCTTCATTCCGATGGTTCTGATTTATGGGTGCTGAATATCCATGTCAACATGATCCTAGAATATGAAGATATTGAAGATCTAGAAGAATGGATGACCCGTATCGCTCAAGAGTTTGGTGGTGAATACGATGGCTGGGGTTGTATGAGCTATATCTATGATGAAGAAGATGAATAGCAGCAGCCTGAATGATTAAAAATATCAGTTCGCTCGTCATCATTTGGAGATTCTTGATTTAAGGATCTCCTCTAAGCTTTTATTTCAATAACAGGATCATTCGTCCTCAAGCGCTTTAAATCATTTATACACCCATATCGAGATATAAGCTTTCTTTCACTTCTTCCATCACCACATAACTATGTGATGAGGCTGAAGCAGGTAGTTTCTTTAATAAATCACCTAACAGTCGGCGATAGGCGCTCATTTCTTTGAGTCTTGCTTTGACAAGATAGTCAAACTCACCCGAAATCAAATGGCATTCCAATACTTCTGGAATATCGACTAAATCTCGAGCCACTTGATCAAATACATCACCAGATTTTGCGGAAAGTTTGATCTCAAGAAACACTAGTAGATTACGATCGACCAGCTCTGGGTTCAGACGAGCGTAATAGCCCATGATGATACCTTCGCGTTCTAAGCGTTTAACACGTTCTGAACAAGGTGTGGTCGATAAGTTGACACGAGAAGCCAGTTCACTAATCGCGATCCGTCCTTCGCGTTGCAGAATATCTAAAATCAGGCGATCAATACGGTCTAATTTACGCATAGATTATTCCCTTTTATTTTAATTTTTGCATGACAAAAAATATGAATTACCTAGATTATAAGCATAAAAACAGTCAAATAAACTATTGATCCAAAAATATACTAGTTAAATAAACTAGTGTGTGCGTGAGGGATCTGTTATGCGCGTAATCGTTTTAGGAAGTGGTGTCATTGGTGTAGCAAGTGCTTACTACCTAGCGCAACAAGGTGCTCAAGTGACTGTACTTGACCGTCAATCTGGCCCTGCCAAAGAAACTAGCTTTGGTAATGCAGGACAAATCTCCCCAGGATATTCAACGCCGTGGGCTGCTCCTGGTATTCCATTTAAAGCAGTTAAATGGATGTTCCAACATCACGCACCGTTGGCAATTAATATTGATGGCAGTATGTGGCAGCTTCAGTGGATGGCACAGATGCTGAAAAACTGTAACCCACAAAGTTATGCGGTGAATAAAGAGCGCATGATGCGTGTGGCGGAATACAGTCGTGATTGTTTACGTGATTTAAGAGAACAAACAGGTATTAACTACGAAAATCGCGCTAAAGGAACACTACAGATTTTCCGTAATGAAGCCCAACTTGAAGCTGTACAGCGCGACATTCAAGTACTCAAAGAGTGTGGCGTTGATTTTGATTTATTAAATGCACAACAACTCGGGTCAGTTGAGCCTGCATTGGCACATAACGATCATTTGGTGGGTGGCTTACACTTACCCAATGACGAAACAGGCGACTGCTTTCTGTTTACCAATGCGTTGGCAAAACTAGCGCAAGACCTAGGTGTTGAGTTCAAGTTTGATCAAAACGTTGAAAAACTGATCGTTGAAGGTGATGAGATCAAAGGCGTTATGGTCGATGGAGCCGTTTTAACCGCTGATCGTTTTGTTTTGGCATTTGGTAGTTACTCGCGTGATTTCTTAAAACCGTTAGAGTTAAATCTGCCAGTTTATCCAGTGAAAGGTTATTCACTCACGATTCCAATTGTTGAGCCGAAATTTGCACCACAATCTACGGTACTCGATGAAACTTATAAGGTTGCGATTACTCGTTTTGATCAGCGGATCCGTGTGGGTGGTATGGCTGAATTAAGTGGTTTTAATTTAGGTCTCAATCAAGATCGCCGTGCAACATTGGAAATGGTGACGCAAGATTTATTCCCAGGCGGTGACTTGAAACAAGCATCTTTCTGGACAGGTCTTCGTCCAATGACCCCTGACAGCACACCAATCATCGGAGCAACACAGTATAAGAATCTATTCCTCAACACAGGACATGGAACTTTGGGTTGGACGATGGCATGCGGATCTGGAAAACTGATCAGTGACCTTGTGTTAAATCATCGTACCGACATCAGTACAGATGGTTTATCGATTCAGCGTTATTCACACGCGGCATAGTAACGAAGTACAAGGAAGTTCATTATGCCTCGTCCAATTACTGCTGTGATTCATCAGCAAGCATTAACACAGAATCTTGCCGTTGTTCGACAGTCCGTGCCGAACAGTAAGGTTTTTGCTGTGGTCAAAGCCAATGCCTATGGGCATGGAATTGAGCGTGTTTATTCGTCATTTAAAAGTGCAGATGGTTTTGCCTTACTCGATATTGAAGAGGGCAAACGCTTACGCGCTTTAGGATGGACAGGTCCAATTTTACTGCTTGAGGGTATTTTTTCTCCTCAAGACTTGTTTGATTGTGCTCAATATCAGCTTAGTTTCACCATTCACAATGAGCAACAAATCGAATGGTTGCAGCAGCACATTTATCCTGCCCAGTTTGATATTTTTCTCAAAATGAACAGTGGAATGAACCGTTTAGGCTTTAAACCACAGCAGTATCGTAAAGTTTGGCAACACCTAAATAGCCTCCCAAATGTGGGCAAAATCACCCATATGATGCATTTCTCTGATGCAGACGGTGAGCGGTTTGGGCATGTCGGCATAGATTATCAAATCAAAGAATTTGAAGCTGCAATTCAATATCTTCCGGGTGAAAGATCCGTCAGTAATAGTGCTGCGATCCTACGATACCAAGATCAACTTCAGTCCAATTATGTACGTGCAGGCATCATGCTGTACGGCAGCTCTCCTGACTTTCCCAAACATAGCATCCAAGATTGGGGACTTGCGCCGACTATGAGCTTACGTAGTGAGTTAATTGCGGTGCAGCATCTCAATCCGAAAGAAAGCGTGGGTTATGGCTCAAGCTTCGTCGCTGAACGAGCAATGAAGATTGGCATCGTGGCATGTGGTTATGCCGATGGTTATCAGCGTATTTCACCGACTGGAACACCTGTGTTGGTCAATGGGATTCGGACGCGAACCATTGGTCGTGTCAGCATGGATATGTTGGCAGTTGATTTGACGCCAGTTGAGGATGCTGAAGTCGGCAGTGAAGTGGTGCTTTGGGGTAAATCCCACACAGGAACAATTTTATCCATTGATGATGTAGCAGCGGCTTCGGGCACAGTCGGTTATGAACTGATGTGTGGAGTTACTGCGCGCGTTTCATTTATAAATCAGCAATAAGGAAAGAACAGTGTCTCATTCAGATATCCAAAAGATAAATACCAATGAAGTGATGAGTGCCGTAACGGTATTTAACAAGGTGGTGTATTTATCTGGACAAGTACCCAAAAATGCAGATCTTGATATCGAAGGTCAAACGCGCGAAGTGCTTGCGACCATTGATACGTTATTGGCATCGGCAAATACAGATAAATCTCGTTTATTGTCAGCACAACTCTTTATCAAAGATTTATCGGATTTCCAAACGGTGAATACGATATGGGTTGATTGGTTAAAAGGTTGTGTCGCTCCCTCGCGCGCGACCATTCAAGCGGATTTAGTCAATCCGAAATGGTTAATTGAAATTGCAGTTGTTGCAGCACAAAAATAAGGCAGTCAGCCTTATTTTTGCTTAAAGAATATTAAAAAAGAAGAAAAATAACGTATTTGCTATAGCTAAAACTAAGTCAGATACGTATTTTCTTGCAAACAGAATGGATTGGTTATTTTAAAAGACAGCTGGGAATAGCGCATAAATAAGCAGCCAATCCATTTAGGAAGTAGTAAAAGGAACTTTTGTTATGACGGTTATTCATAATCAGTCAGAAGGTGAACAAGCACCTCAAGACTTACAACGGAAATTATCCAATCGCCATTTGCAATTGATTGCGATCGGCGGCGCGATTGGTACAGGTCTCTTTATGGGATCTGGCAAAACCATCTCCCTCGCAGGGCCATCCATCTTGTTTATTTACATGATTATTGGCGGCATGTTTTTCTTTTTAATGCGTGCTCTCGGTGAGTTGTTACTGGCAAATTTACAGTACAAATCTTTCGTAGATATGGCGCATGATTTAATCGGGCCTTGGGCTGGCTATTATTTAGGTTGGACGTATTGGCTCGGTTGGGTGCTGGTTGGTATTGCTGACTTAGCCGCAGTGATTAACTATCTCGGTTTTTGGTTACCTGACGGCACAACCTTTACCCCGATAGGGCAGGCGGCGATTAGCGCGGGCTGCGTATTGTTTGTATTGGCCCTCAATTTACTTACAGTCAAATTGTTTGGTGAAGTCGAATTTTGGTTTGCACTGATTAAAATCCTCGCGATTATTGGTTTGATTGCGATTGGTGGTTACATGATTTTCAGTCACTTTACCGCACCTCATGGCACAGTGGCATCACTCAGCAATATTTGGGCGCATGGCGGGATGTTCCCGAAAGGTGCTGAAGGCTTCTTGGCAGGTTTCCAGATCGCCGTATTTGCCTTTGTCGGGGTGGAGTTAATTGGAACAACAGCGGCAGAAACCAAAGACCCGCACAAAAACCTTCCAAAAGCGATCAATGCCATTCCGATTCGTATCATTTTATTCTATGTGCTGGCATTGCTTGTGGTGATGGCGGTTACACCGTGGAATAGCATTAGCCCAGATAAAAGCCCATTTGTAGAGTTGTTCATGAATGCAGGTATTGTGACGTCTGCAATCATCATGAACTTGGTGGTGCTTTCATCAGTAATGTCATCGATGAACAGTGGTGTATTCTCTACCAGTCGTATGTTATTTGGCTTATCTAAAGATGGTCAGGCACCGAACGCGTTTGGTCGTTTGTCAAAAAGTGCAGTTCCTGCCAATGGTTTGATTTTCTCATGTGTATTCATCATGGGTGGCGCAGTACTTCAGTACTTTGTCCCAAATACGATGGAAGCATTTACCTTAGCCAGTTCTTTATGCGTGATTCTATTTATCAGTGTGTGGAGTCTAATTATGGTGTGCTATATCCGCTATCGTAAGTTACGCCCAGAATTACATGCACAATCAAATTTCAAGATGCCAGGCGGTGTGTTCATGTCTTATGTGGTGATTGCATTCTTGCTATTTGCTTTGGTGATTCTGGCACTTGAGCCTGACACCTTAAAAGCATTGTATGTCAGTCCATTGTGGGTGGTCATTTTAGCGGTCACCTATCAATTGTTATATAAGCCACGTATGCGCAAACTTCGTGGTGAACTAGCTTAACCAACTATTGCATATCTCCCATCAAAAGAGCTGATCATGAAAGATCAGCTCTTTTTCTATTTGCCATTTAGTATCTTAATCGACTAATAAATGTTGATATTTATCAGCTTGTTTACGTAAGTAATCCCAAACCAGTTTGATTCGTGGCTCATGCTGTAAATCCACAAAAGTTAGCATCCAAAAGGTATGATTAAAACGGACTTGTTCAGCGAGTACATCATTTAGTTCTGTTTTATCGTGCGCTAAAAACTTGGGCAAAATGGCCAATCCAGCACCTGCGCTGACTGCAATTTGCTGAGCCAAAATACTACTGCTTCGGAAATTTGCTGTCAGTTTGAGGGGAAGGCGCTCTAAGCAATACAGTTCAGGGCTATAGACTAGGTCATCAATATAGTTGACGAAGCGATGTTGAGTTAAATCTTCTAAACGTCGAATCGGTGGGTTTTGTGCTAAATAATTTTTACTGCCATATATCTTTAGAGAATAGTCTGACAACCGCGTAATGATATATGGCCCAGATGTGGGACGGTCAATTGACACCACAATATCTGCTTCACGATGTGACAGCTTAATCATCTTGGGTACAGGGATGAGGTCGATAGTGAGCAAAGGATAATGAATCGAAAACTCGGCAAGTAGACGTGCAAGAAATGCTGTACCAAAACCTTCAGGTGTGCCAATTCGCACACGGCCTTGCAAAGGTTGATGTGGTTTTTCGATTTGTAGAAAGGCCTGTTCCATCTGCTCAACTCGTGGAACAAGGGCTAATCCTTCCATCGTTAGTTCATAGCCAGAGGCTTCTCGCTTAAACAACGTCGTGCCTAAAGTCAGCTCCAAAGCTTGAATCCGTCGCGCTACAGTGCTGTGTTCAACACCGATTACCCGTGCTGCATTGGTCAAAGTCTTGGTTCTCGCCAAGACCAAAAAAAATTGTAGATGATCCCAATCCACTTTCATTTTTATTGTATTCCCTGTGCATATTTGCACATCAATCGTGCATGAATTTGCGTTGGTGGTCAAAGCATTCTTTGCTAGTCTCGAACAAACGTTAAAAAAAGAAAATACGACGAATCGCTATTTTCGACAATGTGAACACAATAAAAATAGGCCTATGGAGAGGTTATGAATACAATCCAGAAAATCGAGCTGGAAACAGCAAAGCTACTCATTAATGGACAATTTATCGAGTCTGAAACACAGGAATGGCAAGATATTGTCAATCCTGCAACTCAAGAAGTGATTGGTCGTGTGCCATTTGCGACTGTTCAGGAAGTTGATGCTGCCATTCAAGCTGCACAAGATGCATTTGCGTCTTGGCGTCAAACGCCGATTCAGGCACGTATGCGTATCATGTTGAAGTTACAAGACTTGATCCGCACCAACATGAAAGAAATTGCACGCGTGCTGACCGCTGAACAAGGTAAAACTTTGGCGGATGCAGAAGGCGATATTCAACGTGGCTTAGAAGTGGTTGAGCATGCTTGCTCAGTCGGTACATTACAAATGGGCGAATATACCGAAGGTGTTGCTCGTGGTGTCGATACTTATACCTTGCAGCAACCTTTGGGTGTTTGTGCTGGGATTACCCCATTTAATTTTCCTGCCATGATTCCATTGTGGATGTTCCCAATGGCAATCGTTTGTGGCAATACCTTTGTCCTCAAACCATCTGAGCAAGATCCACTTTCGACCATGATGTTGGTCGAATTGGCGATTCAAGCAGGCGTTCCAGCAGGTGTACTCAATGTAGTACATGGTGGTAAGGAGGTCGTAGATCGCTTATGTACCAATCCGCTGATTAAAGCGATTTCTTTTGTTGGCTCAACCGCAGTTGGAACCCATGTGTATAACCTCGCAGGGCAGCATGGCAAACGCGTGCAGTCGATGATGGGTGCAAAAAATCATGTGGTGGTCATGCCTGATGCCAACAAAGAACAAACGTTAAATGCCTTAGTCGGTGCTGCATTTGGTGCAGCAGGGCAACGTTGTATGGCGCTTTCAGTTGCCGTCATGGTGGGCGAAAGTCAGCAATGGGTACAAGAGCTGGTTGAAAAGGCCAAAACCTTAAAAGTAAATGCAGGTCATGAGCCAAATACAGATATTGGTCCTGTGATTTCAAAACGTGCCAAAGCCCGTGTAATGGATCTGATCAACAGTGGCGTTGAGCAAGGTGCTGAACTTCTGTTAGATGGTCGTGATGTTCAAGTGCTTGGTTATGAGTCGGGTAATTTTGTTGGCGCAACAATTTTTAATGGCGTGACAACTGACATGCGCATTTATAAAGAAGAAATCTTTGGGCCTGTGCTAGCGATTATTTCGGTCGATAGTTTGGACGAGGCGATTGCTTTGATCAATGCCAACCCATTTGGTAATGGTGTGGGTTTATTTACCCAAAGTGGCGCGACGGCACGTACTTTCCAAAACTTAATCGATATTGGTCAAGTGGGCATCAATATTCCAATTCCTGTGCCTGTTCCATTCTTTAGTTTTACAGGTTCAAGAGGCTCAAAACTGGGTGATTTAGGTCCATATGGCAAGCAAGCAGTGCAGTTCTATACGCAAACCAAAACCATTACCAGTCGTTGGTTTGAAGACAGCCACGAAGTGGGCGGTGTAAATACCACGATTAGTTTACGTTAAGGGGAATCAGGGATGAATATTGCCTTTATCGGTTTAGGAAATATGGGCGGCAGAATGGCCCACAACCTGCTCAAAGCAGGGCTTACAGTTTATGGTTATGACCTGAGTGAAGTAGCCAATCAGCACTTTGCCGAAGCAGGTGGTGTGGTGTGCGACAGTCCACAAGCAGCTGCCAAACAAGCGGATGTAGTGATTACCATGTTACCTGCTGCAAAGCATGTCAAAGAGGTTTATCTCGGAGAACATGGTGTGCTGGAAGCATTGAAAGCAGGTGCTTTATGTATTGACAGCAGCACGATCGACCCTAAAACCATTCAAGATATTGCTGAGATTGCACACAGTAAAAATATCAACATTTGTGATGCTCCTGTTTCTGGCGGAACCATTGGTGCTCAGGCAGGTACGTTAACGTTCATGGTGGGCGCAGATGAGTCTACCTATCAGGCGGCTAAAGCAGTGCTTGGTTATATGGGTAAAAATGTCATCCACTGTGGCGATGTTGGTGCAGGGCAAATTGCCAAAATCTGCAATAACCTCATTCTCGGTATTTCCATGACTGCTGTGGCTGAGGGCATGGCACTCGGTGTGAAACTTGGCATTGATCCAAAAGCGTTGGCTGGTGTAATCAATACATCAAGTGGGCGCTGTTGGAGTTCAGATGTGTGTAATCCTTGGCCGCATATTAGCGAAAATGCTCCGGCTTCTCGTGGCTATCAAGACGGTTTCGCGACACAACTGATGTTGAAAGATTTAGGTCTTGCTGTTGAAGCTGCTGGTCAGGTCAAACAGCCCATTCTATTAGGCGGTATGGTGCAGCAGCTCTATCAACAAATGTGTATGCGTGGAAATGCACATTTAGATTTTTCGAGCATTATTCACCAATATTTGCCTGAAGAAGCTTAAATAACACAAAGCCATAGGATGGCTTTTCAATCAATAAATGAAACTCTGTCGTAAATAACAACAAATCCAGACTGAGGGAATAGAGATGCTCAATTATAAAGATGTGGCACAAACTTTTGATTTTGAAAGTACGGCTCAAAAAATGCTGTCAGGTTCGTTAGATGCACTCAATGCGTGTTTTGAGTGTTGCGACCGACATGTAAATGGTGAAAAAGTGGCGTTGTATTGGCAAGGCAAAGATGGGCGTAAGGCGCAGTTTACCTTTCGCCAATTGCAACAATGGTCGAGCCAATTTGCTAACTTTTTAAAATCTCAAGGTGTGCAGGCAGGCGATCGCATTTCGGGATTATTGCCAAGAACCCCTGAATTATTGGTCACGATCTTTGCTGCGTGGCGAATTGGTGCCGTATATCAACCGCTATTTACGGCATTTGGCCCGAAAGCGATCGAACATCGTATTCAGCTTGCGCAAAGTAAGTTGGTGGTGACGGATGTGGTCAATCGCAGCAAGCTTGATGAGGTTGAACATTGCCCAGCAATTGTGACGGTTGCTGATGCTGACGGTGCAGCACTTAATCCAAGTGATTTTAACTTTTGGCAAGTTTTAAATCAGCAGTCTGATCAATGTGAATTGGTAATGCGTAATATTCAAGATCCCTTTTTATTGATGTTTACCTCTGGAACAACAGGGCCAGCCAAACCACTTGAAGTACCTTTGAAAGCCTTACTTGCCTTTGGTCGATATATGCAAGATGCGATTGGCTTAACTGAAGATGATGCGTTTTGGAATATTGCTGATCCGGGTTGGGCTTATGGTCTGTATTACGCCATTACTGGGCCGTTATTCTTAGGGCATGCGACTTTGTTCTACGAAGGTGGCTTTAGCACCGATAGTCTGTGTCAAATCGTCAAGGATTATCAAATCACCAACTTGGCAGGAGCACCAACGGCTTACCGTATGATGATGGCTGCTGATCCCGCACAAATGGCAGCGTTAAAAGGACAATTTCGTGTCGTCAGTAGTGCTGGAGAACCGCTCAATCCTGAAGTGATCCGTTGGTTTAGACAGGTACTTGATGCACCGATTTATGACCATTACGGACAAACTGAGGTGGGCATGGTGGTGTGTAACCATCATGGTTTACATCATGAAATCCGTGAGGGTGCGGCAGGATTCCCTAGTCCGGGCTATCGAATTGCAGTTGTCAATGAACAGGGTGAGGAACTTCCGCCTGATACTGCTGGGATTTTAGCAGTGGATATCAGTCAATCGCCGATGATGTGGTTTGGTGGCTATAAAGAAAGTCGCAAATCACCTTTTGTTGGTCATTATTACTTAACAGGTGATACCGCTGAACTACACAGTGATGGCAGCATGAGTTTCGTTGGGCGTAGTGATGACGTGATTACTACATCAGGTTATCGAATTGGCCCATTCGATGTTGAGAGTGCGTTGTTGGAACACGATGCCGTTATCGAGGCTGCTGTAATCGGCGTGCCTGATCCAGATCGTACCGAGTTGGTGAAAGCCTTTGTGATTTTGGCTACAGGAGTGCAGTCTACCGCTACACTTGCTGAGGAACTCAGTCAGTTTGTGAAAAAACGTCTTTCTGCACATGCATATCCGCGTCTGGTTGAGTTCGTAACGGAATTACCCAAAACACCAAGTGGCAAGATTCAACGTTTTTTATTGCGTAATCAGGAAATTGCTAAGCAGCAAGCAAAAACAGGATAAAGGAAGTAACGATGCAATTTACTGAAGAACAATTGTTAATTCGTGATATGGCGAAAAGCTTCGCTCAAGAACAAATTAAACCAAATGCCAGCGATTGGGATCGTGATGGCACTTTTCCCAAAGCAGCACTAGCGCAAATGGGGCAGCTTGGTTTTATGGGCATGCTTGTTCCAGAGCAATGGGGTGGGTCAGACACAGGCAATTTGGCCTATGTGTTGGCACTGGAAGAAGTGGCTGCGGCTGATGGTGCAACGTCGACCATTATGAGCGTACATAATTCGGTGGGCTGTGTACCGATTTTAAAGTTTGGTAATGACGAGCAAAAAGAACGCTTTTTAAAGCCCTTAGCCCAAGGAGAAATGATCGGCGCATTTGCTTTAACCGAACCACACACAGGTTCGGATGCTGCAGCCATCAAAACTCGCGCAGTTAAAGATGGTGATGATTATATTCTGAATGGTGCAAAGCAGTTTATTACTTCTGGTCATAATGCAGGGGTGATTATCGTCTTTGCCGTGACTGATCCGAGCGCAGGTAAAAAGGGTATTAGTGCCTTTCTCGTGCCACGTGATACACCGGGGTATGAGGTCATTCGTGTCGAAGAGAAATTAGGTTTACATGCTTCGGATACCTGTCAGATTGCATTGACCGATGTACGTGTGCATAAAAGTTTGATGTTAGGTAAAGAGGGTGAGGGGCTGAAAATTGCACTTGCCAATTTAGAAGGCGGTCGTATCGGAATTGCAGCACAAGCAGTGGGTTTGGCGCGTGCAGCTTTAGAAGAAGCAACACACTATGCCAAAGAACGTCTGACATTTGGTAAACCAATTTTCGAGCATCAAGCGATTGCCTTCCGTCTTGCCAGTATGGCAACAGAGATCGAAGCTGCACGACAACTAGTTCATTATGCTGCACGTCTCAAAGAAGCGGGTCAGCCTTGTTTGAATGAAGCATCAATGGCCAAATTATTTGCTTCTGAAATGTCAGAGCGTGTCTGTTCAAGTGCCTTACAGGTTTTTGGTGGTTATGGCTATCTGAAAGATTTTCCGATTGAACGCATCTACCGTGATGCACGAATTTGTCAGATTTATGAAGGTACTAGCGATATTCAACGTTTAGTGATCGCACGTAGTCTATAAAACTTAAACAAGGATTGAATGATGCAGTGGCAAACTATTTTATTGGAAAAGCGTAATGGTGTTGGGTTAATTACCCTCAATCGTCCTAAAGCATTAAATGCCTTAAACAGTGAATTGATCAGTGAAGTAAATCAAGCCCTCGACCAACTGGAAAAGGATCGTGAGATTGGTTGTATGGTGTTGGCTGGTTCTGAAAAAGCATTCGCAGCGGGGGCGGATATTAAGGAAATGGCACAGCTGAATTTTCCTGATATTTATTTTGATGATTTTTTTCATCTTGCAGATCGAATTGCTCAACGCCGGAAACCGCTGATTGCCGCAGTAAGTGGTTATGCTTTGGGCGGTGGCTGTGAATTGGCATTAATGTGTGACTTTATCTATTGTGCAGAGAATGCCAAATTTGGGTTGCCTGAAGTCACTTTGGGCGTGATTCCTGGGATCGGTGGTACGCAACGTTTAACTCATGCGATTGGTAAAGCCAAAGCCATGGAAATGTGTTTGACTGCACGTCAAATGGGTGCTGTGGAAGCAGAGTTAAGTGGTCTGGTTGCGCGTGTATTCAATAAGGAAGATTTACTCGAACAAACGCTACAAGCTGCTGAACAAATTGCGACACGCTCACTCACTGCCAACATGATGTTGAAAGAAACCATTAATCGTGCATTTGAAGTCAATCTGACTGAGGGTTTACGTTTTGAACGACGCATGTTCCATTCTATTTTTGCGACTGCGGATCAAAAAGAAGGCATGCAAGCGTTTGTTGAAAAGCGACAGGCAAACTTTAAAAATCAATAAAGAGAACGAAAAAAATGAATACAGAACATCTCATCATTGAGCAGCAAGGTGCTCTTGGCATCATCAGCTTAGATCGGGTAACACATTTGAATGCGTTATCTTTAGAAATGATCGAAGGGATTCGTACACAACTCGAACTTTGGCGAAATGATGCAGCTATTCAAGCAGTTTTGATCAAGTCGAATAGTCCAAAAGCTTTTTGTGCAGGTGGAGATATTCGTTATCTCTATGATAGCTATCAAAAAGGCACGGCAGATCACCAAGCTTATTTTAGTGCTGAATATCATATGCTGACCACAATCCGCGAATATGAAAAGCCAGTGGTGGTTTTGCTGGATGGTTATGTCTTGGGTGGCGGATTTGGCTTGGCACAAGCCTGCCACATTATTGTGAGTAGCGAAAAGTCCCGTTTTGCGATGCCTGAAACAGCAATTGGTTTTTTCCCCGATGTGGGAGCGACCCATTTTCTATCTCGATTAGATGATATTGGCGTTTACATGGCGATCACGGGCGAGCAAATCAGTAGTAGCGATGCGCTCTATTTAGACCTGATCGACTACCATGTACCAAGTGAAAAACTTCAAACCTTACAAGATGCACTGATCGCTGAAGAAAATCTCAATCAACAAAATATCGAACATATTGTCAGTTGCTTTATTACACGCCCTGCCGAGAGTGAGCTAAAACAGTTGTCGGATGCCATTCGTCAACATTTTGGTTTCCAGCATTTGGATGAAATTGAGCAAAGTCTTGCGAATGAACAAGATGAAAAATTGCAGCCGTGGGCAAGCAAAATGCTTAATCTCCTACAACAACGCTCATTTGTCGCTAAACAGACCAGTTTAAAGCTACAACATCTCGGACGCGGATTGTCATTGCAGCAATGCATGCAACTTGAACGTGATTTGCAGGATATTTGGTTCGAACATGGCGATTTCATTGAAGGTGTGCGTGCGTTGATTGTGGATAAAGACAAACAGCCAAAATGGAAAAAACAGAACCCTGAACTTGAGCAAATTTTAGAAAAATTGAGCTAATCATTAACCGATTTATTTGAACTTAAAGGAGAGGAAAAGACATGCAAGACGCTTATGGTTCAGTCGAATCGTAAGGATAAAAATTCAGAATAAAAATTTCCAAGAAAGGAAAATGAAGATGCAAACATTACATGGAAACGGTTCAAATTCTAAAAAGTCATCTCATCGGTTGGCGGGTATCTCCAGTATGGTGGGTACGACGATTGAGTGGTATGACTTTTTTATCTATGGTGCGGCAGCAGCGCTTATTTTTAATAAATTATTCTTCCCAAATCTTGATCCTCTGACAGGTGTTCTTGCCGCATTTGGCACCTATGCTGTGGGTTTTATTGGACGGCCTCTTGGTGGTTTGGTATTTGGTCATTTTGGTGACAAAATCGGTCGTAAATCCATGTTGTTATTAACATTAATGTTGATGGGGATTCCGACGGTACTGATTGGACTGTTACCGACTTATGAGTCTATTGGATATTGGGCGGCGATTTGCTTAGTCGTCTTACGATTTATTCAAGGTATGGCGATGGGTGGTGAATGGGGCGGTGCAGTACTCATGGCCGTTGAACATGCACCCGAAGGTGGTAAAGGTTTCTGGGGCAGTTTACCTCAAGCCAGTACAGGTGGTGGCTTATTACTCGCATCAGTTGCACTTGGATTAGTCTCATTATTACCCGAACAAGCATTGTTCAGTTGGGGTTGGCGTATTCCTTTCCTTGCAAGTATTGTCTTGCTGGCAGTGGGTTGGTATATCCGTGTCAAAGTGCCAGAGTCACCTGATTTTGAGAAAGTAAAACAGCAGGCGGAAGAGGTTAAAATTCCTGCTTTACAAGTATTTAAACAACATCCGAAGCAATTGATTTCTATTATTCTAGCGCGTGCCGCTGAAAATGCTTGGTTTTATCTTGCTTCAACCTTTACCTTGGCGTACACCACGACTCAGCTTGGTGTTCCACGACAAGACATTTTATTCGCAACGATGTGCGGTGCTGTGGTGATTTTATTTATGACGCCGTTATGTGGACATTTGTCAGATAAAGTCGGTCAACGCAATATGTTCATGTTTGGGCTATGCGTGTTGGCACTCTATAGCTATCCATTCTTTAGTATGCTCAATACCAAAGACCCCGTCTTGGTTTGGACGGCAATTGTCTTGGCAATCGGTGTGGTTTTCCCGATTATGTATGCACCCCAAGCACAGTTGTTCGCGCGTCAGTTCCCTGCGGAAATTCGCTATAGCGGAATCTCGATTTCGGTACAGTTAGCGGGAGTTCTTGGCGGTGGGATTGCACCATTGATCGCTACAAAATTATTGAGCATAGGTGGAGGAAATCCTTATCTCATTATGCTGTATATCGGATCAATGGCTATTGTTGCGATCATTGCGACAAGTTTTATGCCGAGGGATAAGCACTATTCTAGCCAACATGCTCATTCGGTAGAAAAAAGATTGGATATGGATGCAAAGATGACTGAACATTCCTAAGTGAATGTATCATATAGAAAAAGGCCCTAATCTTTCGACTAGGGCCTTTGAATTTGGAGCGGGAAACGAGACTCGAACTCGCGACCCCAACCTTGGCAAGGTTATGCTCTACCAACTGAGCTATTCCCGCATATTGAGCAGTTTTTACTAAAACTTACACTTAAAAAACCAATCTGGAGCGGGAAACGAGACTCGAACTCGCGACCCCAACCTTGGCAAGGTTATGCTCTACCAACTGAGCTATTCCCGCGTGCCAGCTATAATACATTAAGCAAAACAAGGGTCAACAACTTTATGCAAAGAAAATGTTTAATTGCATAAAATAAAAGCATTTCTTCATAATAATGCTGAAAAAGTCGAGAATTTTCCGAAAAAATTGAATGCTCATGGTCATTTAGCCACTGCTGAAGCCATGTGAAATGCCAACAGACCGAGCTGTTTCTGTCATGTATAATGATTGCCTATCTCAATCTGACCTTACAGAGTGACTGATGAACTTAGAACAACAGTTAATTGAACGCTTACAAACATTAGCACCTAGCCATCTTGAAGTAATCAATGAGTCTGCTGGGCATGGTGGATATTTCCCAGGGAAAGAATCACATTTTAAAGTGATTGTAGTAAGTGAAGAATTTCAAGGTCTGCGCTTAGTACAACGTCATCAAAAAATTTATGCAGTTGCTGCCGAACTCATGAGTCCAGGTCGTATCCACGCATTAGCAATTCACGCTTATGTTCCAAGCGAGTGGCAAGGTCAAGCACCTTCAAGTCCTGAATGCGCACACGCACCCAAGGCATAAGGATTGATTATGGATGCTCATTTAATTACCAAGATTGTGCATATGTCTGCGGTGAGTTTATTGATTCTTGTGTTTGTTGCTCGAGCGGCGACGCTGTTTATTGGCGTACAGGGTCAACAACCCAATATTAACTCGCGTAAAAGCTTAGTCGGTTTACAACATTTGTCTCTGACTCTGATTATTGTTACGGGTGCGGTTTTACTGTTTATGAAGAACTTTGTAGTTGAACCATGGTTCTACGCCAAAGTCATTTTATTTTTTGTCCTATGGTCATCTATGAGCAAAACTTACAAGCAAGATAGCAATGTTTTGTTGGTACAACGCCGTGCTGGATTATTGATCAGTACAGTGGCTTTGATAGGTATCCTTGGCTTGGTGATGATTAAACCTGTTTTTACGTAATTGTTTGACATTGTTTTAGTAATTGTTTTGGCACTAGGTTAAACTGCGTGCAGTTTACAAAAAAATCTTGTAGAGGGAAGTCATGTTAACGCGTGTGGTATTTAACCAAAAAGGTGGTGTAGGGAAATCAAGTATTACGATTAATTTAGCAGCTATTAGTGCTAAACAAGGTTTTAGAACCTTAGTGATCGATCTTGATCCACAAGCAAACTCTAGCCAATACCTTTTGGGTGAAGATGCGACATACTCTGCGGATAAAGCGGCATTAGAGCCAAATATTGAAAATTTCTTTGAAGATGTGCTTGGTGCAACGCAACAAAAGGGCTTGATTGGCAATGCGATTGGTTCGATTTTAAAAGCACCGCGTGGTAAAGGCTTAGATAGCTATGTGCACCGCACCTCTTTTGAAAACTTGGATGTGATTCCAGCAAGCCCAAGCTTAGGCGCGCTCGAGCACGCTTTAGAAAGTAAGCATAAGATTTATAAATTACGTGATTCGATTCAATCGCTCAGTGCTCGTTATGATCGTATCTATATTGATACACCGCCAGCCTTTAATTTCTTCACTTTATCGGCCTTGATTGCGGCTGATCGTGTCTTGATTCCATTTGATTGTGACGTGTTCTCGAAACGTGCGTTACAAACTTTGATTGAAAATGTTATCGAAACCCAAGATGATCATAATGATCGCTTGGAGATTGAGGGTATTGTTGTTAATCAGTACCAGTCTCAAGCAAAATTACCTCGTGAAGTGGTTCAACAGTTGAAAGATGATGGCTTACCTGTATTAGAGGGAATGTTACCGCCTTCTGTGTTAATGAAAGAATCACATCAAAAGAATTTACCCTTGATTCACTTAGCATCTGAACATAAGTTGACCCTTGCTTATGTCACTTTGTTCAATGAGATTGAATCAAAGAAATAAGAGAATCTTATGAAACGCTTATATTGGATGCCTGTGTTGGCAGCTACGATGTTATTAGGTGCATGTGCATCAACGGTTAAACCGACTTATGTTTCTCCAACACAGTATCAAGCGCTGAATTGCCAACAGCTACAAGCTGAGTACAACCGTATTCAGCTTTACATCGACAATGGTGTACAAACCCCAAAACGCACAGGTGTCGGTGTGGGAGTCGGACTGGGCGGTGGCTGGGGCAGTCGTAGTGGTTGGGGCTTTGGGCCATCTATTTCAGTGAATATGGGGCAATCAATGAATACCAAAAACACTGAACTCTCGAAAGTTTTAGGTCAACAAGATGCCATTGTGCAAGCTGCACAGTTCAAAGGTTGTCCAATTATCGTCAAACCGCGTCCAAAATCATAACAAAAACAGGTTTATCACTCGTGATCTTACGAGTGATAAATAACAAAATTTTAGCAAAATGTTTCAAGTTAAATATAATAATAACAATGATTTATTAATTTTTTACCTCTAATTTTTCTGCTTTTTATCGTTCATTTTTCCGCTAAAACTTGTTTGTTTGAACCAAATTCGTATAAGGTTGCGACCATGTGTGGTCATTTGGTATCTGTATGATTGAGAGTTGGTTTTTTGTTTTGGCGATGATAGCGGTATTACTCATTCCCGGACCTACGAATGCGTTATTGGCCAGTTCAACACATCAACACGGCTTTGTTAAAACCATGTCTTTCATTCCTGTGGAGTGGCTAGGTTATACCTATGGTATTGGTTTATGGGCTCTCTTCATCCATTTATTTGATCCGATTTGGCCTGCTTTACACCTCATTTTGCATGTATGTAGTGTGATCTATGTATTGTGGCTCGCTTTTCATTTATGGAAAAGTTCACATCTACAGAAACATTATCAAAATCATCAGCAAATCAAAACGTATCAATTATTCTTATCGACCCTCAAGAATCCAAAGACACTGTTACTCGCAGCAGGGATATTTCCAGATGAAACATGGAACTCTGTTGAAAATACAGCATGGGTACTAGGTGTATTTACCCTTGTATTAATTCCAGTTTCCTTATTTTGGATGATGTTCGGACGGGCATTATTGACAGGAAGTTTGATTGGAATCAAAGCCGACCACTTATATAAAGGATCGGCAATGTTATTAATCGTTTGTATGCTACCAATGGTGTTCCGTTTCTTCTAAATTAAGCTTTGTGGCTTTTACGGCTATTGAGTTTTTGACGGATAAAACCAATCACACCCGGTAATACACTAATAATGATGATACCGAAAATTAAATGAGTGAAATTATCTTTCACGATTGGCATATTACCGAATAAATAACCAAGCGTAATAAAAGAAGCAATCCAGCAGAATGCACCAATTACGTTATAAGTCAGGAAAAACTTATAATTCATGCTGCCTGCGCCCGCAACAAATGGCGCAAAGGTTCGTGCAAACGGCACAAAACGAGCAAAAATAATGGTTTTACCACCATGACGTTGAAAGAATTCTTGTGTTTTTAACAAATGTTGCTTATTGATTAAGCGTGAGTTCGTTTCAAACACGCGCGGGCCAACATATTTACCGATATGGTAGTTGAGTGTGTCACCCAATACCGCAGCGATAAATAATAAAATACCAAGTAACCATGGATCCATTGCACCCGTAGAGGCAGCAAGCGCACCAGCGGCAAACAGTAAGCTGTCACCTGGTAAGAATGGCATAACCACTAAACCAGTTTCGACAAAGATAATTAAAAATAGAATGGCATAAATCCAGATGCCATAATTGGTAATAAATTCTAAAAGATGTTCGTCAACGTGCAGAATAAAATCAATGAGTTCCATGAAGGTGTGAGCAGTATAAATTTGAACTAAATCCTAGCAGTGCATCTATAGAATGTCAGTATAAAAAGCAAATTAATTGGTAACTTTAGTTGATACTCCAAATAAAGAATTTTGCTGATAAATTGAGCTATATTGTTCTAAATATAGAATGATGCATTAACAAATATGGTATTTATTGCAAATTATAAGATACATAAACTGTTCTCATGTTAAAAAACAAACAGTGTGGAATTTATTATGTTTAATCCGAATGTGGTTGTAAAAAATATCGTTACTCAATCAGGCGTAGATAATATGGTTACGCTGGTTGCCCGTATTCTTATGGCTTATATCTTTATTATCGCTGGCTGGGGCAAATTAACAGCTTATGGTGCTACAGCAGGTTATATGGAATCAATGGGGGTACCGGGAGCACTTTTGCCTTTAACGATTCTCGTTGAGTTTGGTGGTGGCCTTGCGTTACTTTTTGGTTTCCAAGCGCGTTTGGCAGCATTTGGCTTAGCCGTGTTTAGTATTATTACTGCCTTCATTTTCCATAGTGCAGATGATCAAATGCAACAAATCAACTTCATGAAAAACTTAGCAATGTCAGGTGGTTTATTCTATCTAATGCTGCATGGAGCAGGTCGTTTGAGCCTTGATCATGCAATTGAAAAATAACATATTAACTTAGTTGTTGTATGAGACCCCACTCCATCAGTGGGGTTTAATCATATCTATACATTACGGTTGATTACAAACCGAAGCCGACATTTGAGTATAAATCTGTTTAGATAATAGTGGGTTAAAAGAATAGAGCGTGTTATGAAAAGAAGCTTGCTAGGATTAGGTTTTGTGGTTTTATTCGGTTTATCTGCGCCATCATGGGCTGGTAAAGATGATCATGTTATTTTAAAAGAAGCTTTAAATAATGTTGTGACCGTGAGTCAAATTGCTAAATTAGCTGATGAAACAGGTGTGACGCTGACAGGGCAAATCACTAAGCATGTGAAGAGTGATCATTACGAATTAAAAGATAAAAGTGGCACGATTGGTGTCGAAATTGATGATGATATTTGGCAGCGTGCTGGCTTAAAAGTTGGAGACCATGTTCGTGTGGTCGGCGAAGTGGATACACATCGCTATAAACCGACAGATGTTGAAGCGATCACTGTTGAAAAGCTTGCACATTAAGCAAGAAAAAAGGAAGCAGCAGCTTCCTTTTTTATGATCGCAATTTTTATAACATGAAGTGAATTTGCATTTCCCCAACAAGAAAACCCAATACAGCACCCACGATAATCAAAGACCATTCATCTTCTTTAAATGCAGGGCGAAGCATGCCTTCAAACTCTTCAGGACTAAGTTTCTGCATCCGTTCCACCAGTGTATTACGAACATTCATTGCATCTTCAGCATATGATTCAACATAGCGCATGGTATCTGGAAGCTGTTTTAAAATACGCTCAGCAACTTCTGATTTAAGGTTTTGGTATTTCTCACCACCAATCGCATAAACCACCAATGGGCGCACAATACCTGCTTGTAAATCAATTTCTTGTTTGACGTGACGGCTGACTAATTCAATCACTTTATCTGAGTGCGTCCCAGAGAAAAGTTCCTCCATCATGTTGCGAGATGTCAGTAATTGTTTTGAGATCAAAGCAGCATAATCTGCGGCAACCTCGTTTTGACGTTTAATGAATAAACCTTGCCATGTGTAGCCCAGCACCTTCTTTGGATATAACGGGCGGAACATCATTTGTAGCGCCATCCAGTCACTGAAGAAACCGACAAAGCCACCAAACATCGGCAACATCCATGGGTATTTACCTTGTGTCACGATCCAGCACAGCATTTGCACAACACCAATCGCGAAACCAAAAACAAAGCCGACATTACTAAAAAATTTAAATTCTTGTTTGCCGACTTTTTTAAAGATTTCGTTGAGGAGGCGTTTATCTTTGAGTAGATTGTTGACGACCATGTGTTTGATATCGAAGTACTTAGCAACATCTTTTTGTACTTCACCCATGATATGTTCAACGATTTCAGGCGCTTTGGCTTGAACACGTTTGATCAGTTTTTGACGTGCAAACTCTGGCATGCCTTCCCATAAACCGGGTTGATATTGTTGCGCAACTTCACGGGTAATATCTTCGGCAGCTGCCATGAGAGGTTTTTCGATTTCTTGTGCGATACGCTTTGGATCTAATCGTGCAAAAATTTCTTCAGGTTTGATGAGCTTGGAGGTCATCAGTTCAACCGCAGTGGTTGCCATTTTTTCTGCTTTACGAGGAACGATTCCCTGCCATCCAATTGGAAGACCAAATAATCTAAACCCTTTAAATTCAAGTGGTGCGAACATCATTTGGATCGCAATCACTTTGGTTATATAACCAATAAAGCCACTAATAAATGGGATCGAAATATATAACCAGAAATTCTGATGAAAATCCGCAATCATTTCTTGAAACATTATTGTATTGGTCCTTCAAGTCCTAATTGTTGCTCGTGGTCGGGCAAGCGATAGAGGATAGTGAAATATTTTAGGACATTGGTCAGTTCACCAATATCTTTAGAATTTTTAGTTTTCCTTGTATCAAGGACATCGCAATCACATGAAAGGAAACGATGAGGTCGATTGAATACCTTTCCATGGTAATGCATATTTTTCGATTCATCATCTTAGCACCAATTTTTGTTTTGTGTTGAGCATAATTGACAAGAAATGTTGATTTAACTCGCTTAAATAGACTCTTTACTGTGGAATTTTAGTTTAAATATCAGTGCTAATTGACAACAAAATCTAAAAAGTAAGATAGATGATGAATTGCGGTGCGCCAATGCATGAAAAATGTTAGAATATGGCGCTTAATTCATTTGTCTTTTATGATTCGCCATGACGACCAATACTCAAATTACTGAAGATCGTATCCTTATTTTGGATTTCGGCTCTCAATATAGCCAGCTCATTGCACGTCGTGTACGTGAAGCAGGTGTCTACTCTGAAATGTTTGCATTTGATATGTCTGAAGAAGACATTCGTGCATTTAATCCGAACGGGATTATTTTGTCAGGTGGCCCTGAGAGTGTACATGAAGAGGGTAGCCCACGCGCACCTCAAGTGGTATTTGAACTTGGTGTACCAGTTTTGGGTATTTGCTATGGTTTACAAACCATGTCTGAACAGCTTGGCGGTAAAGTAGAGCCGGGTACAGTACATGAATTTGGTTATGCAGAAGTTGACATCGTTGTTCGTGATCAATTGATTGGTAACTTACAAGATCGTGAAAACCAATTGCATGTTTGGATGAGCCATGGCGACAAAGTCAGCGCGATTCCTGAAGGTTTCCAAGTCACTGCAAGTACACCAAGCTGCCCATTTGCTGCGGTAAGCGATGAAACTCGTCGTTTCTATGGTGTGCAATTCCACCCTGAAGTAACCCACACAGCGAAAGGTGCTGAATTACTTTCTAACTTTGTGCATAAGATTTGTGGTTGTCGCGGTCTTTGGACACCTGAACACATTATCGACCTTCGTGTAGAACAATTACGTGCACAAATCGGCGATGAAAAAGTTCTTCTAGGTTTGTCTGGTGGTGTAGATTCATCTGTTGTTGCTGCGTTGTTGCATAAGGCAATTGGCGATCAACTTACATGTGTATTTGTAGACAATGGCTTACTTCGTTTAAACGAAGGTGATCAAGTGATGCAAATGTTCGCTGATAACATGGGTATCCGTGTGATTCGTGCTGATGCCGAAGAGCGTTTCCTAACTGCGTTGGCAGGTGAAGTTGATCCTGAGAAAAAACGTAAAATCATTGGTCGTGAATTCATAGAAGTATTTGCTGAAGAAGCACGTAAACTTGATGGCGTGAAATTCTTGGCACAAGGTACGATTTACCCTGATGTGATCGAATCTGCTGCAAGCAAGCAAGGTAAAGCACACGTGATTAAATCACACCACAACGTGGGTGGTTTACCAGAAGATTTAGCATTTGACCTTGTTGAGCCATTACGTGACTTGTTTAAAGATGAAGTTCGTAAATTAGGTACAACTTTAGGTTTACCTCATAGCATGATTTACCGTCATCCATTCCCAGGTCCAGGTTTGGGCGTGCGTATCTTGGGTGAAGTGAAAAAAGAATATGCAGATATTCTGCGTCTTGCTGATGACATCTTTATGCAAGAGCTTCGTGCAAGTGGTTGGTATGACAAAACTGCTCAAGCGTTTGCAGTATTCCAACCTGTGAAATCTGTAGGTGTTGTAGGTGATGGTCGTCGTTATGCCTGGGTGATTGCACTACGTGCGGTTGAAACCGTTGACTTTATGACAGCGCGTTTTGCTCACTTGCCATACGAATTGGTTGATAAAATCTCAACCCGTATCATGAACGAAATTAAAGATGTTTCACGTGTTGTATATGACGTGTCATCTAAACCACCAGCAACGATTGAATGGGAGTAAATTTGGGCTTTCTAAAAGCGATAGCTTTTAGCCAAATTTATGCCAAGAGCTGCGCTCGCGGCAGTGGGCTTTCTAAAATAGATTAAAAAAGCCGACTTACAAAAGTCGGCTTTTTGCTTTCTATAATGAATTAAGTATTTGATATTTATTAAATAATCTAACTTAATTTCGTATAAGGTGTACTATATAAATCTAAGAAATCTTAAAATTTTGTAAATGATCCTAAGGTGCTAATTGAGATATGATGATTTCGGCATTTTCATGTCCTTGGGCTGCTGCCTGTTCAAAGAAACTTTTAGCTAAGTTATAATCTTGAGGAATACCTAGACCTTTTACATATAAAATGCCTAAATTAAATTGAGCACTAGCATGTCCTTGTGCTGCAGATTTTTGATACCATTCTGCTGCTAATTTATAATCTTGAGATACACCATCGCCATATTCATACATCACACCTAAATTATATTCACTATCAGCATGCCCCTGAGCTGCTGCCTGTTCAAATAGACTTCTAGCTAAATTATAATCTTGAGGAACACCCGTCCCATTAGCGTAAAAATTTCCTAGATTATATTGAGCATTAGCACGTCCTTGAGCCGCGGATTTTTGATACCATTCTGCTGCTAATTTATAATCTTGAGATACACCATCGCCATATTCATACATCACACCTAAATTATATTCAGCATCTCTATTAGATTTTTTGGCAGCCTCGTCAAACCATTTTTTTGCTAGCTCATAATTATGCTCAACGCCAACTCCATAAAGATATAAAAGTCCTAATTTTACTTGAGAATCATCATCCCCTTGAGTTGCAAAATCCGTAATTTGTTCAATATTTGGGTTCATATATTCCTGCTCTGTTTTTGCATAAGTTATATTCAAGGTAATGAAATATAATAAACAAAAAATACGTACTGATTTCATTTCTAAAGCTACGAAAAACTTAACTTATCTAATACTAGTAAATCTCTCTTATCATATCCATTTCACATAATGGGCGTTATATTAAAATAAATTAAATTTTTCAAATCTTTATAAAATTAATTTGAACTTTATAAAATTTAGAAAGGTTGTGTTTGGAATAACTTATTTACTTTTCAAAAATTTGTGATACCTATTTCCATTAAAAAGAGCGCCTAGTCGCTCTTTTTTTATTACTTAATTCTTTTAAATCGCTTACTTAAAAATAAATAACTCATTTAATATCAAAATCTTAAAATTTAAAGATATATCTTAGTTTGCAATAAGACTATTTAAGATATATCTTAACATGCATAAATTTTGCAATATGAGAAAAATAAAGATGAGACATCAATCAGATCATCATCATGAAGGCGAACATGATTCACATTATCGAGAGCATCACCGAACAGGTCGTCGTGGGCGCTTGTTTGAATCAGGTCGCATGAAACTGTTAGTGCTGCATTTAATCCAACAAAGCCCAAAACATGGTTATGAAATCATTAAAGAAATTAGTGATCTAGTGGGTGATGGATATACGCCCAGTGCGGGAACGATTTATCCAACATTAACCAATTTGGAAGAAATGAATTTTATTTCATTGCTAGATGCAGAGCGTAAGCAATACCAAGTCACTCAGCTTGGTGAGGCTTACTTGCAAGAGCAACAAGATAAGCTTGAAGCATTGCTAGAAAAACTAAGACTTAGACGTGAAATTCATAATAACGATCAGCTCATTGAGATTCATCGAGCAATGGAAAACCTTAAAACAGCATTGCGTCTAAAACTCAATATTGCTGATTTACAGCAAGAACAGATTTACCAAATTGCTGAAAAGATCGATCAAGCAGCAATAGCAATTGGCCGTTTATAAATACCTTATCCAATATCAATTTAGAGAAAACTTATGAAACAACATCAATACCATGTCACCGTGCAACATTTAAAAGATGCGAAAGGGCAGGCTTCAACGTACACCGAGCGCTTAGAGTTTTACACAGGTAATCATGATGATATTTTTCAAATTGTTGAACGCTTAAAAGGCGCTGAATTTTTTGATGATCAAACCACTAAATCTTTTGCTGTGGGCTTAAAGCTTTTTAGTGAAGTCATGTTGGAACATAAAGATCATCCATTATTCGAGGAGTTCTTACCGCAGTTTGGTCAATTCATGAAAAATCTAAAACAACATGTAAAGAAATAGGCTTAATCAATATGGATGCAAATAGCGTGCAACAAACAAAGAAGCCATTGTTTTCTAAATTACCTGCAAAATACGCCGCTTGGATTATTCCATTGATATTGTCAGGGCTGATGAGTGCAACATTATCATTCATTAACTTATTGATGAATATCGGGTTGATCGATGGTTTTACGATAAAATGGCTTTCAACTTGGCTATTCTCATGGTTGATTGCTTATCCCGTGGTTTTGATTTTTTTACCATTGGTAAGACGTTTAACCAGCCTGATTGTAGATATGACACCGCAATAAACTAGTGCCATATAGATCAACGTATTTAAGGTTAAATGTATTAGGAATGAAATGAATTAGTGAAATTTGGATTGTCTCATGGATGGCACTCAGCGTATTACCAAAAGACTATATAGAAGCTAGATGGTGTTGTTAAGATCAATAAAACAACTCATTGCAATAGCATAGGTAAAAGAGAGCGAGATCATGAGCAATAATAATGATTACGATATTTCAGATTCAAAAGACTGCGAAACCTACATCGATCAATTTATTCAAGACTTTAAAATTCGTTCCGCAGAAATTGGCAAGGGGACAGTGATTAAGCGGGCTTTACCTAGCCGTAATAAGCGTTTAGTTGGCGCATGGTGTTTCCTTGATCATGCTGGGCCTGTGAGTTTCCCTGCAGGAGATGGTTTGGATGTCGGGCCACACCCCCATATTGGTTTGCAAACATTTACATGGATGATTGAAGGCACCATGATGCATACTGATAGCCTTGGTTCTAAACAACTGATTCGTCCAAAACAGGTCAATCTCATGACTGCGGGGCATGGGATTTCACATACTGAAGTTGCACCAGATACAGAAACCAAGATGCATGCAGCGCAGCTTTGGATTGCTTTGCCTGATGATAAACGCAATATGGATCCGAAGTTTGAACACTATCCAGAATTGCCTGTGGTAAGTAAAGATCAAGTTGAATTTACTGTGTTGGTTGGTGATTTCTTAGAGACAGTTTCACCAGTGCAAGTTCATACCCCATTGGTTGGTGTGGATCTCACGGCACAAGCTAACACCAAAACTCGTATTCCACTCAACCCAAAATTTGAATATGCCTTCATGGCATTAGAGGGGACAGCACGCGTAAATGGGCACGAACTAGATGCTGATAATATGGTGGTGTTGGAAACAGGTTTAACGGAAATAGAAGTTGAACTGACGCAAGGACATCGTGTGCTATTGATTGGTGGCGAGCCATTTGAATCACCGATCTTACTGTGGTGGAACTTCGTTGGACGCACCATGGAGGATTTGCAACAAGCTCGTGAAGATTGGATTAATCATGATGCACGTTTTGGTGAGATTCCTGATTATCAAGGTAAGCGATTGGAAGCACCTGTATTGCCTGAGCAAATGAGGGCTTCAAAATGAGTATTATCGCAAGTTCAAAAGTCCAAACATTTGCTGAACCTTGGAAAGGTGAAGTCACAAGTGGCAAACATCATTATTTGACAGATAAACCTGAATCTTTTGGTGGTCATGATACTGGGCCAGCACCTTATGATTTTCTAACAGCAAGTTTAGCGTCATGTACCATGATCACCTTGCGGATGTATGCACAACATAAGGAAATCGAGTTGGGGGAGTTTGCAGTGGAGGTCGATTTCTATACCAATCGTGAGCAGCAAGAGCATATTGAGCGTCGATTAATATTTGAACAACCTATTTCACAAGACTTAAAAGAAAAACTTCTCAATGTCTGTAGCAAAACCCCTGTTACTAAAACTTTGTTACGTAGTTTAGACATTCAGACCATGATTCTTTAAGTTGATAGTGCTATTGTGCTTTGGCAAAACATAATTCTAAACGCAACTGTTAGAGGGACTAAAAACGGCAGTTGCGTAGCACAAAGCAGGCACAAAAATGATTACCTTACATTATCTACAATGTTCTCGTTCATTCCGAATATTGTGGGCGTTAGAGGAACTTGGTATCGATGATTATCAAGTTGAGCTTTATCAAAGGACCTCAAGTTACGCAGCTCCAGAAGATCTCAAGCAAATTCATCCGCTTGGGAAAGCGCCAATTTTAGTTGATGATGGTGATGTGATTGTTGAATCTGCTGTGATCTTGGATTATTTGCAGCAACGCTATGATCAGCAACAACAATTTAGACCGCAAGATTTGAAAGATCAGCGCCAATATTATTATTGGATGCATTATGCAGAAGGCTCTCTCATGCCTTTATTGGTCATGACCTTGGTGATGAATAATGTCAGCAAGCATGTGCCTTGGATAGTTCGCCCAGTTGCAGAAAAGATTACCGGTGGGGTAAAGGCTGGATTTGTCCGTCCTCGTGTCAAAGAACATATTTTGTATCTTGAGCAATATTTATCAAAGCATGATTACTTTGCAGGTGAATTTTCATTTGCCGATATTCAGATGGCATTTCCATTGATTGCATTACAAAAGCGTTTACATGGAAAATATCCTAATATTCAAGCATTTGTACAGCGTATTCAACAGCGATCAGCTTTCCAAAAAGCTGAACAAAAAAGCCTTGATTCCGAATGCTCATAATGTGGTGATCAAAACAAAAAAGGAACGATTTATCGTTCCTTTTTTATGTTCTATCTTTTGATTAACGTTTAATCACGATTGAATCAATTCCGCTATGTTGTAGTGTTTGTTGTGCGGCTAAAGCAGCATCTTGGCTATCATAAGGCCCTGAAAAAACACGATACCATGTTTGACCATTTTCGACAGTTTTTACCACATCCGCAGACAAGCCATTCAAAATAATCTCCGCGCGTCGTGCATCAGCACTATCAGGATCAGGATAACTACGAACTTGTAAAATATAAGTCGCTGCGACGGGTGTAGTCGGCTCAGTTGGTGTTAGTGTTGCTGAATCTTCGGTTGTTGTAGTTTCAGGTTTAGGTGATTCAATAATGACCACGTTGCCTTCTTGCTTGGTTTCAGGAACAGCTTGTTCAGGAATAGGCGTAACTTGTTGCTGCGGTAGTAAATCATAGAAGCGATAATCCTTGTTGGTATCTTCTTCTTGATAATGTTCAGAGGTCACTTGTGTTTTTGTCGGGACGGGTTGCCAAGGCTGCCAAAGCATTAGCATAACGGCAACACATAGGATCGCTAGAATTGCCACAAGCATTCCTAGCCACTTGGGAATAAGTGGTTTCTTGGGCTTATTTGGTCGTTCAGATACACCACGTTGCGTTTTTCCAAACACCTGAAATTCCTCTTGATCCTATTATGTTATTTGTAACTTGAATCTTCTGAGAAACAAAGCACTATCTGTAAAAAATAATGCTTTGTTTGTCGTATTTTTATCAATATATCGTCTAGTGAAGCGGTTGAGAAATCAACAGCAAACGAATGACGATATCAAAATGCTGCGAGCAACATTGTTTTGAGCATAGCTTTTTGCTAATTACATCGCTACGCGGGTACAGCCCTTGTCTTGCGACGATGTGCAAAGCGTTACTTTGCTGATTACATCACTACGCGAGCATAGCTCTTGTCTTGCGACGATGTGCAAAGCATTACTTTGCTGATTACATCGCCACGCGGGCATAGCCCTTGTCTTGCGACGATGTGCAAAGCATTACTTTGCTGATTACATCGCCTCAGGTGCAGACACGCCCAAAAGCTCTAAACCGTTGCGTAATACTTGCTGTACGTTAACTGAAAGTAGTAAACGTGCTTGAGACAACGGAGTATTTGTTTCATCAACAAATTTTACGCCATCTTGAGCATACCAGCCATGAAATAGTGCCGCTAAATCTTTCAAATAATTGCCGATTTGGTGCGGTTCACAAACATTTGCTGCACGAATAACAATCTCAGGATAAGCTGCTAATTTCGCTAAAATTTCTGTTTCTGTGTCTAAAGTTAAAAGATCAGCAACTTGGCGTGCAGTTGCGACATCAAATGCAATTTCTTTTTCTTTAGCACGGTTAAGAATACTGTTGACACGCGCATGTGCATATTGGATGTAATACACCGCATTGTCTTTACTTTGCGAAACGGCAAGGTCTAAATCAAAGTCGATGTGTTGTTCAGATTTACGCATCACGTAGTAGAAACGCGCCGCATCGTTGCCGACTTCTTTACGCAAATCACGTAAAGTCACGAACTGACCTGAACGAGATGACATTTGTACCATCTCACCGCCACGCCATAAACTGACGAATTGAACTAAAAGTACAGTCAGTTTCTTTGAGTCATAACCCATTGCGTCGATTGCAGCTTTCACACGTGAAATATAACCGTGGTGGTCAGAGCCCCAAATATCAATGAGGTCTGTATAGCCACGTTGCAGTTTATTTAGGTGGTAAGCAATATCAGATGCGAAATACGTGGTTTGACCATTACGACGTTTAACAACACGGTCTTTCTCATCGCCAAATTCTGTCGATTTGAACCAGATGTTGCCATCTTTTTCGTAGAGGAAACCACGCTGATCAAGTGTTGTTAATGCTTCATGAATCTTTTCTGTCAATGATGCTTCGCTAAACCATTTATCAAAGGTCACACCAAAGTCAGCAAGGTCATCTTTGATGTCATCTAAGATTGCGTGTAATGCTGCTTGATGGAAAACACGATAGCCTACGCCTAACTGTTGTTGCGAGTTTGCGATTAAACCATCGATATGTTTTTCTTTGTCGCCTGAAAGAACAACTTTATTGCCTTCCGCGTCAAGTTCTTCTGCGTATTGAACATCTTCAGGAACATCTTTATAGATATCGGCAACAGGGCGTACATGCGCATCGCCATCTTTATCAATAATGCTTTGAGCGATCTCTTTTACATAGTCGCCTTGGTATGCATTTTTAGGGAAAACAAGTGTTTGACCTGTAAGCTCTAAATAACGTAAATAGGTTGATGTTGCCAAAATATCCATTTGACGACCAGCGTCATTGACATAGTATTCGCGATCAACTTTAGCGCCAGTTGCCTCTAATAAGTTTGCAACGGTCATGCCGTAAGCAGCGCCACGACCATGCCCAACATGTAGGCTAGAAGTAGGGTTCGCTGATACAAACTCAACTTGGATTTTTTTCGCAGCATTCACTTGGCTACGACCATATTGATCTTTCTGTGCTTGAATTTGGTCGAGCACAGCAAAGCGTTGATCAGCATTTAGAAAGAAGTTAATGAATCCTGGACCAGCGATTTCTGCTTTACTAATATCAGCAACTTCTGGAAGTGCTGCTAGGATTTTTTCAGCAAGATCACGAGGTTTCATACCTGCTGCTTTTGAGCCGATCATGGCAATATTTGAAGCAAAGTCACCGTGACTTCGGTCTTTAGTACGGGTTAAATGGCTCGTGTTTGTCCAATCTGAAGGAAGTACCCCTTGTTGTTGAAGGGATTGCACCGCATGATCAAGAGCTGCTTGTATTGCCGTATTCATAGTTACCGAAATAAATGTCGCGGAAAAACGCTAAATATAGCAAATTTCGCCCCATTTAGGGGAGACATTTCCGCTGTAAATGCATAAATTTGGTAATTCATTACCCTTTAGAGTGGAGCGTGCTTTGAAAGTTTTTGTATGGTGATAATCGAAGATTTGATGATTAGATTCTGCTCATTCTCAATTGATAAATGATGAGGAAAGAATTGGAAATACGTGAAATGTAAAATGAATATTTCGAAAATGGATTTTGGTATTTTTAAATAAAATGATTTAAATACAAATTAAAGATTAAACAAAAATGATGGAAGGATAAGGTGTTTATATCGTATTTCTGTAAATGTTTGAAATAAAAGTATTTACTTGAATTATTTTTATAGTATGTTTTTATTGAATACTCAGCAAAATGAGTATCACTTTTTAAAATACCATTTTTATGAGAAATGGCCTTAAGCTTATAGGTACAAAGCATTTTGCAAAGTATGAAAGACATACTTTTCAGATGCTAAGCAGGCAAATGAGATAGGCAATGACATCAGGAAACCCAAATAAACACTCTCTTTACATCCCTTATGCAGGTTATACACTTTTAGAGTTACCACTACTCAACAAAGGTTCTGCTTTTACCCAAGAAGAACGTAGCAATTTTAATTTACACGGTTTACTGCCTCATATTATTGAGACCATAGAAGAACAAAGCCAGCGCTCGTATCAACAGTTCTGTTCATTTAATGACGATATAAATAAACACATCTATTTGCGCAATATTCAAGATACCAATGAGACGTTGTTCTATCATCTGATCGAAAATCATTTAGAAGAAATGATGCCAGTGATTTACACACCGACGGTGGGTGAAGCATGTCAGCGTTTCTCGGATATCTATCGCCGCCATCGTGGTATTTTCATTTCATATCCAGATCGCGATTTTATCGAAGATATTTTGCAAAATGTGAATAAAAACAATGTAAAAGTCATTGTGATTACGGATGGTGAGCGGATCTTAGGTTTGGGTGACCAAGGGATTGGTGGTATGGGTATCCCAATCGGCAAGTTGTCACTTTATACCGCTTGTGGTGGGATTAGCCCAGCTTATACGCTACCGATCACCATTGATGTTGGAACCAATAATCAACAATTGTTAAATGACCCGATTTATATGGGATGGCGTCAGCCACGTATTAGTGGTGATGAATATTATGACTTTGTCGATGATGTTATTACTGCAATTAAGCGTCGTTGGCCTAAAGCGTTAATCCAGTTTGAAGATTTTGCGCAAAAAAATGCGATGCCGCTTTTAGAAAAGTATCGTGACAAAATCTGCTGCTTTAATGATGATATTCAAGGTACAGCTGCGGTTTCTGTCGGTAGTTTATTGGCAGCGAGTAAAGCTGCTGGCAAGCAGTTAAAAGATCAGGTTGTAACGTTCTTAGGTGCTGGTTCAGCTGGGTGTGGTATCGCAGAGCAAATCATCCTGCAAATGGTTGCAGAAGGTTTGACTGATGCTGAAGCGCGTGCACGCGTATTCATGGTAGATCGCTTTGGATTGATTACTGAAAATCAGCCAAATTTACTCGATTTCCAACGTAAGTTGGCGCAAAAGGCCGAAGTTGTAGAGCAATGGGCAAATATCGATGAAGTGATTTCATTGATGGATGTTGTGCAGAATGCCAAACCGACAGTATTAATTGGTGTTTCAGGACAACCAGGGCTCTTCACTGAACAAATTATTAAGACATTGGCACAGCATTGTGAACGTCCTATCGTGATGCCTTTGTCTAATCCAACCTCTCGTGTTGAAGCTGTTCCAGCAGATATCGTGCAATGGACGGAAGGGCGAGCATTGATTGCAACAGGTAGTCCATTTGCTCCAGTAAATTATCAAGGTAAGTTGTATCACATTGCACAATGCAATAACTCTTATATTTTCCCAGGTATCGGTTTGGGTGTTGTAGCGAGTGGTGCGACTCGAATTACTGAAAATATGTTGATGGCATCAAGTCGTGCATTGGCAGATTGTTCGCCGTTGCTGCAAGATCCTGAAGCTGATTTATTACCGTCATTAGGTGAGATTCAAAGTGTTTCAAAAGTGATTGCGTTTGATGTTGCAAAAGCTGCGATTCAGGATGGCGTTGCTGTGATGATCAATGATGAGTTGCTGAAGCAAAAAATCGAAGAGTCTTTTTGGCATCCAGAATATCGTCGTTATAAGCGAATTCCATTTTAATAGAACGAAAAAAGGAGCTTAATGCTCCTTTTTTATGCCTCTAAAATTTCTTCGAGTAACTCATCACTTGGCGCAAAGTAATACGCACCATCAATTGCTGTAGTGAAATGTAATAGGCGATCATGGATACCATCACCTGATGTGCCAAACATGCGTTTTAGCATGGCATCGATAATGGTTAAGTCATTGGTATAAGCCACGAAAAACAAACCTTGCTCACCATTACCATCGCCATAAGGTAGGCTGTGGCGTAAGATTTCCATTTCTTCACCTTGTTCATCTTCAACCACAGTTCGTGCAACATGTGCGTTCTCAGGTTTTACGTCGTCATCTAACTCGATTGATTCAAGCTTGGTGCGACCAAAAACATGTTCTTGTGCATCGACTTTGAGTTTTTGCCATTTCGCTAAATCATGAATATAGCGTTGTGCAAAGATAAAGCTGCCATCTGCAAAAGTATTGGCTTGTTCAGGAAGCAGCGCCGTTTCAGCACGATCATCTGGGAACTGAGGATTTTCAGTACCATCAATAAAGCCAGTCATATCACGACCATCAAAGAATCGGAAGCAGGCACGCTCATCTAGAACTTCAACTTTATCCTGAATGTCGTGAAAGAAGGCTTGGCTAATTGCAAAACAAATATCTGCTCTTGCGCTGGCAATATGAATAAACACATCCGCAGGAACGACAGGCATATTAAAAGCACCTTGCTGAGGATCAAGTTGCTTAAAACCTTGAGGCGTTTCTGAATAAAGTTTTGCCCAAAGCTCAGGACCAAAAGCGATGGCTGTTTTGATCTGATCATTTGGATGCTGGGTAATTAAACGGTCACGAGTCGATAGTAATGCTTCAATTTGTTGTTTTAATTCAGAAACAGTTAAATCTTTTAAACGTAAAACAATAAAACGTGCATGATCAGAAGGTAATGGAAGAATGACAGATTGAGCAGTCATTAATATCTCCTCAGTTATTTTTAGAAAGACGACAAAAAGAAATATTGTGCCTGATGTTGTTGCTGCTTAATAGTTTATTTATTCTTTTTTACTGTATGAAATAGCAGCAAATTGCGGTAATAAAACGGTATAATTCCACTTTTATTTGTCTGTTTAATTATGGCCTTTCAAATGTGGTTTGCCTTCATGTTGGCGTGTTGGGTGATTAGTCTCTCTCCAGGAGCAGGTGCTATCGCATCGATGTCGAGTGGCTTGAACTATGGCTTTAGACATGGTTATTGGAATGCGATTGGTCTTCAACTGGCTTTAATCATTCAAATTTTGATTGTCGCAGCAGGGGTGGGGGTACTTTTTGCCACAACGCCTTGGGCATTCCAAGTCGTGAAATGGTTTGGTGTGATTTATTTGTTGTATTTGGCTTATGCGCAGTGGACTGCACCTGTTCAAACGATTGATATACAAACTGAACAGAAAAATACATCAGCTTCGGTATTGGTCTTCAAAGGCTTTATCGTCAATATGAGTAATCCCAAAGCGATCGTCTTTTTATTGGCTGTACTGCCGCAGTTTTTAGATTTAAGTCGACCACAATGGCTGCAATATCTGATCATGGCAATCACGATGGTGATGATTGATTTGATCGTGATGGCAGCTTATACAGGACTCGCATCAAAAATATTGAGGTTACTTCGCTCACCGAAACAACAAAAATATTTAAATCGTAGTTTTGCTGTGATGTTTAGCTGTGCGGCGGCATTGCTGAGTGCGATTCAGCAAGCGAGTTAATCACTTACTGACGAAGGTGCCATTGATTTAAATTTTTGCGCTGCAAAAATTGCTGCGAAAGTAAGTGCCATACATAACACAATGCTTAAACCTGTTGCGATATTTAAGGCAGCACTCGACCATAAACCGACAGTTACGCCAAATTGTGCCAAGACAAAAGCCCAAATCACCATTTGTTTGGGGGAGTGCGCGAGTAAACGAGCACTTAAGGCAGGAATAACCAGTAGTGCGCCCATAAGCAAGGAGCCAACGGCACGTAAAGCGAGGACGGTAAATAAAGCGAGTAGTAACATAAAGATTAGACGTTGCCAGTTCGCATTGACCCCTTCACTCATGGCAATGTCTGGATCAATCGCAATTTGAATTTGTGCAGACCAAGCGCGATAGAGTACGACAAGTGCAGCACTAATCACGATTGCAAATATGGGTAAATCAGCCCATTCGATACTTAATAGATCACCAAATAAATAGCTGAGCAATTCAGGACGTAAGCTCGGTACTTGCTGAATCAGTAGTAAACCTGAACACAGAAGTGTGGCTGAACAGAGTGCAAGCAGCGCATCATTAGGTAAGCGTGAATCATGCAAAATCCATAAAATTGCCACTAACAGCGCGGCTAAACAGCCAACCCCCAGCCAAAAGGGTAAATGTAGAATTCCTGCGATTGCCACACCGAGCAAAGTACCGTGTGCCATCGTGTCGGCAAAGAAAGACATTCTTCGCCATAGCATCAGACAGCCGAGAGGGGCGGTGAGAAAAACTAACAGACTCCCCATGATCCAAGCAGGTAAGAGCAGTTGTAACCATTCCATCATGGCTTAGACCTTTGGTTCGGGATGAATATGTGGGCGAGGGTCATGTGAACAGGGTTCAGCATGGTCGCTATGTCCACAATGATTATGGTGATGCTGATAGAACATTCGTTGCGTACCGAAAATCGCTTGATACTCTGGATGCTGCTGGATGCTCTCAGGTAGACCGCTACAACAAATATGTTTGTTTAGACATACAACACGATGAGTACCTTGCATGACCCATTGCAGATCATGAGAAACCATCAGTACTGCACAACCATAACGCTCAGGTAAGCTACGAACATACTCATAAAGTTCTGCTTCGGACTGAATATCTAAACCTTGCATTGGTTCATCAAGCACTAAAATATCAGGTTGGCGGAGTAAAGCACGGGCTAAAAGAACGCGTTGACGTTCACCACCTGAAAGTTGCTGTACCTTGGATTGCTGTAGTTTTTGAATACCTGTATCGCGAACAATTTCTTGACGAAGATTATTTTCGCAAACTTCTAAATCCAGTAGATCTTGCACACGTAAAGGAAGGCTAGCAGAAGGGTTGAACTTCTGTGGTACATAAGCCATTTTTAATTTTTTAGAAAAATGAACCTTTCCTTTATTTGGCGACATAATGCCAAGCAAGATTTTAATTAATGTTGATTTGCCAGCACCATTCGGGCCGATAAGTGTCACAATCTCTTTTGCCTGTAAAGCGAAATCGACATTACGCAAAATATCTCGTTCATCTCGACGAACAGAAATATTCTCTAATCGAATGATGGGTGGTGTTACTGGTGTGTGCTGCACTGATGACATTTTCCTGAAATCTCAATAATGCTGTGTTGAGCAGAAAATTGGTCTGAGGCAGCAAGTTGATCAAGTTGTTGAATTAAGCCTTGAGCTGAAGCTTCTTTTACAGAATGACATTCAGTACAAATTAAAAATGCTGCCTGATGTCCTTCGCGCGGATGACAACATGGAATATAGGCATTAATAGAAGTGAGGCGATGAATTAAGCCTTTTTCTAATAAGAAATCCAATGTTCGATAAACTGTAGGCGGGGCAGCAGGGCGGTCTGCTTGACCTTTTATTTTTGCCAATAAGTCATAAGCACCCATTGGTGCAGAGGCATTTAAAATGAGTTCAAGCACTTCTTTACGTAAAGGTGTGAGGCGTGCGCCAACCGCAGTACAAAGAATCTCTGCTTCAGCAAGTCGAGCTTTGATATCATGATGGCCGTGAACACCGTGTAAAGCATTATCATGTTCATGTGAACAAGAACTCATAAGTTGTCCTCATTGTTTTGCAGCTATCATATCATGCAAATCATTTATAACTATCTATATATAGTAGACATCACGATAGGTAGCTGGGTGTAGCAAAAAATAGACGTAGGCAATCATCCACTTTTGTTATATTATAACATGCTTCGCTTTTTGAGTAATACTGTGATGTCCCGCCTTCTCATTTTTGTTTTCGTTTCGATGTTCAGTACATGGGGGTGGACGCAAAGTTTAGTTGTGTCAACACATCCAATTTACTTAATTGCGAAAGAAGTGACCAAAGATGTAGAAGAGCCTGTGTTGCTATTGGGCGATCAAAGTGGTCATGATGTACAACTTACACCGGCACATCGTAAGGCAATTCAAGATGCTTCTTTGGTGATTTGGTTGGGCAAGGTTCATGAGGCACCCTTAGAAAAATTACTCGGGCAGAACAAAAAGGCGATTGCACTTTTAGACTCAGGCATTTTAACAATTTTACCGCTACGTAGTTTGCGTGGTAATGCTTTACCGAATACGATTGATAGTCATGTGTGGCTAGAGCCAAATAATGCCGTTCGTATTGCGTTCTTCATCGCGACTTTACGTGGGCAACAGTATCCAGAAAGTAAGGCAAAATACCTTGCCAATGCCAAAGACTTTGCTCAACAGATGTTACAAGCATCACAACAATTCGATAGTTCGAATAAGGCCAAGCCATATTGGTCTTATCATGATGCCTATCAATATCTTGAAAGAGCCTTAAATCTAAAATTTTCAGGTGCGCTTACGGATGACCCTCATATTGCGCCAACAGCTGCTCAAATAAAATACTTAAAAGATAACCGTCCGAAGACACAAATGTGTTTATTGGCTGAAATTTCAGCAACACCGAGTCAATATCAGAAACTGAACCCATTAGTTTTCGAGTCAGCCGATGAAAGTATGCGTGGAGAAGACAATTTCGTGACTGCTTGGAAAAAATTGGCTTCAAAAACCGATAAGTGCGTATTAAGTGCGCAAAAATGATGAAAAAAATAAAAATGAGTTGACTCTATCGTCAGAAAATATGGTAACGAAAAAAGCAGACTTAAGTCGAGAAAAGATTGCATGTTCAGGGGTGTAACTCTATAATGCCTGCGATTCGAAACGATCATCAACAAAACTTGTCAAGCAGTTACGCTGTAAGTGGGTAAAAAATGAGCCGAACTAGTCGCATGATTGACCGACGATTAGCAAAAGCTTTGGTCTTCTTACAAGCATGTATGATTCCTGTTGCAGCATTACTTGCATGGGTGATTAAAGATACAACTGCCGCGTTAAGTGCTGCGCTTGGAGCTTTGGTATGTTGGTTGGCACATTGTTATTTTGCTTGGCAGTCGTTTAGAACGGCAGGCGCTAGAGCATCAAAACAAGTCATGCTGAACATGTATCGAGGGATGCTTGGTAAGTTTGCGATTGTGATCGTGGGTTTTATATTAATTTTGAGCAATGTTAAACCGCTGTCACCGGTTGCATTGTTTAGTGGATTTATTCTCGTACAAGCGATGTCGTGGGTCGCGCCATTTTGGGTGTCGCGACTACAAAAACGAGGGTAAAACACATTTGAGATTTTTGGGAGTAGAAGCGGGGTCATTGCAGTCCGCAAGATTCGTTTCTCTCCTTTTTAATGATTGACATTGACCAGGTGTGATTTATGGCTGCTGAAGAACATGCCCTGACTTCGACCGAGTATATCAAGCATCACTTGACCAATATGACCTATGGCAAAATGCCTGATGGTACATGGAAGTTAGCTGAGACTGCTGAAGAAGCTCAATCGATGGGGTTCACTGCAATTCACTTGGATTCAATGGGTTGGTCTATCGGACTTGGTGTGATTTTCTGTTTGTTATTCTGGACAGTTGCGAAAGCTGCAAATGCGGGCGTTCCAACTAAATTCCAGTCTGCAATTGAAATGATTATCGAGTTTGTAGACTCAAGTGTACGTGATACTTTCCACGGCAAATCACGCTTAATTGCTCCTTTATCATTGACCATTTTCGTGTGGATTTTCCTCATGAACGCAATGGACTTGATTCCTGTTGACTGGATTCCTTATCTAGCTCAACAAATTGGTGCAAGCGTATTTGGTATGGACCCTCACCACGTTTACTTCAAGGTTGTTCCATCTACTGACCCTAACATTACTTTAGGTATGTCGTTGTCAGTATTTGCGTTAATTTTGTTCTATAGTATTCGTGAAAAAGGGATCGGCGGTTTCGTCGGTGAATTGGCACTTAACCCATTTAACCCAAGTAACCCAGTTGCAAAAGCGTTATTGATTCCAGTGAACTTAATTTTGGAATTAGTAACTTTCCTTGCTCGTCCAGTTTCGTTGGCTCTACGACTGTTCGGTAACATGTATGCGGGTGAGTTGATCTTCATCTTGATCGCATTATTGCCGTTCTGGATCCAGTGGGCGTTATCTGTGCCTTGGGCTATCTTCCACATTCTTGTAATCACGCTGCAAGCATTTATTTTTATGATGCTGACCATCGTTTACTTGAGCATGGCAAGCGAAAAGCATTAATGGTATTGCCTAACTATCACCTGATGGTTGGGCTTAAATTTTAGTTTAATTTGGTAATAACCTAACCTCTGAGGAATTTTTCATGGAACTCACTTTAGGTCTAGTTGCAATTGCATCTGCTATCTTGATCGCTTTCGGTGCTTTAGGTACTGCGATTGGTTTCGGTCTTTTAGGTGGTCGCTTCTTAGAAGCTGTTGCTCGTCAACCAGAATTGGCTCCACAACTTCAAACTCGTATGTTCTTAATTGCGGGTCTTCTTGATGCTGTGCCTATGATCGGTGTTGGTATTGGCTTGTTCTTCATCTTCGCTAATCCATTTGTAGGTTAATAGCTTAATTCCTAAATCCACATATTGAGGAATAGCGAAATGAATATCAACCTCACATTGATTGGTCAAGCAATTGCATTTGCGATGTTCGTCGCATTCTGCATGAAGTTTGTTTGGCCACCACTAATCAATGCGATTAGTGAGCGTCAGCGTAAAATTGCTGATGGCTTAAATGCTGCTGAAAAAGCAAAAGCTGACCTTGCTGATGCGCAAGCACAAGTTAAGGCAGAGTTAGACGCAGCAAAAGCACAAGCGGCTCAATTGATCGAACAAGCGAACCGTCGTGCAGCACAATTGGTAGAAGAAGCTCGTACCCAAGCATCAGCTGAAGGTGAGCGTATTCGTCAACAGGCGAAAGAAACTGTTGATCAAGATATCAATGCTGCTCGCGAAGAATTACGTCAACAAGTTGCTGCTTTGGCAGTTGCTGGCGCAGAAAAAATTCTGAACCAACAAGTTGACGCAGAAGCTCATAATGCCATGCTGACTCAGCTGGCTGCTAAACTTTAAGCGAGGCGAATATGGCTGAACTCTTGACGTTAGCACGCCCTTACGCCAAAGCAGCATTTGCTTATGCATCTGAGCAGAATGCAACTGACGCTTGGTCAAATGCGTTACAACTGCTCAGTGCTGCGGTGCAAGATGAAGCATTTTCCGCTTATTTAAATCGCCCTGAGCTGACTCCTGCGGAACAAGTAGGTCTTTTTGCTAAGGTTTTAGGTGAAGATCAATCTCAATCAGTGTCGAACTTTTTGACACTTCTTGCAGACAATGATCGTTTAACTTTATTGCCTGAAATCGAAGCAGAATACGAATTACTTAAATCGCAGAACAACAACACATTGGAAGTAGAAGTTGAATCTGCTTTCCCAATTGATGCGACACAAGAGCACATTTTAGCTCATGCGCTTGAAAAACGTTTCAACAGAACAGTTCATGTTACTGTTAGCGTTAATCCAGCGTTAATCGCAGGTGTTGTGATTCGTGCAGGCGACCAAGTGATAGATGACTCTGCGCTTAACAAGCTTGAAAAAATGCGGACTCGTCTTCTTGCGTAATTGCAAAAAGACTGAACTTAAAAAAGATTGAGGAATAGCGCAATGCAACAACTGAATCCATCCGAGATCAGTGCGCTCATTAAACAGCGTATCGGCGATCTGGACACCAGCGCGACCGCTAAGAACGAAGGTACCATCGTCATGGTATCTGACGGTATCGTGCGTATTCACGGTCTTGCGGATGCAATGTACGGTGAAATGATCGAATTCGACGGCGGCTTATTTGGTATGGCACTGAACCTAGAACAGGATTCAGTGGGTGCCGTTGTTTTAGGTAACTACCTAAGCCTGCAAGAAGGTCAAAAAGCTCGTTGTACAGGTCGTGTATTAGAAGTTCCAGTTGGTCCTGAACTTCTTGGCCGTGTCGTAGACGCTTTGGGTAATCCAATTGATGGTAAAGGCCCTATTGATGCAAAACTTACTGATGCTGTTGAAAAAGTAGCACCAGGTGTAATTTGGCGTCAGTCTGTCGACGAACCTGTTCAAACTGGTTATAAATCAGTTGATACCATGATCCCTGTAGGTCGTGGTCAGCGTGAGTTGATTATTGGTGACCGTCAAACTGGTAAAACAGCAATGGCGATCGATGCGATCATCGCTCAGAAAAACTCTGGCATTAAATGTGTATACGTTGCGATTGGTCAAAAACAATCAACAATTGCAAACGTTGTACGTAAGCTAGAAGAAACTGGCGCTATGGCGTATACAACTGTTGTCGCAGCTGCGGCAGCTGATCCTGCAGCAATGCAGTATTTAGCTCCGTACTCTGGTTGTACAATGGGTGAATACTTCCGTGATCGTGGTGAAGATGCGTTAATTATTTATGATGATTTGTCTAAGCAAGCTGTTGCTTACCGTCAAATTTCATTATTGTTACGTCGTCCACCAGGTCGTGAAGCGTATCCAGGTGACGTATTCTATCTTCACTCTCGTCTTCTTGAACGTGCTTCTCGCGTTTCTGCTGACTATGTTGAGAAATTCACTAACGGCGAAGTTAAAGGTCAAACTGGTTCTTTAACTGCATTACCGATTATTGAAACTCAAGCTGGTGACGTATCTGCATTCGTACCTACAAACGTAATTTCGATTACTGACGGTCAGATCTTCTTAGAAACATCATTATTCAACGCAGGTATCCGTCCTGCTGTGAACGCGGGTATCTCTGTATCTCGTGTTGGTGGTTCTGCTCAAACTAAGATCATCAAAAAATTGTCTGGTGGTATCCGTACCGCTTTAGCGCAATACCGTGAATTGGCTGCGTTTGCTCAGTTTGCTTCTGATCTTGACGAAGCAACTCGTAAGCAACTTGAACATGGTCAACGCGTAACTGAGTTAATGAAGCAAAAACAATATGCTCCTTACTCTATCGCTGACCAAGCTGTTTCTGTATATGCATCTAACGAAGGCTACATGGCTGACGTTGAAGTGAAGAAAATCGTAGACTTTGATACTGCGTTAATCTCTTACTTCCGTTCTGAACATGCTGCGTTAATGCAACAGATCGATGAAACTGGTGATTACAACAAAGACATCGAAGCAGCGATCAAATCAGGTATTGAGAGCTTCAAAGCGACTCAAACTTACTAAGTTTATCTTTAGTTAAGTTTGGTTCACGGATCAACCTTCGAAGGCTCGAAAGAGCTTTCGAATACTAGGTTAAGCGTATGGCAAATTTAAAAGAAATTCGCGCCAAAGTAGCTAGTATCAAGAGCACGCAAAAGATTACTCGCGCGATGCAAATGGTAGCTGCTTCGAAAATGCGTCGTGCGCAAGAGCGCATGGCTCAGGGCCGTCCGTATGCCGATAATATGCGCCGTGTAATTGCTCACTTGGTACAAGCAAACCCTGAATATAAACACCGTTATATGGTTGACCGCCCTGTTAAGCGTGTTGGCTATATCGTTGTGTCTTCAGATCGTGGTTTGGCAGGTGGCTTGAACATTAACTTGTTCAAGAAAGTTGTGCAGCATGTCAAAGCACAACAAGAGCAGTCAATTGAAGTTGAATTTGCTTTGATTGGTCAAAAAGCGGTTTCGTTTTTTAAAAGCTACGGCGGTAAAGTGCTTGGTGCAACTACCCAACTTGGCGATGCGCCAAGCTTGGAACAGTTAACTGGCTCAGTACAAGTCATGCTTGATGCATTTGATAAGGGCGAATTAGATCGTATCTACCTCGTATCAAATGGCTTCGTTAATGCAATGACTCAGCAGCCTAAAGTAGAACAACTTGTTCCTTTAGCACCAGCAGAAGAAGGCGATGATCTCAACCGTACTTATGGTTGGGACTATATCTACGAACCAGAAGCAGAAGAATTGTTAAATGGTTTGTTGGTTCGCTATATCGAGTCTATGGTTTATCAAGGTGTGATTGAAAACGTTGCATGTGAGCAGTCAGCTCGTATGGTCGCGATGAAAGCAGCGACAGACAACGCGGGACAATTGATTAAAGACCTACAACTCATTTACAACAAGCTGCGTCAAGCCGCGATTACTCAGGAAATTTCCGAGATCGTTGGCGGTGCCGCTGCCGTTTAACATTATTAAGTTTGAATTGAGGAGACAGCAATGAGTAGCGGTCGTATCATTCAGATCATCGGCGCGGTTATCGACGTCGAGTTTGAGCGCAATAGCGTTCCTAAGATCTATGACGCTCTCCAAGTTGACGGTACTGAAACTACTTTAGAAGTTCAGCAACAGCTTGGCGATGGTGTTGTTCGTACCATCGCAATGGGTTCTACAGAAGGTCTTAAACGTGGCCTTAATGTAACTAGCACAAATGCACCGATTTCTGTTCCTGTAGGTCCTGCTACGCTTGGTCGTATCATGGACGTATTGGGTCGCCCAATCGATGAAGCAGGTCCTGTAGCGACTGAAGCGCGTTTACCGATTCACCGTCAAGCACCTTCTTATGCTGAACAAGCAGCTTCTACTGATCTTTTAGAAACTGGTATTAAAGTCATCGACTTACTTTGCCCGTTCGCGAAAGGTGGTAAAGTTGGTTTATTCGGTGGTGCGGGTGTTGGTAAAACCGTTAACATGATGGAGTTGATCAACAACATCGCTAAAGCGCACTCAGGTTTATCTGTATTCGCTGGTGTTGGTGAGCGTACTCGTGAAGGTAACGACTTCTATCACGAAATGAAAGATTCTAACGTTCTTGACAAAGTAGCAATGGTCTACGGTCAGATGAACGAGCCACCAGGTAACCGTTTACGCGTAGCGTTAACTGGTTTGACTATGGCTGAATACTTCCGTGATGAAAAAGACGAAAATGGTAAAGGTCGTGACGTATTATTATTCGTCGACAACATCTACCGTTATACACTTGCAGGTACTGAAGTATCAGCATTGTTAGGTCGTATGCCATCTGCGGTAGGTTACCAACCGACACTTGCAGAAGAAATGGGTGTTCTTCAAGAGCGTATTACATCTACTAAATCTGGTTCGATCACATCGATCCAAGCAGTATACGTACCTGCCGATGACTTAACTGACCCATCACCTGCAACAACGTTTGCTCACTTAGATGCAACAGTAGTATTGAGCCGTGACATCGCATCTTCTGGTATTTATCCAGCGATCGATCCACTAGACTCTACTTCACGTCAGTTAGACCCATTAGTTGTTGGTCAAGAGCACTATGAAATTGCACGTTCTGTACAGAACGTATTGCAACGTTATAAAGAGCTTAAAGACATCATCGCAATCTTGGGTATGGATGAGTTAGCTGAAGAAGATAAATTGGTTGTTTACCGTGCGCGTAAAATCCAACGTTTCTTCTCTCAACCATTCCACGTAGCTGAAGTATTTACTGGTGCTCCTGGTAAATTAGTACCGCTTAAAGAAACGATTCGTGGCTTTAAAGGTCTATTAGCTGGTGAATACGATCACATCCCAGAACAAGCGTTCTATATGGTTGGTGGTATTGACGAAGTGATTGCTAAAGCTGAGAAACTCTAATTTAAGGAGATCATCTCATGGCGACTATGCAATGTGATGTCGTAAGTGTTAAAGAGTCGATTTACTCTGGACAAGTTACGATGTTAATCGCAAAAGGTGCGGGCGGTGAATTAGGTATTTTACCTGGACATGCACCACTCGTAACTTTACTCCAACCTGGCCCGATTCGTGTTCAGTTGGAAAATGGTACAGAAGAAATCGTTTATGTATCAGGCGGTGTGTTAGAAGTTCAACCTCATGTTGTTACGGTTCTTGCAGATACTGCAATCCGTGCTGACAACTTAGATGAAGTAGCAATTTTAGAAGCTCGTAAACAAGCTGAACAATTGCTTGCAAATCAAAAGAGTGATTTGGATTCTGCCGCTGCACTAGCTTCGCTTGCAGAAACTGCAGCTCAGCTTGAAACGATTCGTAAAATCAAGAATCGTGCACTTTAATCAGTGTTGATTTAAGATTGAGAAAGCCACCGTAAGGTGGCTTTTTTATTCGCCAAAAACATAATAAGATGGTGCTTTAGAGAAATTATTAAGTTGTCGATCTCAGTTTTTATTTAATAAATAGCGCTTATAAAAATTCGATTAGGAAGTGTATGTTAGCAAGCAATGTCTTAAAGTTGCGTTTAGATCGCATTGAACAACAAGGGCATCATTTATCCGTAAAAGATCAATTGAAGCTCGTGACATTGGCTCAACCTGAATTAACAGCAAGTTTTTACACTCAATTTTTTCATCAGATATTACCGAAGCATTGGTCTTTTCAACATCATACAGCCGAAGATATTCAATGTTCGTTAAGACTCATCCTTCTTATTGATCAAGTCTTCATTCGTCATTATTCAAAACATGCGTATCGTTATGAATGGTTTGAGCAAGGATTACTGTTTAGATTGCAATATGCCAAGCAAGCATTGAGCGCCAGTGAGAGAGCTGAGATCATTGCACATTTAGATCAATGTAAAGATAGCGCATTAAAGTTGAGTATATTAAAACAGCTCAAGGATGAATATGATGATATTCAACTGACGCTTGCTTTGGCTGAGTTGTCCTATCGTTTGGCAGATTGGCCAACGGCAATAGAAAACTATCATGAATTGTTACAACAGCAACCTGCGCAGCCTGAACAGGTTTATTACAACTTTATTCATTGTCTTTTAAGTCGAAATCATTATGTGAATGAGCAAGGGCACAGTGATGTGGTTGAGGCTTTAGAACATCTAGGAAACTTAGATCAAATTCAACAACAAGCACGCTATCAGCAGCTCACTCATTGGGCAGTGTCATTGATCTTGCCTGAAACTTTGCAAGCTGAAGCAATTAATGGGGAAAATCCTTTTTCTGATATTCAACAAAAGCTAAAAGAGATTGGTTATTCACTCAATCATTGGCTATCAGCAGATGAATATCGCATTCCTTATTATAAAAACATTGTAGAAACAGCACCTAAATTGCTTAACAATCAAGAGATTGTGATGCATTTAGATCGCCACAAAGTTGCAAATCATGCGTTGCAGACTATATTTTCAGATCGTGATTTGAAATTAGTGAGTGGTGTCAATGCTTCGAGTCATAGTCTTGGGTTTATTTGGAATTATTTACAGATTAACCCATTAGTTTTAGATGCTCTAGTGACAGCCTCAAATGGTGAACCAGAAGCATTTTATAATTTAAAACAAATTCCAGCGCCAAATTTCGATCATCAAGCTGCTCTGTTACAGCTTTCATCCTATCTCGCAAAACAGCAAGTCGCGTATAACTTAACACAACAAGGGCATAGCATTGAGTTTGTAGAACATGCTCATTTAGCTGGTTTTGATCTGATTGTTGATGGAACGCCAATGCAGGTGAAATGTAGTTTAGAGCGGGAGAGCATTGAGGACTTTGCAAAAAGTCATCCACATATTGCGATCATTGTGAATATTGAGTTGGCCGATTTACAGGAACATTATCCATCCGTCTTTGCTGATTTAGCGCTGAGTTATGAGTCTGTACAACGCACGGCACAAAATAGTCTGCAAGGTTCAGGACATGTAGATGACTATCTGCCTGTTCCTTTGATGAACACTGGCTTTGCAGTTTATCGTAATTTTAATAAAACTCGACATCAACTATCGATCCGCCCTGATTGGCAGTATAAGCCGAATCAATCTTTGGTAAAAAATAGTTTGGCGATTGGCGCTGCAATAGGTGGTATTGTTTCAGGTTCGATTGGCGCTTTTGTGGTAGGTAGTTTTGCAGTTTATCGAACATGGCGGATTCAAAAAATAGAGCAGCGTAAGCCCTTACAAGAAAAGCAGCAGTTGCTAATGCAACGTGATCATTTGATGTACTTGCTCGTCGATTTTGCAGAGTGGTTCAATCACAATTTATTGAAATACCGTGTTGATTTATATGCTTATCAACTAAGACAAGTTGAAATGAAGTTAATGGGTAAAATCCCTGAACTTGTACTTTCTACGACGTTATTTGCTTATAAATTTGAAGCACATCAGCGTGCTGAAAAATTGTATCAATGGATTGAAAAACAACTGGCACACGACAATCCAAAATATAAGATTCAAGCGGGTTGGGTGGCTTTGGCACAATCCAGTCAATTTATGTCGATCGAACTAAAACAACGTGTTCAAGAACTTAATCTTGAGTTGGAAAAATATAAAAAAATGACTCAGTATGGTCTGACACTCTCGTCTTTAGAGCAATCGGATGCCCATAGAAGATCACATCAGCAAATGACCACGATGAATAGGCGATTTAAAGTGCCATCGCAGTCTTAGTATTCTTATCAGTTTGAAAATGAAAGTTTATGCTGCTGAGTTTTGAGTGCTATTGGTACTCTTCAAAACGAGGCTTGCTAACTTCACCATATCCATTTGGATAGTATTCAATTGTTTCTCAATCTGCTCAAAGTTGATTTTAGCAAGATCAAATTGACCATGAAGCAATGGCATGTTGAGTAACTGTTGATTGGCAACGAGAAGATTTTGGCGAATTTGATCAATTTCATTACTTTTTAAATTAAGTGAAAGCAACGTATCGTGTAGACCATGCAATTCTTGATTTAGATCGCCTGACGTTGCTTTCAGTTGTTGCACATTTTTATTTTGAATTGCTTGTTCTAAGCTATTTTGAGATTGTTTTAGCAAAGCAATATAGTCATCAGTTTCGAGCTGTAATTTTGCAATATCACGAGCAATATTCAACATATTGCCTTTGCTTAGATTTTGCGTGTCTTGAACAGAACTCGATTGAATAATTTCATCACTCATATTTTGTTCAATAGCCTGTTCTGATTGGATATTCGTACGATCTTCTTGCGGTGCTTGATCACAACCAGTCAAGGCGAATGCTGAAAGCAGTGTCATGCTTGAAAGAAAGGCTTTGATAGAGAATTTATCCATCATGGCTAAACACACACCAGATCATAAAAAAGGACGCTCACTATAATCAAAAAGTGTGGAGAGGGAATGGGTTGTTGCAAAGAGCAAACAATTTTTAAATAAGGGACAGTCACGATGAACTGTCCCTTATTTACTACCTTAGACCATTAACCATTTAAAATTTTGATAATCGAATGGTTTAAGACATTAATTAAAATATAGTCACCATTCACCTTGATCCATTGCTGGTTTTTGGCAGGTTTATGCAGGTGTTTGTATTGGGCGTAGTTAATTTTGTAACCTTGTCCGCGGTATGCACTCGGAACTTTCTGTCCTACTTTCCAATCTTTAGACGGATGAATTTTATTCTTTTGCACATTTGAATGTTGAGGTGCTTGAGAGTGTTTAACGACTTTTTGTGGTGAATGGTCATGTGGTGCCGCAAAAGCAGGAACCGCGATTGCTGTAGATAACGATAAGATTAGAATTTTAGCAATATTTTTCATGGTTCACCTATATGTGAAGGAAGTGCCGATGAAATGATTTAAACCTAAAGTTGCTAAAATAATGTGGATGTGATGTTTGAAAATGATAAAACTATGCATAAATGATGGATATAAAAAAAGCATGTTAAACATGCTTTTTTAAATATATATTGATAAATATTTGATTTATTTTGCTAATTCAGCCTCGATAGCACTCACAATACGTTCGTCCTCCGCAGTAATATCTGGTGCAAAACGCGCAATAATCTCACCATTTTTATTCACGAGGAATTTTTCAAAGTTCCACAATACTTCAGGTGGATTGTTTGGTGTTAAGCCATAATCAACAAGATCTTTCCACCAAGGGCCTTCACCAGTACGCTCAGGAATTGCTTGCGTTAAGGTTTGGTAAAGAGGGTGCTTGTCATCGCCAGCAACTGATATTTTTGCGAAAAGCGGGAAATGCACATCATAGTTCAGCGAGCAGAATTGCTGAATTTCATCATTCGTACCAGGTTCTTGTTCTAAGAAGTTATTTGCTGGAAAACCGAGAATCTCTAAACCTTGATCTTTCTTTGCTTGATATAGCTTCTCTAAACCTTCGTATTGAGGCGTTAAACCACACTTTGATGCAACGTTCACGATCAATAGAACTTTGCCTTGGTATTGATCTAGATCAACATCTTGACCTTTGATGTCCTTAACTGGAATGTGATAAACCGATTGGCTCATGAGATATGTCCTAATTTGTTGTTGTAGCAAAACATCATTGTTTTAACTGCTATTCAAGCTAAGTGCAATGCCCATATTCGGAATGTATACAAATAATGAATACTGTGTCTTTGATTTTAAATTGAGGATGATTTAAATGGATGCATTTTTTAGTTGAATCGGCGTTTGCCCTGTATAGCGTTTAAAGAACTCGATAAAACTAGAACTATGGTGATAACCCAAAGCAAATGCGAGTTGTTTAATAGTCATACCTTCACGGATTTGATTGATCGCAAAGATGATTTTCGCTCGATTACGCCACTCCGAGAGAGAAAGTTGTAATTCTTGCTGACTAAGACGAAGGATATGCCGTTCACTGACTGAAAACTGCTGCAACACTTGTTGGAGACTTTGATGAAAGGAGTCTGGTGCAGATAGTTTTTCTAAAATTGGTGCGAGAATGGGATGTGTACTTTGCGGTAAATAATGTGAATAGGCTGGTGCTTGTTTCAACTGATCAAATAAAACTTGTAATAGGTGTTCGAGATATTCAGGTTGAGCCTGTTGTTTTTGTTGCTCCAAAATTTGTACCACTAAAGAACGAAAAAAAGGCTCAATGCTAAAACAGCGGCAACTCAACCCCAACGCTTGACCATATCTAGGATGTAGCCGAATACAGATATAGTGAATTTCATGTTCTACAGGCAGTGACTGATGCTCTGTACGAGGTGGTAACCAAAGTCCATAGCTCGGTGGGGATAGGTAGTATTGTCCTTCGATATCAAATTCTAAAGTGCCATTTAAACTAAAATTGAAGTCACCCCAAAGTGAAGAATGTGGACTGACAACATCATCCTTTTGGTAGAGAAATTCATGCACTTCTATACCATTTAAAAAGGGAAATTGTTCAGTCTCAGCACGCTTCATTTGAGGTCTCAACGTTTAATTTTCACAGGTAATTTTCGGGTTATTTAAACCTTTGGCTAAGGTGAAAATACTGAGTAATGCTAATGCGACAAAGCTAATCACACCATAAATTAAGATATTTTCATTGAAATGATCAACGACATAACCACCTAGAAGTGAACCTGTTGCGATCATGACTTGGAACAATCCCACAAATAACGGCATACCTTTTTCTACGGCATTTGGTGCGTGTACAAACATCCAGATATTGGCTGAAGTTGGGAATGCACCGAATGCAAAGCCCCATAATGCTGTTAAAACAATAGCACCAAACTCATGTATTGCAAAAACTGGGAAACCAAAGAATACGATGGTAAAACAAATGCCGACAAAGGCGAGGGTATAGCGCACATTTAAATTACCACTATAACCTGCAAAAGCATTACCAAAAATACCTGCAATCCCGTACAGCAATAACAGGGAACTGATCGTTGTACCATCAAATCCTGCAATATTTTTAAAGAAGGGTGCAAGGTAACTATAAGCGCAGAAATGCGCTAAACCAATTAGCAGCACGATCAGCATCCCGCTACGTGCTTTAGGTTCGCGGAGCAATGCAGGTAAATCACGGAGATGAATGGCTGAATCTGGTTTAAGTTTTGGTAAGAAAATCAGTTGTAACACTAGGACCACTAAGCCAATCGCCGCCGTGATACCAAATGCACTTCGCCAACCATAAAATTCACTTAACCATGTCCCAATCGGTACGCCAAGTACCGTAGCGAAGGTCACACCAGCCATCACGATCGCTGTAGCTTTGGCAATTGGTAAATGTGCGGGTGCGAGTTTTCCACTTAAAGCAATCGCCGTTGCCCAAAAGCCACCAATTGAAATACCAAGAACCAATCGACTCAAGAGTAAGACGTGGAAGCTATCTGCAAAAGCTGTAATGGTATTGGCAATGACCATGATCGCTGTCAGTAAAATGAGTACATAACGACGATCAAGTTGTTTGACGGCGATCGGGAGTAATGGTGCTGCAAGCGCTGCCATAACCCCAGGTAAGGTAATAATCAAACCTGCCGTACCGACTGAAATATTGAGATCAGTTGCAACACTGTTTAAAACACCAACAGGCAGAAATTCACTGGTCACAAGAGCAAAAGCTGCGATTGCAACAGCCATGATCGCGAACCAACTACCTTGAGTTTGAGTTACCGTTGTGGGGGGAGCTTCGGTAGAGGGAGTATGTTTCATAAAATTTTCCTTTATTATCAGTATTTTGATAATAAAATTAGGCGGTAGGGATATTTTTATAACAATTGTTATAAAATAAAATAGTTGATAAAAATTGATGCGTCAATTAATTTAATAATGATCGTTATAAAATAATGTGTAACCCTTATGACAAATAACAATGTATCTGAACAAGAACCTTGTGATCATCCAGCAAAAAAGAAGCGTGGACGTCCAAAGTGCTTTGATGAGCAACAGGCCTTAGAAAAAGCGATGTTGTTATTTTGGGAGCATGGCTATGAAGCAACTTCGATTAGTGATCTCACACAAGCTTTGGCACTGACTGCGCCAAGTTTATATAGTAGTTTTGGAGATAAGACGACGCTGTTTTATAAGTGTATCGATTATTATCTTGCACACGAAGCCTGTCCAATTGAAGCCATTTTTTTAGAAGCTAAAACTGCCAAAGTTGCTTTTGAGTTGTTTCTTTACGATAACGTGCAACGTTTAGCACAGCCAGATAAACCTTCGGGCTGTATGTTAGTTGTGGCGACGATGAACTGTTCTGATCATGCTCAAGAGGTGCAACACAATATTTTAGAAAAAAGGCTCAAGATCAAACAAAAATTACTTGAGCGTTTACAACAAGCCGTCGCAGAGGGGGATGTTGTAGAAACCGCGCCATTACAAGAAATAGCGGATTTCTATGCCACTGTTTTACAGGGACTCACCATACAAGCAAGAGATGGCGCAAATGTAGAGCAACTACATAAAGTGGTTGAGCACGCGATGCGAACATGGGATCTGTTCTAAAATTCACATGTCGTAACTGCGATATAAATGTCTGAAATACGATATTTCAATTAAATTAGACATCTTTCACAATACACACATCAGATAAATGTGCTGAGATTGATGATGGTTCAGTTGAGTAAATATCAAAAGTGGGCATTTGTTTTGCCACTGATTGCAGTGTTAATTTGGTCGCTTAATATCGCTGTAACGCGTTATGTTGCTGATTATATTTCACCTGTAAGTATCAGCTTCTATCGTTGGTTTGTCGCTTTTCTGATTTTAACGCCTTTCATGCTGCCAAAAGTGTGGAAGCAACGCGCGGTGATTGGAAAAGATTTAGGTAAACTGGCCGTGTTGAGTGCGTTTGGGATGGTGTTATATCAAGGGCTGTCTTATACCGCTGCCCACTATACGACGGCGACCAACATGGGAATTGTGAATGCCTTTGTTCCAGTCTTTACTATTTTTATTTCCTATCTGATCTTAAAAGATGTGCCAAATCGCTTTGCAATCTTTGGCAGCTTACTGTCATTTGCAGGTCTGATCTATGTGATGAGTCAGGGGCATATCTCCAGCTTATTTGAGCAGGGTGGACACTGGGGCGATGCTGTTATGGTGGTTGCGGTTGGTTTCTACGCATTCTATGGCGTATTCCTCAAAAAATGGCAATTAAAGCTGCCGCTATTGACCAGCCTTTATGTACAAATTGGCTTTGCGTTGTTGTATCACGTACCATTTTTACTTTGGTTTGGCTTAGATGGGATTAATGCTGACAATGCTTCAAGCGTGCTATATGCAGGTGTTTTTCCATCATTGATTGCGCCTTTATTGTGGATGGTGGCTGTTCAAGCAATTGGCCCTAACCGTACCAGTATTTTTATGAATCTTATGCCAGTATTTACCGCAATCATTGCCAGTCTTTGGTTATCTGAGCATTGGACAATCTACCATACGATTGGTGGGATGATGATCCTAGTCGGCATCATAATGGCACAGAAGAAAACCATGAAAGTACCTTCACAGTTAGTTGAAACGGCTTCTTAAATATGAAATGATGAGGTGTGTTTGTTTAAAATAGCAACAAACGCACCAAATTATTTATTAGGCGTTCATTCTTTCTATATGATTTACAAATATATTTTCAATAATGTCGAAATTTACGATCAAAAAAAAGCTGAATAAAAATATAAATATAATTTTATTGAAATTTTAAAACTGACAAAAATGGTGCGCTTTTCACATTTTTTGTTAGATAAATAATATATTTGTATAAGTTGAACGATTGATCCATAATACTTTCCATAGCGAGCTGATTCGTTTTTAGAATGAAGCAGTTGCTAACCAAATTGATGAACCCTCTGGATGTGATTTACACATCCTTTTTATGCTCAGTTATCCCTATATAACTGAGCTTTTTTTTGTGTGAAATTCACTGATTATGCCCGAATGACTTCACCAGTAAGTGCATTGAGGATGCGGCTTGGTTGTTGGCTAAGCCCTAATTCACCCTCTAAATAATTGAGCGAATTACTAAAATAACTTTCTGTTTCATACAGACTTTGGGCTGGATTAAGACCCGCAGGATTGGCACTCGTCGAGACAATAAAACCACCAAAATGATTGCATAGTTCAACGCATAAAGGATGAGTCGTAACACGTACAGCCACTAAAGGATGTTGTCCTTTAATCCATGTTGGAATCTGTTCATCCGCTGGTAATAACCATGTGGTTGCACGCTCGGTTGGTTGACGATTTGACCAACTTGCAATGACTTGCTGACGGATTTCAGCGCTGAGACGATGTAGTAAGTGCTCTACTTGATTTAAATGACCCGCTAATAGAATAACGCCTTTCTCTATTGGGCGATGCTTCAGTTCGAGAATATTTTGAAACGCTTGTTCGTTGAATGGATCACAACCCAAGCCCCAAACTGCTTCAGTTGGATAGGCGAGCACCTGACCCTGTTTTAAAAGTTGTGCTGCTTCAGATGTTGAGGATGTGATCATAGGATGAGGATAAGTAAAAGATAGGGACTTACTAGTTTAAAGCATTGGTCGACAACGTAAATAGCGACCACCTTGTTGCATACATAATCCCAATAACTCAAGTTCCATTAACTGGGCAGTGAGTTCTGCGGCAGAAGTCGGGGAGCTTTGTGCGAGTTGATCGAGATCTTGTCCTACCCAATCAAGCTGCTGATACAGAGGGAGTAAATTCGTTGGAATGTGTGCAGGCGCTTCGACTATTTCTTTTTCTTTGCTTGGTTGTTGCTGTGTTTGCCACTGGGTTGGAAGTGCCAAATCTTCAATAATTTGTTCAGGATGATCGATGAGAATAGCACCCTCACGAATCAGTTGATGGCAGCCTTGGTGGAATTCACTGTAGATATGCCCAGGTATCGCAAACACTAGCTTGCCTTGTTCAGCCGCTTTATTCGCAGTAATAAGTGACCCACTTTGTAGAGCGGCTTCAATCACAACAACACCGAGACTCAGACCACTCACAATCCGATTTCTTCGCGGAAAATGTTGCTGTAAAGGCATTGTGGTTGGAAGAAACTCAGTCACGATAGCACCTGATTGAACAATCTGTTGTGCAAGCGTCTTATTTTGAGAAGGATAAACCGTATCTAAGCCTGTTCCCACAACGGCAATGGTTCGATGATGGCTTAAGCCACCACGATGTGCTGCTTCATCAATTCCATGAGCTAAACCACTGCTAATATAAAAACCTTTTTCACTTAAATAATAAGCAAAATCATACGCAACTTGACGACCATGTGGACTCGGTTTCCGACTCCCAACCATCGCAATTTGCGGTTGTAATAAAGCTTGTGCTTGTCCCTGACCGAAGAGAATCGGTGGATGATCTGAATAGGGTAGGAGTTGGGTCGGGTAGTCAATATCTTTTGGCGTGAGAATGAAGTCTGTGTGTTTCAGAATCAGCTGTACAATCTGTTCGAATTTCTGTTGGCCCTCAGGGCTGAGAAACTCGTCCAAACGTTTTAAATGATTGGCATGTAAACCAAGCTGTTTCCATTCTGGGAAACGATGTGATTGTGTTGCCTGTTCACAGCTTCCAAAATGTTGAATAATTTTTTGGAAACTTGAGAGAGAATGTTGAACCAAATACCACACCAACACGGTTTGGTAGTGATGGGGTGATAGTTGACTCAACATCGTTTAGAACTTAGTCATCAAGACGAGGTGGTTTGATGTCTGAACCCACTTTGATTGGGAGTTCACTTTCCAATACGTAGGCATAGCTAATACGATCAAAACTCTTAAAGATCATAACACTACCCACATATTGACCCGGTAATTTTACTTTCTCTTTGGTTTTTGGATCACGTACCGTTTCACCCTCTTGGTATGTGCTGAACACTTGACCGATTTCAACACCATCAGCTGTACCACGGTCTACCGTAACAACGCCATTTTTCGCGGCAGTACCGATTGATCCCATCACACGGATGACTTTACCGCCGTCACGGACTTGGTTTGCATCAGTCGGGTAGAATAAGGTGGGTAACATCGCGTCTTGTTCAAGCATCACGCGGTCACCACGACGAACTTCGCCGTTATAACTATCCGTGAGTTCAACTGTAGTAATGTCATTTTCACTGGTAATTGCAACGCCAGATGCCACTTGTGTGAGTTCAACACCTAAGTTTTGCTTTTTACCATTTTGGTCTAACACGATATAAGGTTGACCTTCACGGAATACTCCATAACGCTGACCATTTTCGAGACCTTGACCACGAACATAGACGCTTTGACCTTTACCAGCCAAGACACGGTTATCTGCTGTACCCAGAATATAAGGCGTATTTGCAATTGCCTCAGCAGGAAGTACCGATGTCCGTTCTAACCATTGTTGAATATGCGCCAGTGGAATAACAGGAACACTATTGTTTAACGCTTCAATACGTACTTGTGGGCGTAAGTTAGATGTATTCCCAGAATAACGACGGATGATACCATCACAGCCATCGCCTTCATCTTTACCAATTAAAGGTTTACCGTTCAGGCTACAAAGAAGCAATTTGTCACCTGGATAAATCCAGTGAGGATTTTTCACATGTTTATTGCTCGCCCAGATTTCAGGCCAACGCCATGGCTTGCTTAAGAATTTTCCAGAAATATCCCAAAGCGTATCGCCTTTTTTCACCACATAAACGTTTGGTGCACCCGCTTTAACAGAAGGAGGGCTGACATTTGGACTTGCTGCATGAGCCAGATTTACACTCATACCTAATCCCGCACAAATCGCAACCGCAATCAGTTGTTTTTTTAACCCCAAGGCATGAAATGATTGTATGCCGTTTAAAACCTTTTTCATTATCATAATTCCTAAAAATTATGTGTGTAGTTGCGCTATAATAACGACTTTACACACAATTTTTTGATCAAGCATTCCCTTCAGTTGGTTTTCTGATCAATGGCATAAATGAGGAACAGTATGGCCTTATTACCTATTTTAAGTTTTCCTGATCCCCGTCTTCGTACCATTGCTAAGCCAGTCGAAGAAGTCACTGATGATATTCGTCAGCTTGCAGCAGATATGTTAGAAACCATGTACGAGGCACCGGGTATAGGTTTAGCGGCAACTCAGGTTGATCATCATATTCAGCTTATTGTCATGGACCTTTCTGAAGAGAAAAATCAACCGATGGTGTTCATCAACCCCAAAGTCACTCCACTGACTCAAGAAACGCAGCCTTATGAAGAAGGCTGTCTCTCTGTGCCTCAAATATACGATAAAGTTGAGCGTCCGTCACGCGTAAAAATCGAGGCAATTAACCTTGAAGGTCAAGCATTTGAGTTAGAAGCTGACGAACTTCTCGCTGTTTGTATCCAACATGAAATGGATCACTTAAATGGTAAACTTTTTGTTGATTATTTATCGCCGTTAAAACGTCAACGTGCACGTGAAAAAGTCGAAAAAGTGGTTCGCCAACGTGAAAAAGAGAAAGTTACAGTTAAACGTTAAGTTGTACTGTCTTTAATTGAGATGTTTTCTTTGTTTCGTTGTGGTTTGTTGCTTGCATTTGCCGCGGTCTGTTTACAGATTGCGGTATTTTTGCAGCCGCTACTTCCGAAGCAGTATCAAATTGCACCAGTCTGTGAAACGATTACCAAAGCTTTATTGTTACCCAAAGTACAAACTGCGCAGAGCCAATCACAGCATCATGCCCATCATCATTCACATCAACTTGAACAAACATCCGCATCTACATCGGCGCATGATCATCATGATCCAAGCCATCAGTGCCAGTATTGTACAGTCTATGCCAATCTGATATTGCCGCCTGAGTTGGGTGTAAAAGAAGTTCTAGTTCGGATCCAAGTTCGTTTAGTTGCGTATCAGCAAGCGTTTCGCCATGTTTTCTTCTTACTGCAACGACTATTCTTATTACCTCAAGGGCGAGCTCCGCCACTCTTTGCATAAATTAAAACGTCAATTTCATTAGGGTTTTCAAAACTCTAGCCTAGTTTTACTTATGTTTTAAGAGAGACCGATCATGGCTCAACCTAAATTTTTATTACAACCACTGACGGTTGCGATTCTTGCTGCCTCAAATACAACAGTTTTATGGGCAAATACCGATGTACAGTCAGAACAACCAGCTCCTGTTGTTTTAGCGCCAATTGTTGTTACAGCGGTACAGCCGAATGATACAAATGGATTGATTATCCATGCTGATCCTAAACAACCGATTCAACCTGTTCCGGCAACGGATGGGGCGGATTATTTACAAAGTATCATGGGTTTTAATGCCATTAAGAATGGTGGAACCAATGGTGATGTGACTTTCCGCGGCATGTTTGGTTCACGGATTAAGATGCTTGTTGATGGTAGTGAAAATCTGGGTGCATGTCCGAATCGTATGGACGCGCCGACTTCTTATATTCAGCCAGAAAGTTTCGATAAAATTACTGTGATTAAAGGGCCACAAACGGTGCAATATGCAACGCCTGGCTCTGCTGCAACGGTAATATTTGAGCGTCAGCCTGAAAACCTGAGTAAAGATCAGGCTTATCGTGGGCAAGCCAGTGTTTTAATCGGTTCGTATGGTCGATTAGATCATAATGTAGAAGCTGCAATTGGTGATGAAACTAAATATGCACGTTTAAATGTGAATCGTTCTGTCGCAGATGACTATAAAGATGGGGATGATCAAAGCATCCACTCAAATTGGGAGCGTTGGAATGCTGATCTTGCCTTGGGTTGGCAACCAACTGAGGATTCGTGGTTGGAACTACGTGCAGGCAAGGGTGATGGTGAAGCTGCTTATGCAGGACGCACTATGGATGGCTCGCAGTTTAAGCGTGAAAGTTTAGGATTACACGCTGAACAGAAAAATATCACAGAGGTGATTAAGAAAATTGAAGCCCAAGTGGACTACAGTTATAACGATCATGTGATGGATAATTATAGTTTACGCACGCCGCCGATGACGACGATGAAGATGCACGGTATGGAGATGACTGTACCGAATAAGATGTCGATGCGCGTTGATCGCCGTACTTTAAATACACGTCTTGCAGTAACAACTGATTGGGATAAATTTAGTGTCGTTTCTGGTGTGGATACACAGCAGAATAAACATGGCGGTGACATGGTGATGTATGCCATGCCATCCATGAACTCGCCGTATGCTGAAGACTTAAAATTCCAATCTTATGGTGCTTTTAGTGAATGGACTTATGCCTTTGATCCAGATCAAAAATTAGTTGCTGGCGCACGTGTTGATCAGGTCAAGATTGATAATCTGGAAAATGGTAAAGACCGTAAAGATACTTTGCCAAGCGGTTTTATCCGTATTGAGAAGAATCTACCTGAGCATGGATTAAAAACTTATGCAGGTTTGGGTTATGTGGAACGTACGCCCGATTTTTGGGAATTGTATAGCACATCAACAGATCGAGGTGTTGGCACAACAGATATGATGGGTGTGACAACTTATCGTATGCTGGATAATTTAGACAACCTCAAGACTGAACGTACGGCACAACTTGACTTTGGTTTTCAAGCTGAACATGGTGCTTGGAATGCATGGGCATCAGCTTATGCTGGTTTGATTAAAGACTTCATCTTAATGGAATATACGCCAAGTAAGAGACAGCCATTGGCTCGTAATGTTGATGCCACAATTGCAGGCGCAGAAGCCGGTGTTGGCTATCAATTTACGGATCGTCTCCAAGCGGATGTTTCAACCATGTATGCTTGGGGTGAAAATACATCCGATGATCGAGCTTTACCACAGATTGCACCTTTGGAAGGGCGATTCAATCTTCGTTATGTCGATGAAAAATATAGTTTAGGTCTATTATGGCGTGCGGTTGCTAAGCAAAGTCGTGTGAGTTTGAATGAAGGTAATGTCGTTGGTTATGACATGAATGAAAGCAAAGCATTCAATACATTGGCGGTGAATGGAACTTATAAACTGACTGATGCTGTAGATGTTTCGGTAGGCATTGATAACGTTTTAGACAAGGCTTACACCGAGCATTTAAATAAAGCAGGTGCGTCGATGTTTGGTTATGCAGCTACTGAGCAGTTTAATAATATTGGGCGTAATTACTGGATGCGTATGAGCATGAAGTTCTAAGTGATGAAAAAACAAGGTGGATGATTCCACCTTGTTTTAATTGCGCTTTTAAGCCAAACAATCTTGTTTTGGCATCAAACTATCGCAATACAAGGGATTAAGAGCACATTGTAAATCATCGATTTGTTCTTGAGTCACATAACCTTTTGCTTTGAGATATTCAGCAACGCGATCATCTCTTAAGCTCAAGAACGCTGCATCATAAACCCCTAAATCCACGAACATTGCAGCAGTTTCTAAACTATTAAAATGATCGAGAAATACATCATTTTCATGCATCAAGAAAATATGCGTCAGTGTGGCTTGAGAATCTACTTTCAAACGTTGAGCCAATTGTTCTGGACGTGTTTTAATAAATAACAGATCAGAAAGTTCATCAAATTGAGTTTTATCTAATTCGCTGTTACCTGATTTGACATGCCCTAGCCATGCTTTAAAGACCAATACAGCACCACCACGTAACAACATACTCCACATTTGATGGCGTGTTTCATGGTCGAGATGTGCTGATTCATTTTCTAAGACTTGAAGAAACTGTTCTTCTTGCTGCGCTAACTTATCAAATAAGCCCAGTCCTTGAGGATGGTAAGCCGCAGGTGCAAAAACATCAAAATTTAATTCGTGGAAAACTTTTAACGCCAATGGAACAGCTGCTTGATACAGTGTGTTGAGTGCGCGAAGGTGAACATCATTAAGTTCACTTTGTCCAAAAACTTTTTGCCAGTCTAATTCTGGTAATAATGCATTAGCACTGTATTGACGATAAAATTGTAGAGCATTCTGTTCTGAAATGGCTGAATTGCTATTCATGATCATTGTCCTTTATGACGGTCTTGTTAGAAACCCAAAAAGGAAAAGCCTAGGTTTCTATCAGTTTGATCAATTTATGAGGGATTCAGAATGCAAGTAGAATACGACTAAAGTTGTAGATAGCGGTTTTTATAATAATAAATAATTTAAAAACAATGTCTTGTATAATTGTAAGTAAGTGTACAAACGTTCACTAATGTAAGTGGTAATTTTTGCCATAGGCAAAGGTCATTTGAGCACTTTGGTCAATTTTATATCAAATAAAGTGCCTTTTTCTGAACAGTTTTGCCTATTTAACAAAATAATTTGCTACTTAAGGCATTGGCATGATTTTTAAGCCTGACAACCATGCACGCAAGCCAGCTGGTTTCAGTGGTTTTCTCAGTAAAATGATATTCTGCTGCTTCAAACGTTGTGGCAACTCAGGATCAGAATCAGCTGTAATTAAGGCCACAGGAATATTGGCAGTTCGATATTGTTCAATAAAATCGAGACCACGTTGTTCATTATTCAAGTGCTGATCAATGAGCCAGACTTGAATATCATTTTCTTGAATCAATTTGAGGGCTTCATCTGGCTCTGTTGCCGTGAAAATTTGGTAGCCCCATTTACTTAGTAGCGTCCGCATACCTTCCAAAATCGTTTCGTCATTATCCAAACACAAGACTTTATATGCCGTATGTTGCAGTGCTATGGTGGTCGGACTAACGGCTTCTATTTGTGGTGCTGTCGTGAGAGGTACTTCAATCATGAAGCATGAACCTTTGCCAAGTTCAGAATAAACATGTACAGGAAAATCTAGCAGACTGGTCATACGCTGCACGATGGCGAGACCCAAACCGAGCCCTTGCTCACCCCAAGGTGATGTATGTCCACAACGTTCAAATTCTTGAAAGAGTTTGACACGTTGCTGTTCATTGATTCCTGGCCCTGTATCCCAGACACCGATTCGAATATGATTCGGACGTTGTGCTGAGCGAAGCACCCCAACGACGACACGTCCCTCAGCGGTATAACGCAATGCATTGCTAACAAAGTTCTGGATAATCCGTCGCATCCATTGAGGATCGGTATCTACCCAAAATTGAGTGTCATGGACTTTAAGTTGTATATCACGTTGAGCTGCAATGGATTTGAATTGAAGTTCCAGATCACTGAGTAGATCATGTAGTGAATAAGGTTGACGCTTCGGTTGAATCGTACCGCCTTCTAAACGTGCAATATCGAGTAGAGCGGAGAGCATGCTTTCTGCACCATATAAAGCACGATCTAATTGCTGTAAAGTTTGTTGATCTTCGGGACTTTCAACACTTTGTTCCAATGCTGTGCTAAACAAGCGAGCAGCATGCATGGGCTGGAGAAGATCGTGACTGGCTGCGGCCAAAAAGCGACTTTTTGATTGATTGGCTTTGTCTGCTTGTTCCAAGGCAAGCTGCTGTTCAGTCAGTGCATCGGCTAACTGGCGTGTACGATCACTCACTCTTTCTTCGAGAATGGCTTCATTTTCACGGAAAGCCGTAATATCAGCAAATGTAGTGACAAAGCCACCGCCTTCAATGGGATTTCCGCGCATTTGAATCACTAGGCCATCTTTACGAATACGTTCGAATTCATGGGCACTTCCTACTTTCATCCAATGGATACGTTTACGCACATGTTCTTCAACAGGGCCGGGGCCACATTCTCCACGTTCTGCGTTATAGCGAATCAAATCAGCAATTGGACAGCCGACATAAACCAAATCCTTTGGATAATCAAAAAGTTTAAGGTATTGATTATTCCACGCGACCAAACACATATTTTTATCGACCACACTCACTCCTTGGGTCATGTGGTCAATCATGGTCATCAATAAATTTTGATTAAAGCGCTGCCATTGAGATGCTTGATCTAGGATGTTGGCGACTTGTCCTAAAGCAAGTCCATTATTGATCAAGGCTGTGGTAAGTAAGGTACGTGCTGAAGCTGCACCGATAATCCCCGCGAGATATTGTTCGGTAAAACGCCACCACATCCCATTCGCCACATGATTTTCGTTGAGTACCACATGGTTCTGCTCACAAAACTGTTGGAATGCTTGGGTGGTTGGTCGGTCACCTGTAATTCGCTTCGCCAACGCCAATAAATCACCTACTTTGAGACGCGCTGCGTTATGGTGTAAATCGGTCAAATCTGTAGAGGTTTTGGCAGAAGGAAGGGGTTTGCTTTCATAATAGAAAAAGCTTTCAGCCTGTATCTGCTCTGCCACACTTGGGCGATAAAGGCGAGAAACCCAAATATAGGATGCGATATTTAATCCAAGTGACCATAAAACTCCATGAGTTAGTGGTGCAAAAGACTCAAAGCCAAGTATGGCTTCAGGGCGTAGACCATTAATATCAAATGGTCCAAATAATAAAATATGCTGAGCCAAGTCTTGATAATGATCAGGTAGGCTGCGCAATACAGTTGGGAATAAGAGTGTATAGCTCCACATCAAAAAGCCAATGATTAAACCTGCATAAACACCCTGACGACTTGCCCCACGCCAATATAAACCACCGATTAACGCAGGTGAAAATTGTGCAACAGCACTAAAGGCCAATAAACCAAATACAGAAAGTTGGTTGATATCATTGAAGAAATGGAAAAATAAGAATCCTAACAGCATCACGCTGACAATACTGATGCGTCGAGTTAGTTTTAGTACTCTTGGTAAATGTTGATCTTGGCGTGAAATGATTTTAAAGCGCCAAAGTGCAGGCATGATCAAGTCATTACTGAGCATGATTGATAAGGCAACCGAGGCCACCAATAGCATTCCTGTAGATGCTGAAAAACCACCTAAAAATGCCAATAAAGCTAACCATTCTTGTTCATAGCTCAGCGGTAGAGCAAGTACTGCAATGTCTGGTGTACCAAGGGATTCAGGTAAAGAATGCAGTGCCCAACTTGCGATTGGGATAATGGCAATAATGGTTAAAATCAAATAAACCGCAAACCAGCGACGTGCACCACGAATATGTTTTTCATCTCTTAATTCCACCACAGCTACATGGAACTGGCGTGGTAAACAAATCATGGCTAATGCGGCTAAAAGCGTTTGAATCCAGAAAGTTTCAGGTACGCCAAGCTCCTGTAAATCATGAAAATGCTGGCTGACATCGGTGCTGACTTGTTTAATATTTTCAGGTGATTGTAATAAGAAAAAACCAGCAACACAGAGCAAAGCAAATAACTTAACAAAGGATTCAAATGCCACAGCAAGCATTAAGCCGCCATGTTGTTCGGTGTGGGCAATATGACGTGTTCCGAAAATCATTGCCAAAATCGCGAGCAGAGCAGTGAGCAGTAATACGCTATTTGTGGTTGTCGTCACATGCGCATTTTGTTCGAGAATGACGGATGCACTGAGAGCAATCGCACGCAACTGCAAAGCAAGATAAGGAATAATGGCGATGACGGCCAAAATTGTGACCAGTGCGGCGAGGCTACCACTTTTGCCGTAACGGGCAGCGACAAAATCTGCAATTGAGGAAATTGCATGATATTGCCGAATACGCCCGAGACGTTTCCAAATATCGTAACCAAACCAAATAAAAAGTAATGGACCGAGATAAATTGGTAGAAAAATCACGCCTTCACGGACTGCTGCGCCTGTTGCGCCGTAAAAAGTCCATGATGAGCAATATACGCCTAAAGTTAAACTGAACAGCAGCATTCGACCGCGCATACTCAAACGACTTGCATGTTTTTCTCCAAAAAATGCACAGCCGAATAGCACCACGATATATATGGCAAGAACCCCAATAATAAGCCAGCTATTCATATTGCCCACGTGATCAAATTCCATTTTTTATCATACCCGATGCACAGGTATTGAGATGAGTAGAGATTTGCATTTAGAGACCAAAGTCTAAGTTACGAGTCAAGCTAATTCTTGTTAATTTGGATAATGAAAAATCCCATTTGAAAAAGGGGTCCATGGTTGGACACAAAAATAAGGAGTTGGTTATGGATGATTCACAGGTAGATCGAATTCTACATAATCCAAAGTTTCAAGAGATGGTTAGCAAGAAGCGTACATTAAGTTGGACATTAACAGCAATTATGTTGGTTATCTACGTCGGCTTCATGCTTTTGGTTGGCTATAACAAAGAGTTTTTAGCAAGTTCATTTAGCGGTGGTGTGACAACATGGGGTATGCCTCTTGGTTTAGGTATTATCGTGTTGTCTTTCGTGTTGTGTGGTGTGTATTCATATATCGCTAACAATAAACTCGATCAGCTAAATGAAGATGCCCTCAAGGAAGTTGAGGCGATCACACATGAAAAAGGGATGCACTGAGATGAAAGGGACATCATTTAAAGCGACATTACTCGCGCTCGTAGGCCTACTCAGTTCTAGTCTTGCTTTTGCTGGCCCAGATTTAGGTGCAGCAGAACAGCAAGCAACCAACTGGCATGCGATTATCATGTTTACGATCTTTGTCGGTTTCACATTGTTCATTACCAAATGGGCAGCGAAACAAACGCAATCGACTCAAGATTTCTATACTGCTGGTGGTGGTATCAGTGGTTTCCAAAATGGTTTGGCGATTGCGGGTGACTATATGTCAGCGGCATCCTTCCTCGGTATTTCTGCATTGGTGTTTAGCTCAGGCTTTGATGGCTTGCTCTATTCACTTGGTTTCATGGTGGGTTGGCCGATCGTTCTATTCTTAGTCGCAGAACGTTTACGTAACCTAGGTAAATACAACCTTTCAGACGTTGTGTCTTTCCGCTTAGAGGAAAAACCTGTTCGTACACTTGCTGCATTAAGTTCATTAGTGGTTGTTGCATTCTATTTGATCGCTCAAATGGTAGGTGCAGGTCAGCTAATCAAACTATTGTTTGGTTTGAACTATAACATCGCTGTCGTAATCGTGGGCTTACTCATGATGGCTTACGTGATGTTCGGTGGTATGTTAGCGACAACTTGGGTGCAAATTATTAAAGCTGTGCTATTACTCAGTGGCGCAACTTTCATGGCATTCATGGTGATGAAAGCAGTTGGCTTTAGCTTTACCAATATGTTCAACCAAGCCATTGGTGCTTATGGTCAAGCGCATAGCTTAAGCTGGGAAGAGGCGGCTCATATCATGGGGCCGGGTAAATTGGCAGCCAATCCAATTGATGCATTATCGCTTGGTCTTGCATTGATGTTCGGTACAGCAGGTTTACCACATATCTTAATGCGTTTCTTTACAGTTAAAGATGCAAAAGAAGCACGTAAATCAGTTGTTGTAGCAACAGGTTTCATTGGTTACTTCTATCTTTTAACGTTCATTATCGGTTTTGGTGCGATCTTATTTGTTGCAAACAACCCTCAATTCCTTGATGTAGCAAAAGCTGCTATGACTGGTAAGTTAGAGTTGGTGGGTGGTAACAACATGGCTGCGGTTCACTTAAGTGATGCTGTTGGTGGCGACCTGTTCATGGGCTTCATTTCAGCAGTTGCTTTCGCGACGATCCTTGCCGTTGTTGCTGGTTTAACACTTTCAGGTGCTTCTGCGATTTCACATGACCTTTATGCAAACGTATTCAAGAAAGGGAAAACGACCCCTGAATCTGAATTACGCATGTCTAAAATTGCAACTTTAGGTTTGGCGATTTTTGCAATGATCCTCGGGATCTTGTTTGAAAAGCAAAACGTTGCGTTCATGGTTGGTTTAGCATTCTCAGTGGCTTGTTGTGCAAACTTCCCAGTTCTTGTGTTATCAATGTTCTGGAAAGGTTTAACGACTCGCGGTGCAGTGATTGGTGGTGTGGTTGGTTTGCTTGGTGCAGTGATCTTAATTATCCTCTCTAAAGCAGTTTGGGTAGATACTCTAGCAATTTCTGAATCTGCGCCTAACCCATTCAATGGTCCAGCATTATTTGCAATGCCATTATCGTTCTTCTGCTGTTGGTTCTTCTCTGTAACTGATAAATCAGCACGTGCAGAAAAAGAACGTAAAGCATTTGACGCTCAGTTCGTGCGTTCAATGACAGGTATCGGCGCTTCTGGTGCATCTGACCACTAATGATCTTGAGCTAAAAGAAAGCCCTTATCTTTTGATAAGGGCTTTCTTTATTGGCAGTACATAAAGAGGATTGCCGTATAGAGTGAGGGTAAAATAAGTTTTGAGTTGGTTTTTATTGTTTAGATTGCATTATAATTTTGAAAAATTTAAGAAACTTCTACCGTTGTTTTGTTTGTTGTCAAATTTATATGAAATAGGCTTATGTATTTAATAAAGAATATTTTAATTTTCTTAATTCTTGTATTTTCAACCATGGCATGTAGCGAAAGCTCAGATCTTCCTAAAACTCAACTTGCTCAAATAGACGCAATGTTAGATGAAGATTTTGTGAAAAAAGATATCAATGTTGCTTATGCAAAATATTCAGAAGAAGCCAAACAAGGGAACCCAAATGCTCAACTTAGCCTTGGGATGATCTATAAACGTGGTTCATATGGCCCTGAAAGAGATTTTACCAAAGCTGTAGATTGGTTTCGCAAGTCTGCCCAATCTGGCAATCCTTATGCTCAATACAATCTTGGTTTAGCTTACTTGTTTGGACAAGGAGTTGATGAAAATTTTGAAGAATCATATGCATGGTTTATGAAAGCTGCGATGCAGGGGCATGCAAATTCACAATATGAAATTGCATCAATGTATCGTGCTGGTGAAGGAGTAGCCAAAAATGAGACTAAGGCCATGGAATGGATGACAAAGGCTGCTGATCAGGAAATGGCTATTGCAGCATATGAACTTGGAGAAATGTATGAAGATGGTTCTGCTGGAGCCGTAAATATTAAGTTGGCAAAAAAATGGTATAAAAAGGCTGCTGACTATGGATTATCATGGGGTGCAGATAAGCTCGTGGAATTGCAATAGATGGGAAGAAATGCAAAGCTTCCGATGGGATATCATTGGCATTTAAAAGAAAAAGGGTTGAGGCATAATTCAGAGAGCTACTAGAAGCTCATATCTCAACAGCACGATAAAGGTATTGATATAGTGAATAAACAGTGTTGATGGATCTGATTATTCATCGGTATATAAAGATAAAGCCCTCAGTTCATGAGGGCTTTTTTATGCTTTATTGATGCATACTGGCAAGTTGTTGACCTTGATTGCGATACAAAGACAATCCCATTTTCTGTAAATTGCGACCTTTCTCTTCAAGGAAATGATTTAATTTCGGAAGATATTTGGCACCGCTATATAAAGTTAAATTTCGACAAATCAGATAATAGGCAAACCATGACGCTGATTGTGGTGCCAAGCCTAAGTTTTTCATTTTCTTACGACCTATAAAAAACTGGGTAATTTCTAAATGCTGTCGATAAGCCAGTTGCTGCTGAAAGCCTCTTAAATAACGATATTTACGTTCAAAAGGCTCTTTCGATAAGCTAGAACCCAATGAAATACTGCTTTCATCCGACTTAGGATGGGCAAATTGCATCCAATAAATCAGCTTCCAGCCTTCAGACTCTTTATCGACGAGCCATTTTTCTTCAACGCCCATCAGCCAACCTGCATATTTCCAAAAGTGTAAGAAACTTTCGACTTCTTGTTGTGTCGGAAAAATACCTAGCGCACGAATACCAAGTAACACGACTCCACTAAATGCAATATTGGTCATGGCTTGATCATATTGATTGATCGGCAAACCCCAAGTCTCAGCATCCCATTTCTCAGATTTTTTAAGTTGATGGCGGACTAGAGAATGAATAAAGCGAACAAAAATAGTTGAGGTAAAACCTTTACTAAAACGTTCGAAGCCATCTGGTTCAGTAATATCAACCCACCATTTGGTTGTTTCGGCGAGACGTGTTCCAGCTTGCTTTTTTAAGGCACCTGTCAATACCAAAGGTTGATTAAAACCTGGGTACATGTAGCCCGTCATGAGTGATAAGTCTCGAAGGATAAAACCATTATTTGCACCTAAGCGATAAGTAAATTTAATGGCCTCATCGATTTTACTTTGCTCATACCAGTGTGGTTTTGCTTCAATCATCCTGAAAAACCGAGCAAGCTCTGGAATCTCATGTGGAAGTTTATCAATACCTTCATAAAGAGCTATTTCAAAATATTTACGGTGCTCTCGAGGATTCTGCATAACCCATTGCATGACTTGATCCATGAGTTCATCACCACTTTGTAAAGCATTATTCAATGCTAAATATTCGTCATAGCTGGGCTGCACATCTTGATCAATCATATAGCGCAAGATCTTGGTTTTGAGATTGGATTGAATCATTTCTTCAAATGAAGCTAAACGTGTCGGTTTGTTGATGCTTTGCATTGCATAACACCTTTGCTTGTTATTTAATCAAAGCTTAATATGAATAATTATTCGCATTCAATTCGCATTTATTTTGAGGTTGGAAATGAGAAAAAGACCGCAACAACAGCGTGCAAAAATGATTGTAGAAAGTATTTTAGAGGGAACACAAAAATGTATTTCTGAAAATGGGGTATTACAACTGACTACACCAAAAATATCTGAAAAATCAGGTGTTAGTGTGGGTTCTATTTACCAATATTTCGAAAATAAAGAGCAAATTGTTGCTGAACTATTACTAAGAAAAAGTGAAGATTTGGGGCAGGCACTTAAACAGTTGGTCATGCTACAACAACATGCAACTATTCAAGACATTATCACATTGAGTATTGCATTTGGCTTTGAATCGTTAAAGTCAGATCATGGTTTCTTTATCGAAATCTTGAAGAATTGGCATGCTTATAGTGATTCTGAGGCGGCCCAAGTTTTAGAAAGACATTTTTTAGAAATAGGCATGTATTTATTTGGTCGCTATTATCCGCAATGGGACTTTGAAACACTAAAACATAAATCTTTTGTGATCATTAATAGTACTTTATTTACTATGATGCGTTATGCCAGTAAAAATACTTTTTTGATCGAAGAGCAACGATTACAACAAGAACTTTCCACGATGATTGTGACATTTTTAGATGCAACATAATTGAGTAGATCAGAAACAGATGTGATGCGCCGTGATAAATAAAGGACAATAACATGCAAACTTTACGACAATTTTGGAATGCTTTTCGTTTGCTACCATCCGCTTGGCTGCTCATGGTTCAATTGGCCTTACTCATTTTTAGCACCGTGACGTATGACGATAATCAATATAAAGCGTTGACGTGGTCATTAGGTGTTTTAGCCTTATTAATTATTGCAAAAGTTATTCGCCAGTCGCCAGTTTTTACTTTTTGGGGACTGTTTTTTGTGAGTGGGGCATTTGTATTTTCGATTCTTATTTTTATTGGTTTTGATAGTCAAATTGTTCAAATTACAGCACATAGTTTTGAAGCACTCGCTTATTTCTATGCGGCTTATGGGTTGATTCGTTATATGTTTGCAGATCGTTATCTGACAAAGGATGAGTTGTTTGCTGCTGGTGCGGTCTTTACTTTGATCGCATGGGCATTTGCCTTTCTTTATAGTATTTGCCAGATTGTCATTCCCAATAGTTTTCAAAATCCAAATCAGCCACAAGAACTACAACGATGGTTAGATTTATTATTTCTCAGCTTTAGTTTGCAGTCAGCGACAGGACTTTCTGATGTCATGCCGATTAGTCCCGCTGCACGCGGAATTACCATGCTGCAAATGTTTGGTGGGGTAATGTACTTCGCTGTTATTGTTTCAAGATTAATTGCCTTGCAATACATTCCGCATGTTTTGAATAGGTCGACAAAAGAGAAAGATTAGCTTTTGTTACAGCATTACAACTGCTTTATTTTTCACATTTTTTATACTATTGATCGAGTTTTGCGTGTTCTGAGCTCGCTTTTATTCACATTGTGAATGCCTTATTTGACTTTAAAGTCTGTCGATTATCATTACAAAAACATGGGGGAATCATGCCTTCCAAAACAATATCCTCGTTGTCGAATGTCAACAGGAACGTATTCTTTAGTACGGTACTGATTATTGCAATGTTCTTGGTCTTTGCAATTGTCGCACCTCATCTATTTGAAACATTAACCTCTCAAGCTAAACAGTGGATTACGGATTCTTTTAGTTGGTTCTATATTCTCTGTGTTGCTATTTTCCTTGTGCTTCTCGTCTACATCGCCTGTTCTTCCAGCGGAAATATTAAGTTAGGTCCTGATCATAGTCAGCCTGAGTACGGGAATGGTTCGTGGTTCGCAATGTTATTTACAGCGGGTATGGGCGTCGGTCTGATGTTCTTTGGTGTGGCAGAGCCTGTCATGCATTATGTAACCCCACCGAATAGCGACCCTGAAACCGTAGCCGCAGCCAAAGAAGCTTTACGTATTACGCTCTTTCACTGGGGCGTACATGCTTGGGCTGTATATGCGTTGGTTGGTTTATCACTTGCTTATTTTGCCTATCGTCATAACTTACCTTTGAAAACGCGTTCTGCGTTATATCCAATTATTGGTAAACGTATTTATGGTCGATGGGGTGATGCAATTGATACCTTTGCGACCGTAGGTACCATCTTTGGTGTTGCGACCTCACTCGGCTTCGGTGTTCTGCAAGTCAATGCTGGATTAAATTACTTATTCGGTATTGAGCAAAGTGTTCCTACTCAAATTGGATTGATTATTTTTGTCAGTATTTTGGCTGGACTCTCTGTTTTCGCAGGTCTTGATAAGGGCGTAAAACGCTTATCAGAACTGAATCTAATTCTTGCTGTGCTTTTAGTCGTTTTTGTTTTCTTGGCAGGTCCAACGATTCATCTATTACGAACAACAGTCGAGAATACAGGGCAATATCTATCTAATCTTTTTGTGATGACGTTCAATTTGCAAGCCTACGATTCAACAGGTTGGATTGGTGGTTGGACAGTATTCTACTGGTCGTGGTGGATTGCATGGTCTCCATTTGTTGGGATGTTCATTGCTAGAGTTTCTCGTGGCCGAACAGTTCGAGAATTCATTCTCGGTGTCATTTTGATACCAACAGGCTTCACGATTGTATGGATGGGATTCTGGGGGAATGCTGCACTATTTAGCATTATGCAAGAAAATAATATTGCTTTAATGGAAATGGTGCAGAAAGATTCGTCAGTAGCACTTTTTGAGTTTTTAAATCATTTACCATTCTCAGGTCTCATGAGTATGGTAGCTGCAATTCTAGTGCTTTTATTCTTTGTGACTTCTGCTGATTCTGGTGCTTTGGTTGTTAATTATTTAACTGCTAACACTGAAGATACGCCTGCATGGCAACGTGTATTTTGGGTAGTTTTAATTGCTGCATTGACTGTGTGCTTATTATTAGTCGGTGGTTTGGCAACTTTACAAGCGTCTATGTTGGTTAGTGCGCTGCCTTTTGCCTTAATTATGATGTTGATGGGGTGGGGGCTATTAAAAGCCTTAAATCTGGATGCAACTAAAGCCAGAATGTTGAATGAGGCCCGCACTACGCCTAGAGCGATCAATAATCCAAGAAGTTGGCAGCAGCGTTTAGGATTGATCATGCACTATCCTCATACTGAAGAGGAAGTGAAGGTTTATATTGATACTCAAGTCAGAAAGGCTTTTGAAAGTATCCAACGGGAGTTCAAGCGCCGTCATCTTGAAGTGGATATTCAAAATACTGAACAAGGTTTGCAGCTACGTGTTGACCATCACCATGAGATTAACTTTATCTATACGGTATATGCACATGAAACAGTGCCACCAAGTTTTATGTTAGGACAAGGCGATGCGGATGAGGCTCAATATTATCAAGCAGAAGTTTTCTTAAGAGAAGGTGGACAAAACTATGATGTGATGGATTGGACACAAGAAGATTTGATTCAAGACATTATTGATCAGTATGAACGTCATCTTTATTTCTTAAATATTGTAAGAGGCACGGCTTCTTAACAGAAGATTCTAATTGAAATATTGAAAACAACGGTTTTGGGCTTCTCAAAACCGTTGTTTTTATTTAGGTGGTTAGCTTTTGAACATATGGAGAATGCCTGAAATATTTTTTAGCCCAATGATTTGTTCAAAATAAGAACTAAAAATAAGGATAAAGCAGTTTTATTGTTGATAATAAAAACATATTTTAAATAAAATTCAATAATTACAATGATTTATATGGATTTATGTTGCTTTTAAGATGACTGGTAAATTTTAAACCATATAAATCAGTGAATTAGAGTCACTTGAGTTTAAAAATGAAACAACCGAATCTTTTAATTTTTAAAAGTGCTTGCAAGCGTTGAGGAATACT
>NZ_AXCD01000005.1:0-187016 GCF_000475335.1 Acinetobacter sp. COS3
CTAATTCAGCACATATCAAAGGATGGAAGTTATCACCTGCATATGATCTTAACCCTATTGTAGGGAACCGAGGTTTACACCTTAATATTACAGATACAGCTAATGCACTTGATTACAACTTGGCATTTGAGGTGATTGATTTTTTCCGCTTATCTCAAGAGGAAGCGACTCAGATTTATGATGAAGTATTATTGGCGGTAAAAAAATGGCAAGGCATTGCAAATCGGTTGGGCATTAGTCGTAGTGAACAGCTAATCAAACAGGAAGCTTTTAACGTATAATGGTTGTATTTAGATAGAATAGAAATTGATGTACTATGAAGGACAACGAAAGTTTGCTGTCATCTTTCTGCCAATCAATTGAGAAAATTCATTTCATTGAATTCAGCTTTTTCTAACTGGGGGACGATTGGGGGATCAAATAAGACTATTTATATTTTATTTAAATATTATCAATATATTAATCAAAAAATGTGATTCCCTCTCTCGCCAAATTTAATTTCTATGATGTCTCATAGAGTCCTAAAAGCTTAAATCTAAAGGGTTTAAGCTTTTTTTATTGCTTTATGCTTTCCAATAATGACTATTGAATCATACGATAGTTGGGGGTATAACTAGGGGTAAAATAATTTACCCTCATTTTTATACCCCCAAACTTTTTACAAGTGACGTAAAAGAATAAAATTTGAAAAAAATAAGTTATATTTATTTTGCAGGCTGACCCCATTGATTTCGTTCTGGCTTTGTTTCACTGACCATCCAAATAAGGAGAGGAATAAGACCAATAATCGTAAATGCAATTAACACCCACCATCCTGAACGATCAACGTCATGTAAACGTCGTACACCCACAGCAAGACCTGGTAAAAAGAATGCCAAAGAGACTAGCCCAGAGATCGCATCCATTCCGCTATCACTTATTCCAATTATGCCGAAGACAACACCTAGAATAAAACCAACTAATATTTGAAACAGATAAAAGTACCAATATTCTTTTCTACGCGCACGACCTGAAAAATTGACATAATTTCTTAGACATTTCATTGCCCAATCAAAAAAACCATAATTTGCTTCTTCATCCAGTTGGCTATTAGTTTGCACTTTAGAAGATAACTTCTCTCTTGCGGTCTGCTGCGAAAAACTCACTAAATAGATCGCCGTTGCCTGCCCTAATTCATTCACGACAAAATCAACTTGTAAATCTCGTGCAGGTGCCAATTGCTCTTTCCATTCAGAACCAAAGAAGCTATAACGTTTTCCATCCTCCCCTGAAATTGCTCCCTCATCAAGCTGCGCGTTAAAAGTTAATACTGTACCTTTCATTATATATTACCTATTGATATTCAAATTTATAGTTAGGATTCAGAATATTAATCGACTTAATGATATATAAAAAGAAATTTCAGACAGTTCTGTCTAGTACTATAAGAATTTGAGGGAGCTGATTATCAAGGCGTTCCTATCACAGCCTATTTAAATACAGACGAACTCATTGACTCTTATGTATATGCACTCATGAAAAATAATTGAGATTGGCGAAAATCTAACATTTAAATTAAATTTATCTGTTTGCTCATTTTTTCGCTTGTATTTTTAATTAGATTCTGTAAAATTCTCGCCACGTTGCCGGCATAGCTCAGTTGGTAGAGCAACTGACTTGTAATCAGTAGGTCCACAGTTCGAATCCGTGTGCCGGCACCATTTCCTACCTTTTCTTCATCATTTCTTTAAAGTGCGAAATATTCGGATTTAACACATCCCATTTATTTGCATGACTGACAAAAATCTCTGCTTTCGGTTGATACATATTTGGATCATCGAGTGTTCCTGCACGTATAGAAATCATATCTGGTACAAGCTCCGGCAAACCAAACATTTGTGAACCGCAGTTTGGGCAAAAAGCACGGCGTATAGGTTTTCCAGATGAACCTAAAGATTCAAAATAGTGTAATTCGCCTTGAATATTGAGTTCAGATTGCTGAAAAAAAGCAATCGGCGCATAGCCTCCACCTGTAGCTTTCTGACAGTCTCGACAATGACAATTAAATTGATAACGTGGTTCTACATCCGCAGAATAAGTCACAGCCCCACATAGGCAAGACCCTTTATATTGATTTGGCATTTTATATTCACTTTTTAACTGCACTTACTTGAATATAGCGCACTAAACCATCTTGATAGAGTTTTCGACACAACTTGGCAGTCATCTCTATTTTTAATTGAGCAAAGTCGAAAGCTTTTTTTTGCATTTCTCTTGTTTCGATATATCGAGCGAATCCATCAAACACAGGCTTTGAAAAATCCTGAATTTCAATTTCAGTAAAGCCATGTTCTACTAACGCATGGTCAAGTTGCTGCTCGTTCATCATATGCTGCCATTTCACATCGGCAGCTTTTAATAAATATTGATAACGTTGCTTCTGTGCATAACTACAACTTTGCCAAAGATCAGCCCAAACTAAATAGTGAAAAGCTAAACGTCCTTTTGAATTCAAAATAGAATGTGTGGAACTAAGAAATGAATTCAAATTGCTGTGATATGCAGCATCAATACAAATCACGGCATCAAATGAATTTAAAAAATTGATTTGTTTTAAATTCAAAAATGAATCGCAATATATGGCAACTTGCGGCAATTGTTTTTGAATTCGTTTTACACAGTCGGATTGCAGCTCGACAGCCGTAAGATTTTCGATTTGATAATGTTGTAACCAACGCAATAGGCTGGCACCTTGTCCACAACCTAAATCTAAAACGCGATCGGATTTTTTGAGTTGAATTGAACCCGCGATTTGATCAGCTAAATGCTGACAAGCGAGAGGATAATCATGATATTGATTATGCCAATATCCGAGATTACTCCAAGCAAGCACAGCATCATCACCTAGTCGTTTAGCATCAATTGCATATTTATGCCCAATGACTTTTTCGATTAATGCCTGCTTGAAGTTGGCCATTTTAGTAGCCGAGTTCTGGTGCAACTTTCACTTTAGGTTTTAAACCAACAAACGGCGACGGCGCACCTAAAATCTCAGAAATATGCATTGCTGAGGTCACGGCTGATTCTAAAATTGGCAAACCATCACATGACCACGAACCACAATAGAATACTTTACGGTCTTGTTCTAAATGGCGCTGCTGGATTTGTTTATTTAAAGCTACCGTCTCAGAATCCACAACTGCACGTGTGAGTTTGACTCTAGAAATAATTTTCTTCGGATCAATATCAATCACTGGGCACCATGTTTGGAATACGGCATTTTTGCCGACTAAACTTGGCTCAATGGCGTTAATCCATACCGTGAATTGTTGACGAATAAATTTACGGTCCATCATGTAGCTCAACACAGCCCAATCTTTACGGCGTGGTGGCATCACCACTGGATCGGTATGAATCACCAAATCACCCTCTTCAAATCTAAACTTTCTCAATAAAGCCAGATCCTCAGCGAACTGTGGTTGCTTCAAGAAATTTTCAATGACAGGGGTTGGTGTTGCAATCACGACACGGTCAAATAGCTTTTTCTCACCTTGACCATTTTCGACCAAGACTTTATCACCTTGTTCTTCAACGTTTTTCACAGGAGAACCGCTAAAAATATGAATACCATCAATCAGACGATTTACCAGTGCAGGCGTTCCACCCTTCATTCGTAATAGTGCTTCACCTTCAGTGAGCTGACGAATGAACTCAAGCAAAGGCTTAGCTGGCCATTCACCAATAGTTTTTGGATGACATGTACAAATTGTATAAAGCACAGGCATCACCGTACCATGCCAAAAGACTTCCTCAATATGATATTGATTCATGAATTCCGCAAGGGTGATATCTTGATTTTCAGATTTAAAGAACTGATTCACCGCTGTTTTTAACTGCAACATGCCTTTAACTAAGCGCCAACCATATTGCTGGATACCTTTACGGTTATTGATAATTGGAAAATTACCGATACGGCTGCGTGAAGTCGTTAACCATGTATCTGTTTTATCTTCAAATAACCAACTGCAAGCCATAAATGTACGCACTGGAAAAGTTTCAATGCCCAAATAACTTGCCAAGCTTAAGGTATTTTTCCAAAGTTTCGGATTCATCACCCGCAATGGAGCATCAATTATGCCACCATCAAAATCAATACTATGACTATCCATGCCCCGACCAGCGAGTGCTTCGAATATAGTAACTTTATGTCCTGCATCATGTAGGATTCTGGCGGCAGCGAGTCCTGCCATTCCACTGCCAATAATTGCAATATCCAAAATTTATGTCCCATCAGTTGATGATTTTTCTTGATTATGACTGATCCTTAACTCAAACGCCGTATTAAAAAATACCAGATTCAGCATTAAAGTCAGACTTTTGTCGTAATGCTGTTGTTCATTTATTGTTACATTTTAGAATACTGCATTTTTTAAGCTTAAGCACATGAAAAAATTAATTTTATTAGATTATTAATCACAAAAATATACAGAACATTCTTTATTTTTCCATTTTTGCGGCTTGAAAGGGTTTGCAAAGCAAAAAATTAGCGCTATTCTGATCGAACAAGAATGAGAAAGCAGTCACATAATAAACTGTACAATAATAAGTGACCTAATATTAAAAAAATCAATAGAGGACCTTATAGCGAAAGCCCATAACTCTAAAGGAGTTATGGGCTTTCTTATATTTATCAATGACTAAGTGGAATAATGAACATTAACTTTCCATCACACCAAACTTACCGTTATTGAAATCGTTGATTGCATCAATGATCTCGGCTTTGTTATTCATCACAAACGGACCATAGCCTTCAATCGGCTCATTGAGTGGCTGACCTGTTAAAATCAAAAACTTACTGTTTTGCGTCGCTGTCACAGTAAAATCAATATCTTCACGGCTCAAAACCACTAAACTTGGCGCTCCGATCACCTGCTCATTTAAAGTGACTTCGCCAGACAGTAGTACAAATAAAGTGGTATGCCCTTCTGTCACATAAAATGTATGAGTTTGCTCAGCACTTAATGTTCCATCCCAAACATTGACTGGACTGAATGTAGTTGCAGCACCCGCTGTCTCTTGATATTGACCAGCAATAATACGTAACTCACTGCCCTGATCATCTAAAGCAATACGCTGTATCTGCTCGGAGTCAATCGCTTGATATTTTGCTGGGGTCATTTTGGAATGCGTTGGCAAATTCACCCACAACTGCACCATTTCAAATAAACCACCTTGCTGTGCAAACTCTGGCGAATGAAATTCTTGATGCAAAATACCACCACCTGCGGTCATCCATTGCACATCACCTGCTTTGATCGTTCCGCCACCACCTGTCGAGTCTTTATGTGTGACTTCACCTTGATAAGCGATTGTCACCGTTTCAAAACCACGGTGTGGATGTGAGCCTACGCCATGTTGTGCTTGAGTTGGCTCAAAGCGATACGGCGCTGCATAATCCAACAGTAAAAATGGACTGATGCTTTGGCCTAAACGATCATATGAAAACAGGTTATAGACAGGAAAACCATCTCCAACCCAATGCATATGTTTGTTTTGATAAATACCAACAATCTGTTTCATCTATGTACTCCTATAAGGTAGAAGCTTTGATCTTGAAATTCATTTTACGCTTGCAACGTTTCAGCTTATAGCTACAGGATCACAACACATTATTCTAGAAATAGGACAATCAACTTTTTGCTTTTATTCACTGAAACATTTGATCAAGATCGTCCTATTTTTAGTATTGTTAATCTCGTTTATTGATCTTCTGGCTCATGAAAATTTTCAATAGCATGCATCTACAAGGTGTTTCATCCGACTCATCTTTTTTAGAAAGAAATGCAAAAACATGAGGATAAAATCATGAGCCAAGACTATATTCGTTTAGATAAAAATAATGCCGCGGTGTTATTGGTTGATCACCAAACTGGTCTATTGTCCCTCGTTCGAGACATTGATCCTGATAAATTCAAAAACAATGTGTTGGCACTGGCTGATGCTGCGAAATATTTTAATCTACCAACCATTTTAACCACGAGCTTTGAGAATGGTCCCAATGGCCCTCTTGTCCCAGAACTTAAAGACATGTTTCCTGATGCACCGTACATTGCTCGTCCTGGTCAAATCAGTGCTTGGGATAATCAAGACTTCGTTCAAGCCGTTAAAGCGACTGGCAAAAAGCAACTCATCATCGCAGGTGTTGTGACCGAAGTATGTGTTGCTTTCCCAGCGTTATCAGCGCTTGCAGAAGAATTTGAAGTATTTGTCATCACAGACGCTTCAGGCACATTCAATGAACTCACCCGTGATGCGGCATGGGATCGTATGTCAAAAGCAGGTGCTCAATTGATGACATGGTTTGGTATGGCATGTGAGCTACATCGTGATTGGCGTAATGATATTGAAGGTTTAGGTGCATTATTCTCAAATCATATTCCTGATTATCGCAACCTGATCAATAGTTACAATCAAAATACCTCGCAAAAGTAAACTACTTGCACAATCAGCTCAAAATCGTTAATGCTATTTTGAGCTGATTACTCACGACAGGATTTATCGACCTTGATTAATTCATTTGATGATTTCTATTACTTTTATCTCGTTGTTAAACATGGCGGATTTAGTGCTGCAAGTGAGGCTGAAAATATCAGTAAATCAAAACTCAGCCGTCGAATTATTGATTTAGAAAATAAATTTAATGTCAGCCTAATACAACGCACAACACGGCATTTTAAGGTGACTGAATTAGGGCAAGAATTTTATGAAGAATGCTGCAAAGTCATTGCTCAAGTGGAATGCGCCGAAAATGTTTTATTAAAGCAAAAGAGCGAGCCACAAGGTGTCGTAAAAATCAGTTGCCCACCGCTGATGATGCATTTTCAGATTCGAAAAATTTTAAATCAGTTTCTTAAAGCCTATCCCAAAGTCGAAATTTCACTAGAGCTAACCAGTCGCCGAGTGGATATTTTGCATGATGATATTGATCTGGCAATCCGTACCAATTTCGAACCAAATGAAGATTCCAGTTTAATTGTTCGTGATGTAATTAAAACCGATCATTGTCTAGTTGCCGCACCTGAGTTGCTACAAGGGCACACCATTTTGGATGCATCAGAATTACAAAATTATCCAAGTATCAGTTTGGGCAATCAAAAGCAAAACTATCTTTGGCATCTGTGTAATACACGCACTGGTGAAACCATGGAGATTCCCTATCAGCCTCGAGTGAAAAGTAATGATTTGGCAGGAGTTTACTATGCGGTTGCCGATGGTTTAGGGATTGCCGATCTACCTTTTTTAACTGTAGAAGCTGACATTCGAAAAGGTCGACTCATTCATATTCTACCTGAATGGAAATCCAATATCGGAACCTTACAACTGGTTTATGGTTCAAGAAAAGGACAGCGATTAGTCGTGGAAAAATTGATTGAAACCTTGGTTGAGACCTTACGACGCTTACCCGAAAGTCATAAAGGCTATCTCGCAACTTAAAATAAAAAAACGGTCATGAATGGGCATGACCGTTTTAATAAAGCTGGGGTATGATCGCGGCTAGATCATCAGATTATTCAGATAAATCCACACAGAGATATTTCATTTCCAGATATTCCTCAATACCAAATTTAGAGCCTTCACGACCTAAACCAGACTGCTTTACACCACCAAACGGTGCAACTTCATTTGAAATGGCTCCCGTATTGATTCCGACCATACCATACTCAAGTGCTTCACCCACTCGCCATTGACGCGCAGTACTTTGAGTAAATAAATAAGCAGCGAGACCGAACTCGGTGTCATTTGCCATCGCAACCGCTTCTTCTTCTGATGTGAAACAGAATAATGGTGCAAGCGGCCCAAAAGTTTCCTCTTTCGCTACCTTCATTGCCTGTGTTACACCTGTGAGAACTGTTGGCTCGAAGAATGTACCACCCAATGCTGAACGCTGACCACCAATTCGTACAGTCGCACCCTGAGCAGTCGCATCGGCAATATGCGACTGTACTTTGGCAATCGCATCTTCATCAATCAATGGTCCTTGCGTTGAACCCTCATGACGACCATCACCTACCTGTAATTTAGATACAGCATCAACTAATCGTTCTGCCAATGCATCATAAATGCCATCTTGCACATAAATACGGTTGGCACAGACACAAGTTTGCCCACTATTACGATACTTGCTTGCCATGATGCCCTGAACGGCTTGATCTAAATTGGCATCTTCAAATACCAGAACAGGGGCATTACCACCCAACTCAAGAGAAAGTTTCTTGATGGTTGGTGCACATTGCTGCATCAAAATACGACCCACTTGAGTTGAACCCGTAAAACTCAATTTACGAACAATATCACTCGCACAAATCGTTTGACCCACTTCAATCGCATCACCACTAATATTGAGGAGTACATCGGCAGGTAAGCCTGCCTGTAATGCCAATACTTCCAATGCATACGCCGTTAACGGTGTTTGTTCCGCAGGTTTCACCAACATTGAACAACCCGCAGCAATTGCTGGTGCTGCTTTACGCGTAATCATCGCCGCTGGGAAATTCCACGGTGTAATCGCTGCAGTGACACCGATCGCCTGCTTAATCACCAGTAACCGTTGATTTGGCAATGTCGGAGTTAAAACCTCACCATCAATACGACGTGCTTGCTCTGCAAACCAACGAATAAATGATGCCGCATACCCTATTTCACCACGCGCTTCAGCTAAAGGTTTGCCTTGCTCAGCAGTCAAAATCTGAGCCAAGTTTTCCTTATGCTCAAGCATCAGGTTGTACCATGCCAGTAAAATATCTGCGCGAGCTAAAGCTGTTTGCTTTTTCCAAGCAGATTGGGCATCGGCTGAGCGTTGAATCGCAGCTTCAACACCCGCTTGGTCATAGGTTTTTACCCATGCTAACGTATCACCTGTCGCAGCATCATTGACTTGGATATAGTCATTCGAGGTCGGTGCATCGAATGAAATATCAGGATGTTTTAATAAATACTGCAAATTGTCTTGAATCATGCAGATTGCTCCACTGCTTTCACACTGTCTGCTGTTAAAGTTGCAAAACCTTGCTTCAAGATGTCAAGACCTTGGCGGAATTGCTCAGCAGGAATGGTTAATGGGTAAAGGAAACGAATTACGTTACCGTATTTACCACAAGTTAGAATCAATAAACCATTGTCCATTGCATAAGTTTGTACAGCTTTTGCTTGTTCCGCTGTTTCTAACTCGGCAGCAACCATCGAACCTAACGCACGAATCTCAGTCACAACATCGCCTGAAGCCTGCTGAATGTCTTTCAAAACCGATACCAGTTCAGCCCCAAGCTCATTGGCACGTTCACATAAGTTTTCTTCTTCGATTGCATCAATCACTGCATGCGCAGCAGCCACTGCGATTGGGCTACCTGCGTATGTTCCGCCTAAGCCACCCGGGTTTGGTGCATCCATCACTTCGGCACGTCCCACTACACCTGAGATTGGGAACCCCCCACCCAAGCTTTTCGCCATAGTGATCAAATCTGCTTTGGTTTCATAATGATTCATCGCAAATAATTTGCCTGTGCGTGCAAAACCAGATTGCACTTCATCAGCAACCAATAAAATCCCGTGTTTGTCACACAAAGCTCTTAAACGTTTTAAAAACTCAGCAGGAACAACGTTAAAACCACCCTCGCCTTGTACAGGTTCAAGCACAATCGCAGCCACATCATGCGGAGCAATATCTTCACTGAAAATATCCTCAACACTTTCAATCGCTGCTGCAACTGAAATCCCTTTTTCTGGCACTGGATAACGCGCATGGAATACACCTGCTGGCATCACACCAAAATCACGTTTATAAGGCGCAGTTTTACCTGTCATTGCCATAGTCATAAATGAACGACCATGGAAACCATTACCAAAGGTAATAATGCCATGACGACCTGTATGAGAACGTGCAATTTTCACGGCATTCTCAACTGCTTCTGCACCTGTCGTAAAAAATGCTGTTTTCGCAGCACCTGCAATTGGAGCACGCTCATTGATACGTTCAGCAAGCGACACATAGCTTTCATATGGGGTAACTTGATAAGCCGTATGCGTAAACTTGGTTAATTGTTCTGTCACCGCTGCAATCACTTTAGGATGACGATGCCCTGTATTTAGCACTGCGATACCGCCAGCGAAGTCTGTATATTGCTTACCGTTTTTATCCCAGATCGTTGCATTTTCAGCTTTCTCTGCATACCACTGACACATCACACCCACGCCACGTGGAGTTGCTTGCTGTTTACGTGTATTCAGTGCAGAATGTTGAGTGTCCATTTTATTCCCTCATATCTCATCATCAGTTACAGCTTTGGTCGTACATCCTAGGGGTCGATTTTTAGGATGCGATACAATGACTGCCTATAACTGTAATTTCGCTCGTCTGATGACAACTGACGAGAGCCATTTTTAAACTGTAGGAGAGAGCCAATTGCGCAGTTTACTTGGGGATCATTTGTTACAAAGACTCCAACAGGACACTGAGGGAAAACTACATCAACGCCTGTTCCGTTGTCTGCGTGGTGCAATCATTGATGGTGTGGTTCAACCGATGACTCGCCTACCTGCTTCTCGTGACTTAGCAAGCGAAATTCATGTCTCTCGAAATACCGTCCTCAGTGCTTATGAACAATTACAGGCTGAAGGATATTTAGAGGCACGTACAGGTCACGGCACATGGGTAGCGGAGCAATTACCTGAAAAATTTTTAAATACCAAAAATAAAAAGAAAGAACCCGATTTACCAGTTACTCAAAGTTCATATGCGTTATCACAGCGAGGTTCCAACCTATTAGGTTATGCCGCAGCTTCACCACATCAATGGGGTGCTTTTGTGCCTGGTGCACCAGATGTCACCGAATTTCCTCATCATATTTTTAGTCGTATCCAAGCCCGTTTAAGCCGTGAACCTGATATTAACCGATTGATTTATAGCAATGCTGGGGGATGTCTTGAGCTACGCAGTGCCTTAGCTGATTATTTACGGGTAGCGCGCTCAGTTCAATGCGATGCTGATCAAATTATTATTACGGAAGGCATTCATCAAGCGATAGATTTAGTCTCACGCGCACTGAGTGACATTGGCGATCGCGTCTGGATCGAAGACCCTGCATATTGGGGAATGCGTAATAATTTAAGAATTAACGGCGTAGATATTCAGCCAATGCCTGTTGATGCAGAAGGGATCATTCCTGAGCAAAATCCAACCCAACCACCCAAACTGATTTTTGTCACGCCATCACACCAGTATCCTTTAGGTTCACATCTGAGCTTAAATCGTCGTAAGCAACTGCTTCAAATCGCGCGCCAACACAACGCTTGGATCGTGGAAGATGATTACGATAGTGAATTCCGCTTCTCTGGACAGCCTTATCCATCCCTACAAGGCTTGGAAAATAATGCCCCAGTCCTGTATATGGGTACGTTTAGCAAAACGATTTATCCCTCTTTGAGGATTGGTTATTTAGTTGTGCCTAAGCCACTGTTTTCACCACTGCGTATAGTTGCAGCAGAGCTATATCGTGGCGGGCATCTATTAGAACAAAAAGCACTGGCTGAATTTATTCGTGAAGGCCATTATGAAGCCCACATTCGCCGAATGCGATTGCTCTATGGCAAAAGACGGGACTATTTAGTCAGTCTGATTCATCGCTATTTAGGACCTGAATTTCTACATGAATATGATGAAGCAGCGGGTCTGCATCTGGTTTTAAAGTTGTCTGCTACGTGTGATGATGTCGAAGTTGCCGCGACTGCATTAGAGCGCGGAGTCAAAGTCCGTCCGCTGTCTCAATACTACATGCGCTCACATGCCCATGCTCAACGTGGTTTACTGATGGGATTTGCCTGCGTCAACGAGAAAGATATGGTGATGGCATTTGGGACATTGCTGCAATGTCTACGTGAAGCTGGCGTACCAACACTCAATTGAGTCCTATATTTTTAAGCATAGATAAAAAAGAGCCTCCAGATTGAGGCTCTTATCTTTTTTTAAACTTTAGACTAATTTTTCTTCATGGATTTGGGCTAAATGCGTTTCTCTACGCTCCTTCCCCCAACCGAGTTTTTGCGACAATAATCCTGAAACCACGATGATGCCAAACAATGCTGTGGTATAGATCACCTCTTTAAAATATGTCCCTTCGATCAACATGGTCAGGATGGCAGCAATAATTGCAAAGATCACCACATAAGTTAAATAAGGGAACATCCACATTTTAAATTCAATATTAACACCTTCAGCCTCAAGCTTTTTACGCATACACAACTGTGAATAAGCAATGGTCAAATATACATACAAGGTCGCTGCACCAGTGGTTAACATGAAGAAATCATAGACATCCATACTCTTGGTCGCTGTTAAAATCACAGCAATAACTGAGAAGAAACACGACACCAATACACCCACCCATGGGCTGCTTTTACGATTCACAGAAGCAAAACTTTTCGGCGCATCACCACGCTTCGCAAGTGAAAAGAGCATACGGGAACAAGTATATAACGCGGAATTAAAACAGCTACAAACCGATGTCAGTACCACAAAGTTGACGATATGACGTGCTTCAGGAACGCCAAGCGCACTGAGCGTGACACTATAGGTTCCCCAAGTTGAATCTTTTAAAAGCTCATTGTTGTGAGGAATCAAACATACCGCGACAAACATCGATCCGACATAGAATAAGACAATTCGCCACACGACTGAATTAGATGCCTTACGGATTTCTTTCGACGGATTTTCTGACTCTGCCGCTGCTACAGTCACAATTTCAGCACCAATGTAGGCAAACATGACCCCAAGTAAAGCCGTGATAACGGACGATGCGCCATTTGGCATAAATCCTTGGGCAGTTAGATTGGTCACACCTGCGGCTGAAACATCACCCCACGGCCATAGGTGCATGATCGCAAGACTACCAATTACGAGGAATATCACAATTGCGATGACTTTGATCAATGCAAACCAAAATTCGAACTCACCATAGTTCTTAACGTTCTGTAAATTGACCGCGACCAACCCACCAATCACTAAAACCATATAAGCCCAAATCGGGATAAACGGGAACCAATTATTTAAAATTTTACCTGCAACATAAGCTTCCCACCCCATCAGCATGGCTAAAGTACACCAATATAACCAACCAATCGAGAAACCAGCCCAACGACCAATCGCTCGGTCCGCATAAGTCGAAAATGAACCGCTGTCAGGGTTTAAAACGGCCATTTCCCCGAGCATACGCATAATGAACCAGACCAACAAACCACCCAAAGCGTAGGTAAGAAAGACCACGGGGCCTGTGTTATAAATAATACTGCCTGAACCGACAAATAAAGAGCCACCAATCACTCCAGCGATAGAGATCATCGTCAAATGTCGTGATTGCAGACCATGTTTTAAATTTTGGGAGGGATTGGCTTCAGAACCATCTTGATGTGCTGCCATATCATTTTCCTTAACCTATGAGGGATACCAGCAATCCGAGGCTTCTTGCCTCACTGCTCAATATATCCCCCTAAAAATTGTGTCGCTGAATTGCTCTTGTTCTCACAGAAAAACTAGAGTGATCCAAACAACGCTTCCGTATGCATACTTCCTATGGCTTTAATTTGTCGTTTTGGCCCTGAAGAAACGAGAGCCATTTTTATGATAAAGGAGAGAGCCAATTGTAAAAATTATGTGCAACACTGGCTAGCTTTATATTTTTCAATGAAATAATGGGTAGCTATTTTTATATTTAAAATCAACCAACTAAATACCGATAAAATCAAAATTTATTACATATTTTATGATCTATAGATTGGTTCTTTTTATTGAAAGCGAATCATTATTGATCCATAACTTAAGTCTTATTTTGTTTTAGGATAAAAATGTGATGCACATAAAAAAGCCTCTTTCCAAGATTTGAAAAGAGGCTTTTTAGATTTAGTTCCAAGTCTTAGAACGGTAAATCATCATCTAAATCAGCTGGTGCTGCCGCAGGCTGTGGCGATGATTTAGGTGTATTAAAACCATTTCCAGCTTGCGGACTACCTGCGTAGTTACCGCCTTGTTGACCATAACCATTTTGATTATTGTTGTTATAACCTGTGTTCTGGTAACCACCGCCCTGATTACTATTGTTGTTATTAAAACGCGGTTGGTTGAAGTCGTTACCGCCAGCAAAACCTTGCTCACCTTGTTGACGTGAATCAAGCATTTGCATTTGATCACCACGGATTTCCGTGCTGTAACGCTCTTGACCATTTTGGTCTGTCCATTGACGTGTACGCAATGAACCTTCGATATAAACCTTCGAACCTTTACGTAAATATTGTTGTGCAATTTCACCTAAACGGTTGTGCAACACGATACGATGCCATTCCGTTTGTTCTTTACGTTCACCCGTGCTTTTATCTGTCCAAGACTCACTTGTTGCAATCGAAAACTGGGTTAAAGATCCACCATTTGGAAAAGTTTTTGTTTCAGGATCACGGCCCAAAGTTCCGACTAAAATTACTTTATTTACACCACGCATTAGCTTATCTACGTCCTATCTATTTCTATGTTTTACTTTATAAGAGTTATGCTTAAATGGCTACCTCTTTCCCTAACAAGTGCGTTAAATCTTGTCGCGCAGAATCATCAATTTGATGTTTATCGACCTTTATATAAGCAACTTGCTGTTCAGACATCACCACCACTTCTTCAATACCACGAATCGCCAGTAATTTTGAAGTCCATTCATCTGTTTGTTGCGCTTCAGGTAAACGCAATACAATCGAAGACAAATACCTCGGCTGAGCCAGACCAAAGCTTACGAGCAGCCAAATTATAGCAATACCAGCCAACACACTCCACCCAAGCGAGGTGTTGTGTAACATTAACAATTGTCCACCCAACGTACCGCCGAAGAATGCACCTAGGAATTGGCTACTTGCGTTAATTCCCATCGCAGTTGCTTTCGATTGAATGGGTGCAGATTTCGATAACCATGATGGTAAAAGTGCTTCCATCACATTAAATGCAATAAAGAAAATACCTAATCCCGCCAGTAGTACATATTTAGATTCATAGCCAAAAATCAGGATCAATAAACCTGCAATAATGCCTGCAATCGCGGTTAAGAAAATGCCACGCATCTTGCGATATTTTTCAGCAATGATGATGCTAGGGAACGCAAAAAATAAACTAATTAACAACAATGGCAAATACACTAAACCATGCTTTGCCAGTGGAATCTGCGCATACTCAATCAACTGCGAAGGCACATAAATAAACATCGCTGTTAATAATAAATGCAACGAAAAGACAGAAACATGCAAACGATTCAGATCGCCAATTTGTATGATTTGTTTGAGTTGAGACAAATAGCCTTGCTGAAAGTTCTTATGATGGCGTGTCACTTTCGGCACCAGCAACAACATTAAAATTGCAGCCAAGCCCATAATCGTAGTCACGAAAAATAGTCCAGAAATCCCAACCAAACTGGTGAGCCAAGGCCCTAGACTAAATGCCACCACAAATGACAGACCAATACTCATCCCCATGGCAGCCATCGCTTTAGTACGTTGCTCCTCACGAGTAACATCTGCAAGTAGTGCCATCACCACAGCAGAAACAGCACCCGCACCCGCAACGGCACGCCCGATAATCACACCATAAATCGTATCCGACATCCCAGCAATCGCACCGCCGATCGCGAATAGTAATAGTCCTAACACCACCAAAGGTTTACGACTAAAACGATCTGCCAACAAGCTAAATGGGATTTGCAAAATGGCTTGCGTTAAACCATAAACCCCCACAGCTAAACCAATTAATGCTGGCGTTGCATATTGATAAGACTGTCCTGCAACTGAAAAGACAGGAATAATCATGAACAAGCCCAACATGCGTAAGGCAAAAATGCTACTTAAGGCAAAGGTTGAACGGCGTTCTAAAGCATTCATCATTGGCAAGACACTATTACTGGCTCAGCGAATTATAAGCCATTCGCTTAGAATGCGCTGAAAAATCACAAGCTAAAAAATCAAAAGGGACGTTTCCGTCCCTTTTTCTGATCTTAGATCATTAAACTGAAAGCAAGCTTAAGAGATTCGCTGTTCATGCTTACTATATTGAATGGACGCAATCACGGCCCAAACAATGAATGCAACACCGATTAATCCCGTCACCACTTCTGGAACATGCACGCCCGTACCACTGGCAATCATAATGAATGCCAAAGCACCGATAGCATAATGCGCACCATGTTCTAAGAAGATATATGCATCGAGCGTACCTTTCTCGACCAAATAAATCGTCATCGAACGCACAAAGATCGCACCGATCGCAAGACCCAACATGATGATCACGACATCACTGGTAATCGCAAATGCACCAATCACACCATCAAAACTAAACGATGCATCAAGTACTTCGAGGTACAAGAACCCCCCGATTCCGGCTTTCACTACCCCAGAAGCTGCACCATTAGAATCATGCATAACCGCATTACCATTGTCATCAATTTCTGGCTCGCCACCTAATAAATGGCTCAGGACTTGTACCCCAATATAGACCACAATTCCCCAAATACCCGACATCGTCACGGCTAAACGTGCAGACTCATCAACATTTGCCGCCATGATAATCATGGCAATCAAAGCGAGAAATACCGACATCGCAGGGACACTTGCGAGATGCGCAAGTTTAGACTCTAACCATTTAAACCAATGGGTTTCTTTACCGTCATCAAAGAAGAAGTTTAAGAACACCATCAGTAAGAAAGTACCACCAAAAGCTGAGATTTCAGCATGATGTGCCATTAAACGTTCCGAATATGTTTTTGGATCATTCAAAGCCAATTTCGCAACTTCAATCATGCCCATATCTGCTGTCACTGCGACAATCACAACAGGGAAAATTAAACGCATACCAAAGACGGCAACCAAAATACCTACCGTTAAGAAAATCATTTTCCAGAAATGATCCCAGTTACGTAAAACTGAAGCATTCACAACCGCATTATCGAAAGAAAGTGAAACTTCCATCACCGCCAAAATTGCAGTAATCGTCAATGCTTTCAGCATCGTTGCCACGCCTGCTTCTGGGCCATGCGTATAACCCCAGTAGGCAGATAGTGCTAAACACACCACTGTAAAGAAAATTGAAAAACGAAAATGCTTCATGAGCAGCCTTTTATTCGAAATCGTCGAGTGATAAAAATGAGACTATTGTAGGCGAGTTTTGACTGAAAGATAGAAAAGATTGTTGCTGTTGTTGTGAGAAGAATAGAGATTGCAACGATCTCTGCTATAGTTTTGCCAAAATCGTTTTTATGTTTTTCATAGGTTCAAAACATGACTTTTTCACAAGATGTATGGCAACGAAATCAAGACTTATATCAAAAAATTCTTGCACTTCCTTTTAATCAAGAACTTACAGCAGGCACATTGAACCGTGAGGTCTTTTGTCATTATGTAATTCAAGATGCGCATTATCTTGTGGCTTATGGTCGTGCACTTGCTGTAGCTGCTGCAAAAGCCTATGACGCTGATGATATTATTCAATTTTCTGAAGCCGCTAAAATCGCAATTATCGTAGAACGTAGTTTGCATAGTGATTTTATGCAGGAATTTAATGTCAGCAAAACAGAATTTGAATCAACGCCATTAACACTCGCTTGTCATCACTACACTTCATTCCTCACCGCAACAGCTTGGTCAGAAAGCTATCCTGTGATTTTGGCAGCACTGTTACCTTGTTTCTGGATTTATGCAGAAGTTGGTAAAGACATCGTCGATAAATCAGTTTCCAATAACCCATACCAAGCTTGGATTGATACCTATGCTGGAGAGGAATTCAATACAGCCGTAAGCAATGTGATTGCAACCATTGATAAAGTGGCCGCGCGTTGTGATGAAGATACCTTAGCCAAAATGCACGCTGCTTATACCATGGGAGCCAAACTAGAATGGCTATTTTGGGACAGTGCTTACCAACAACGTCAATGGTTAGGATTGGATTAAGCGAGTCATAAATTGCACCTCACTTCAACAAGCGAGGTGCAAATAGCGAATTGCTATCAGCCAAAGATTCAACCACCTAATATTTTTCTTTTTAAGCACTTTTTCTGTCTTAACCTCTGCGGAATCTGTGCCAATTTAAAAAGATTGTCGCTGCGAGTATCACAAAGAAGATTAAAAATTTGGTCTCAAAGCGAGCTAATCTAAACGCTGAACTTCTGGTGGTCTCTTGAAATGCTTGCTGAACTTGCTCTGGATCAACTTTTTCCTGAATATTCAGCTGCATTAACTGCGGGGTTTTCTCTCCTTCACCAACAATGACATAAGCTGCCTTAATATCAAAATCTTGTGCATCTGTAATACCGAAAGAAATCACAGCGGGCTTTTGCAAATTATATTCAGGAATCCAGTCCAAAATGCGCCCATATACGCGGACATTCGCTGCACCATTTACGTCAGGATCTTGAATATTAACACCTGTTTGGCTTTCAATTTCACTGGCTAAATCATCAAATACTTTAAGAGAATAGTTCTGACGAATCGGTAAATCATTTGCCATCAAGCTCATGACTTCAGTTGGATTTGTCGGATGCGCTTGTGAAAGTAAACCATCACCCATTACCGTAAAATCAGCTTTGGTCTGCATGCCTGCCGATTTAGGCACGCCAACAATATAAAATGCCGTCCAGATTTGCGCGCTAGGATTTAAGTTTTTTAATTCCAATTCATAATGATGTTCCACATCTAAATTGAAGAATTGATCAAATCCCGTAATCTTTGTTTCTTGCGCATATAGACTAAAACTTGCACAGATCCCCCAGCACAATAAAATCAGATTTTTTAACATTATTATTACTCTGTATTTATAAGTCTTTAATTTTAATTTACTTATTTCATTATCAACAAAGCATTTCTTGCACTAATTTCGCTGAACTGACTGAAAATGACAGCTTCTAACCTAACACTTGCGATGCTTACAAATTACGTCGTCAAATTGATATTGATAAATCTTTGACTCTCTTTATTAAGGGCGTAAAAAAGCCCCAATTAAGGGGCTTAGTCGTATATTGTATCGCCAATATACTGTATGAGGCTCATCTCAAACTGGGCGCATTAAAGCATAAATTAGAGACGCTGCCTACTTTTATCTTTGGACTAAAAAACATTCACCACAATTAACGCGAGCAACGCAGGTACGGCTTGGATATAGATGATCTTTTTACTGGCAGTGAGTCCACCGTAAATCCCTGCAACCAATACACAACCTAAAAAGAAATTGGCGAGCGCTAATGCATACGTTTCAGGAGCACAGAGCGACCAAAATAAACCTGCCGCCAAAAAGCCATTATATAAACCCTGATTTTGAGCCAGAACTTTGGTGAGTTGTGCTTTTTCGGGTGTATTGCCAAATGCTTTCAAACCATAAGGTTTATCCCATAAAAACATTTCCAACACTAAAATATAAACATGTAATACCGCAATCAACGCAACGAGAGTCGTTCCTAACATTTTACTTATTCCTGATCTTATTTATCGTGCAATGCTTTCCAATTTATCACTGATCTATTTGAATTGCGTGATAGGTAACATGATTTCCGTGACTCTCCAGCTCAAACCCTCTCGATGTAAGATTAAATTGACTGAAGATTGAGTTTTTGGATCATCTATTTCAACGCTAAATTGATTCCATGACTGATAACGACTGTGATAAGTCACTTTCTCAGCATCATCTTGATGATTTGTCAGTGCTTTATTTTGAGGTTGTCGTGCCGATTCGCCTTGAAAAGACAAGCCTTCTTTGAACTTTTTGCCCTGTAATAATAAAGAGATGCCTTGAGGTGTCACCATCAAATCCACCATTTTATCGACCATCGAAGATGCCAACATGGCCCCTAATGCAACAAAACTGCCTTCATTTTCTCGTGATGGAAACTCTTGCAACAGCTCATTATTGAATTGATCCTTGAAGCTCTGGCGTACACTGGGAAAGTCCACATAACTTGCGACAGCATTCGCATCATCTCGTTCTACCGCTTGTCGAATTTGATAAATCACAAAATATGGCGACAAAATTAAATAAGCTAAAGCAGTCAGCACAATAGCCGAGATAGAAATCTTCAACGTTTTCGACATACGATCCTCGATTTCAGGAATTTATTTTTTACTTAATGGTATTTAAATTGCATTGATAAAGGCTTGGGCAATATAGAAAATTCATGTTAAAACTTACTTAAAATCACTAATCCGACACAATCTGACGTTTAAAATCGTTTTGTTACAGCTTGAACAATTTTAAATCGCTATTATATACACGTTTTATTCGCACAATTCCGAGATGTATTTATGAGTCAAAGTCATATCCGTATTCGAGGCGCACGTACCCATAATTTAAAAAATGTGTCACTCGATATTCCACGTGACAAGTTTGTGGTGATTACGGGACTCTCAGGCTCAGGCAAATCATCACTTGCTTTCGATACACTGTATGCCGAAGGTCAACGCCGTTATGTTGAATCACTGTCTGCCTATGCGCGTCAGTTCCTTTCACAAATGGAGAAACCTGAAGTTGATTCGATTGAAGGCCTCTCTCCTGCGATTGCCATTGAACAAAAGTCAACCAGCCACAACCCACGTTCAACCGTGGGCACCATTACCGAAATTTATGACTATTTACGTTTGTTGTATGCGCGTGTAGGGACACCGTATTGTCCTGAACATGATCTACCCATGGTGGCGCAGACCATTTCAGAAATGGTCGATGCAGTGAAAGCGCTTGAAGAAGGAACTGCTCTCATGCTGCTCGCACCCGTCGTGCGTGAGCGTAAAGGTGAATACACTCAACTGTTTGAGCAACTTCAAGGTCAAGGTTTTGTTCGTGCCCGTGTCGATGGTGAAATCATTGATATAGATACTCCACCAGAATTAGACAAAAAGAAAAAACATACGATTGAAGTAGTCGTCGATCGCTTTAAAGTCCGTGATGATCTCGGTAATCGTATCGCAGAATCCTTTGAAACGGCTTTACGTTTAGGTGGTGATATTGCAATTTTATCGTGGATGAATGGCGAACACCCAGAACGCGTATTTTCAGCAAAACACTCTTGTCCTGAATGTGATCGAGCTGTTGCGGAGCTTGAACCACGCTTATTCTCATTTAACAATCCATTCGGTGCTTGTCCTGTCTGTGATGGTTTGGGAACGCGTAGCCATTTCAGTGCAGATAAACTCATTCCAAATCCTGAAATTTCAATTAGCCAAGGCGCAATTCGTGGTTGGGACAGACAACGTCCTTATTACTACACGATGTTGCAGAAAGTGGCTGATCACTTTGATATTCCACTTGATACACCGTGGAATCACCTCGACAAAGATACACAAAAGAAATTCTTACAAGGCACTGGCAAAGAGAAAATTGACCTCAGTTATATTGATGAACGTGGTCGCAAGCACAGTCGTGTACAAGCCTTTGAAGGAATTTTGCCGCATTTAGAACGTCGCTATCGCGAGACTGAATCGAATTATGTGCGTGATGATTTGGCGCAATACCTGTCGAATGCCGCGTGTGATGCCTGCGGTGGCTCTCGTCTGAATGAAATTTCTCGTCATGTTCGCGTCAAAGATAAAACCATCGCTGAAATTACCAAAATGTCGATTGGTGATGCTGAAAGCTATTATCAGGATCTCAATCTCGAAGGTGCTAAAGGCGAAATCGCGGATAAAATCTTTAAAGAGATTCGTGAACGTTTGCACTTCTTGGTCAGTGTTGGTCTCAATTATCTCAGCTTAGCACGTTCGGCTGAAACACTTTCAGGCGGTGAGGCACAGCGTATCCGCCTCGCATCACAAATTGGTGCTGGCTTGATGGGCGTCATGTATGTGCTTGATGAACCGTCGATTGGTCTACATCAACGTGACAATGATCGCCTACTGCAAACCCTAATTCGCTTACGTGATTTGGGTAATACTGTACTGGTGGTTGAGCATGATGAGGATGCGATTCGTGCTGCTGATCATATTATTGATATTGGTCCAGGTGCGGGTATTCATGGTGGTGCAGTCATTGCCGAAGGTACTTATGATGAACTCGCCAATCATGCCGATTCACTCACAGGTCAATATTTATCAGGCAAACTTAAAATTGAAGTGCCAAAACAGCGTACTCAATCACCACGTCCTGATGAAGTCATCAAACTCTCTGGTGCAAATGGGCATAATCTACAACATGTCGATTTAACGATTCCTCTCGGCATCATGACTTGTGTGACTGGGGTTTCAGGTTCTGGTAAATCAACCCTGATTAACCGTACTTTATTGCCTTTAGCAGCAACACAATTGAATGGTGCAACCACACTGACTGCTGAAAAGTTTGACTCGATTGATGGTTTACAGCATTTGGATAAAGTGGTGGATATTGACCAGAGTCCTATTGGACGTACACCACGTTCAAACCCAGCGACCTACACAGGTTTATTTACGCCGATTCGTGAATTATTTGCTCAGACACCTGAAGCCAAAGCGCGTGGTTATAGCGCAGGTCGTTTCTCATTTAACGTAAAAGGTGGTCGCTGTGAAGCGTGTGAAGGCGATGGCATGATCAAGGTCGCGATGCACTTCCTGCCAGATATGTATGTGCCTTGTGATGCTTGTCATGGCAAGCGTTATAACCGTGAAACGTTGGAAGTCGGCTATAAAGGCAAGAATATTTCTAATGTGCTCGAAATGACTGTGGAAGATGCCGCTGAATTCTTTAGTGCCATTCCTGTCATTCATCGTCGTTTAGAGACGTTGACTCAAGTTGGACTTGGTTATATTCGTTTGGGTCAAGCTGCGACAACGTTATCAGGTGGCGAAGCACAACGCGTGAAGTTAGCGCGTGAGTTAGCAAAACGTGATACGGGTAAAACTTTATATATCTTGGATGAACCGACCACAGGTTTACATTTCCATGATATTGCGAAGTTACTCGACATCTTGCATGAGCTGCGTAATAAGGGTAATACCATTGTGGTGATTGAGCATAATTTGGATGTGATCAAAACTGCCGATTGGGTGATTGATCTCGGCCCAGAAGGTGGTTCTGGTGGTGGTCAAATTATTGCGGAAGGCACACCTGAACAAGTTGCTAAAGTTGAAATTTCACATACAGGTAAGTTCTTAAAAGCAATGTTGAAGTGATTTTAATGGGCTCGGAAGAGCCCATTAATTTTCCTTGAGTATCGTTATTAGAAATTCAATATTTTTTCTAAGATAAATATCACCGTTAAATGCTTTCTCTTCTAAAACCTCAAAAATCATGCTTTTAATTTGAGGAGTTAGACTACTATCGATCCGTTGTTCAAATATCTTTTTGATTAATGACATTTTATGAGTTTGGAAAAATCTAGGATCATTAGGAATTTTGTTCCATATCAAATCCTCCCAATCATTTTTAGTTGCATTTTTTAGAATCACGGCATCGCTATCATTCCAACTTTTACTTAGCAAATAGTTGCTCATAACATTAAATAGACTAGGTAAAACTAGATCATGGTTGTGATATTGCCAATACTTAAGATATCGATGAAATAAGTTTTTCTTATTAAAACCAGAATCAAAGGCTTGATTAATCGTTCCTATGACATCTAGATTTAAAGAGTCCTTTAAATTTTCTTTAACTATTAGATTCAATGCTCGTGACAAATCATGTCTACCAAATTTTTTCAGCAAATCACTATAAAAGTATAAATTTTCTAAAATTTCTACACCTACAAGTGCTTTTGATAGGCTAAAGATCTGCTCACAATAAGATTCATTAACTTCTAAATTTCGCCATATTTTCATTAAATCATACAAATCATTTTTGTTTTTATTATTCTGTTCTGATATTAGCTCTAAGTTAGCAACTCTATTTAATTCAAAGAAATTGATACTATCTCGTTGATCAAACCATTTTCTAAACTCGATTGACCATAAGTCATCTGTTACAAATAAGTAAGAGACTTTTTCAAGCTTATCTAAAACTAAGCTTTCACTTTTTGCTTTCTCAGGATGATATTTCTCATTTATAAGATTTCTAACCGAGCTTTTAATAGTGAAATCTTCCCATGTAACCTCATATTTCGCCCCAAAATCAAGAATGAAAAAACCTTGAAGAATACGAACTAAAATTATTTTTTTTGTTGAGTCAGCGATTGCAGGAGGCAAGGAATCCTTAAACTCTCGATATAACTTAATTACTTTTTGAAAAAATCGAAAATTATGAATCTCTAATTTATTAGCAAACTCAATCATCAAATCAATAAGTTGATCATCAATATCTTTGGTATTTTCTCGGATTAAAGGTTCAACAGAATGTACAATAATTGTCTCATCAACCAATTTTTCTTTGTATTCAGCATACTTTTTCTTATTGTCTCCTTCAGCTTTATCTTCATCCAAAATTAAAATGATTTGACAATTTTTTTCTAATTTTAAGTAATTGGCTAAACCCATAACATCTTTTATTTCTAGCTTCTTTGACATTCTTTCAAAGTCATCAAAACAAATAATCGCATCTTTGACCTGATTGAACATTAGACTATCAAAAATCTTAGTAGAAGCACTTAAACCGAACTGTGAAACTCGTGTGTCCTTTAAAATAGATGGCAAACCCCTAATCCATCGAGGAATCTCTAAATTTGAATGATTATTTTCAATATTGCTATAAATGTGCGTTTTCAAATCACTTAGTGACTCAAGACCAAATAGAGAAACATAGACGTACTTCTTTTTAAAATTGCATCCGTCGATAAATCTTTTCCAAAAGAAAGTCTTACCAACACCCCAAGGTCCAGTAATCGCAATTGCGGTACCAATTTTCTCATTTTTTATATTATGTTCTAATATGTCTTTTAATCTTTCTTCTTTCTCTACGAGATTCATTAGCTTTAAAACACTATAGTTATAAAACTCTATAATAATTAAATAATTGAGCTAATCAAGTCTCAACAATATTCTTCCCTTTTGCCTTCGCTCTTAACATTGACTGATCCGCTTTTTCTAACAATTCCAACCAATTTTCTGCCCCAACAGCTACACCAATACTGACCGAAATCCAAAGCAATTCATCAGAGTTGGAAATAGCGATAGGCTCTTTCGCAATTTCTGAACGGATACTTTCTGCGATAACCTTTGCAGCCTCTATCGTAATATTTTCAATGACAACCAAAAACTCATCACCACCATAACGAACAATTAAATCAGATGCTCGGACATTATGTTTGAGATGATCGGCAATCGTGGAAATGACTTGATCACCCACAATATGCCCATACTGATCATTCACAAATTTAAAATTATCAATATCCGCCACAACCACACCCGTGTTTAAAAAACCACTCGGCTTACGCTCCAGAGCATGAACATATTCTTCCAAAGCCAAACGATTCGCGACACCTGTTAACACATCCGAGTTGGCAATCTTTTTAAGCTGCGTCTCCATCATGTCACGTTGATTCAACATCACTTTTAGACGATCAATCGCCTCAAATAAAGATAAAAACTCCTGTCTGGATTGTTTGGTTTTTAACTCTTCTTTTGACGCATTTGATAAGCGTAGAATCATTTCTCGTGCTTTGATTAACGGACTAAATACTTTCCGCTTTGTATAAATCATAATAAAAATAGCTGTCAGCAAGGACAGACAAGAAATACACAAAGTAAAAATGAATTGTTGCTTGGCTTTTTTATTCTGTTCGTGCGCAACTTGAATACTGTAATCTAAAATATAGTTCTGCAAATCCATAACCGTTGTAAATTTATCTACAATCCGATTCGTTAATTGCGTACCCGTGAGAAAATAAGTTTGATTATTTTGACTTTGATCGAGTAATTTCGTAATTAAAGGCAAACCTTGATCTAAAAACTCTGTTTTTACTCGTTGATGTAAATGGACATATTCAGCTGTCTTGGTTTGTTCAGGTTGGATCGTATCAACCAAAGCCCATAAATATTGAGATTGATGCTGGGTTTGTAAACAACGTGCTCGATTAATATCTGAGATTTTTTCACCAAACGTCACAGGTGCCATAATATTTGAAGCAACTCGCCCTGCTTGATCTCGCATATCCGTAAGAACCAAAATCGAAATAAAATAATTCGACATTTTGCTGTCTTTACTTTTGGATTGTTTCATCAAATCATTTAAATATTTTCGGCTCTCATCCCAAACATCAAACATCGTAAAAATTACATGATTAAATTGAGCAGACGTTCGCTGAGCATGGGGAATATTTGCATAAGCGTCTACAACCTCACGACCATGATTCAACTTTGCTTTGAAATCAGTTTGTAAATGTGTCGCAATCGACTCAAATCCACCTTGATTTAACGTCGCTATGGTCTGATCAATCTGATCATCCACAACCAATCTAAACTCAGCTAACTCTTTTTGATTGGCTGCTAATTCTTCAACGGTACTCGACATAACCTTATTGGCAGGTGCGCGTTCTCGAGAAATTTTATTGGCTGTTTTTACTAAGGCACGCAGGCTCGTAATTTCTGTTAATACTTGATTTGTCTTAATATATTCTTGATAGCTTTGAATAATCAGAGGGATAGAGATATATAGGATCGAAGAAATAATAACGACCATACATAGAAAAAGCCGGAGACTGATTTGCTCAGAACGTAATTTCGCACTTTTTAAACTACGTCCCATGCACACACCTTGCTTGTTTCAAAAACTCATCCAGATTGATTTTCAAACAGTATGTAATTTTACCTGATTTTTAAAATTATACCGTCATAATTAAAGCTGTTTTTTTAAACAGATAAAATACAAGCAAAACCAATTTTCCTTTTGGTTTGTTAATTTATATTTATCTATTTGTTTTAATTATTAATAATAATTAAAACAATTTTCATCAAATTGATCTTTCGAAGAATTATAAAATACTTTTGTATTATTTAAATTAGCCAAAAGAATAAATAAATGATTTATGAGCTAAATAAATTGCTATATATTCAAAATTATCTTTAATTATTAGAGATATAACACTTTTTTCACATAAAATCATTCCACGTCTAATCGAAAAACCAAATCTTTTAGATAAAAATTATCAATTTCACACGTTTATTAAAAAGAGTAATACTTTACTAAAGCACAGACTTATAGATTTTAGTTAACCCTCTAGGATGTTTTCTCCCCCAAGCTAAACATCCTTTTCAACCCAACCAAATAAAACGGTTGGGTCTTTTTTTATGTGAATATTAATCTAATGCTGAATTAAACCTAACTGCTGCAATGCCTCATAAACAATCGTTTTCCGAGCCTCCACATGTTCAGTTTTATTCATCTCCATATTTAGAGAAAATGCAGTTACTTTACCATTAGGTTGCTCTACCCATCCTGTCCACCATCCCACTTGTGGCTCAACATCCATTCCCCAACCACTTTTCGCATAAACTTTTGTCCCATTCACCTGATCCACCAATAACATTTGCTTAACTTGCTGCTGAACAGGAATGTCAAACGCCAATTGCTCATTTGCCAACGCGTAGGCAAATCTGACTTCTTGAATCGGTGTGATTTTTAATGGGCCAACCAACCAAAAATTATCGACCTGATTGCCTATATCTGAATTTCCAAAGCCTATTCTTTTAACTTCAGATGCCATCAAATCTAAACCTATTCGTCTGGCTAATTCTTGGTAAATAGGAACAGCGGATGCTTGAATCGCCTCAGTTAAGGTCAAATCTTTTTCCCAGCTCTTAAATCTGCGCTTTTCTCCATTCCATTTAAAAACTTCATTGGGTGTCGTTTTATGATGTTGGATGCCAATCAAAGCATTGAGCATTTTAAAAGTAGATGCAGGGATATAAGAGGTTTGAGCTCGATTTAAGGCATTCCCATATTCATGTATCTTTTGACCGTCATAAGTGACAAATACGCCTTCTGTTTTGGCATTCACAAATAGCTCAGAAATTTTTTGTTGTTGCTTTTGCTGTTCTGCAATCTGCAGCTCTGAATTTAAGCTGTGACAAGCAACCAAGCCTAAACTTAAGCATAACGAACTACATAGCAGAGCAACTTTGAGTTTTTTTCGCATAATGATAGGAATGTGGCAGAGTATGGAGTTTTAATATAAGCCTATTTATTCATCAAATTTGTATTATTATTCTATTTTCATTTACTATAAAAAGGGCAAAAAAAAGCTCAGCCTTGGGGAAAGCCGAGCTAGTAAACAGAGATGTATAAACATCGAATACTCAAGAAAATGTTATAAAGGCATAATGCAAATTAAATACCTCTTGACACCAATTATGCGAACTAAGTCTCAAAAAGTAAAGTTGATTAAATAGATCGGAATTGTGTTTTTTATCGTTTTTGTTGATTATTTATACGTTACAATTACACAAATTTTAAGACTACTACTAAATAAAACCAGATATACCCTACAAAAAATTAAAAAAATGAGATGTATTTATCAGCTGAAAACTCAAAATATTACAATTTTAAGACCAATAAAAAAGAAAAAACCGATCAAAACAATCGTATAAAACAATTAAAAGATATAGATAAAAGCCTATTATTAAATAAAATCAGAATATCAAAAATGCTTCTATCTCACTGTAAATTATAATTTTCATTATTGGTTGACAAAATAAAATACGTTTGTCTATTTTTTATACACACCATATAAATCAAACACACGTTTGTCGGATCATAGAATTTATTACATTGACTTCATATTTTGTTACAATAGAATGACACCAGATTTATATTTCTTTTATATCAATGCTGGAAATTACTATGAAAAAACTCGGTTTAGCCACTGCTTTAGTATTAGCCATGACCGGTGCTCACGCTTACCAATTTGAATTACAAGGTCAGTCTGAAGCTCTAGATTCGAATGACGAGAACAGAGATTTTAATAGTTACACAGTTGGCGCACAAGCAACTTACTACTTCAAAAATGTAGATGCTTCTAAAGGTCCTTTAGCTGAAGCAGCTTTTGTTAACCAAGCGTCTAACGTATCTCTTGGTTATAACTTTGCTAATCTTGACGAAGTTAAATCTCAAAACGTAGGTGTTAAAGCTGAGGCTTATGTACCAACACCATATACACCAGCATATGCAAGCTTAAGCTACAGTGCGACTGACAATGACGGTAAATATGGTCTTAATGATGACCGCGGTCAACGTTGGGCTGTTGAATTTGGTTCGGTAATCGCTCCAAACTTCCTTGTTGCTGTAGGTTATACAAATACTGTTGAACAAGTTTCTTTAGATACTTTTAAAATTTTGAATAAAGGTTTTGGCAAAGCAGTTGGTGAAACAGCTACTATTGCTGAAGACCAAGATGCGATTACTGCACGTACGAAGTACGTTGGTGCAATCGATGGTACACCAATGTCAATCGGTTTCGAAACAGGTATCGTTTATGGTGAAGACACTGCATACGAATTAAAAACTGATTTGTATTTAAACTCTCAGCTTAGCGCTGGTGTTTCTTACGCTAAATCTAGTTTTGCTGGTTCACCAGACTCAGCTTGGGGCGTGAACGTGAATTACTTCATCACTCCAGCTGTTGCTGTAGGTGCAAGCTACTTAAATGCTAATGGTGTTAATGCAGCTGATATGCAAACTGTTGGCGTGAACGCGAAGTTCCGTTTCTAATATTGAATTCGGGCTCTAAACCTAGAACCCTTAATTCATAACAAAAAAACCAGTTCATCAGAACTGGTTTTTTTGTTTTTAACAACATTGATTAACTTTCATCTATAAAAGAAACTCAAGTCATTACTTACATCTTTTTATCTTCAATATTAAGCGCACTAATCGCCAATACTGCTTGAGTACGGTTTTGTACGCCAAGTTTACGGAAAATCGCAGTCACATGCGCTTTGATCGTTGCCTCTGATACATCCAGCTCATAAGCAATCTGTTTATTTAATAGACCTTCCGCAACCATCATTAATACACGAAATTGTTGTGGTGTAAGAGACTGTAATCGCTCAGCAAGAGCCGTTTCATCCGCAGCACGAGGATCAAAGCCTGCATGTGTTGGTAAATTTGGTGGTAACCAAATCTCACCTTCCAACACTTGTTTAATCGCTTCACCAATATGGCTAGGATGTGAAGACTTTGGAATATATCCCATCGCACCATGTGCAATTGCACGTTGAATAATTGAAAGTTCTTCATGTGCAGATACAACGATAATCGGAATCGCTGGATATTGCGCGCGAACATACACTAAGGCTGAAAATCCAGAAGCACCTGGAAGATTTAAATCCAACAGCACTAAGTCTGGTTCTGCACCATGCTCTAATCGTTCATAGAATTCATCAACATCCGCAGTTTCCTGAATTTGAGCCTGAGGAATGCTATAACGAACCGCTTGAATCAAAGCATGTCTAAATAAAGGATGGTCATCTACAATTAAAATATTCATAAGCGCTTTATGCAGTCTTCAAGTACGTCACTGTACGGAGTTTATTCAAATCTACTCTATCTTAGCGTATTTTTAAAATAAACTGTTGGTCAAGCATCAAGAGTTGTGTATTTCAGCATAAATGCAAAACAATACAAATATTGATATAAGTCACATAACATCAACTAATCAATAAACACTATACAGAAATAACGAGAAGAAACAGAGTATTAAATTCATTTAATTTTTCTCGTAATACTTAGAACAGATATATCTACAAAACAGATAAGCTTGCAGCTTTTCCTTATTTTACAGCTGTGGTCGAGCTATAGATAAATAAATAGTAATTCGTAATGACCTTTTAGGCTGTGACTATGTCCAATCGTAATACTTTATCAACTCCACTGAATATTGTTGCTGTATCTGGTGGTTTAAATAGCCCTTCGAAAACAGAAAGTTTAGTTCAAGCCATTCTCGATGAACTAGCAGAAGCCATCAACATCCAAGTACATTTTGTCAAACTCAGTGAAATTGGGCCTTTGCTTGGTGGAGCAATTTACCGTAATCAACTGCCACAACGTGTTCAAGATGACCTCGCAGCAGTAGAAGCAGCTGATGCACTGATTGTCGGCACTCCTGTTTATCGTGCTTCGTTTACAGGTTTATTTAAACATTTTTTTGATTTTGTAGAACAAACTGCTTTGGTTGATGTGCCAGTTTTACTTGCAGCCTCAGGTGGCAGTGACCGCCATGCATTGGTCTTAGAACATCAATTACGTCCACTATTCAGTTTCTTTCAAGCACAAACCTTACCCATTGGCGTTTATGCCACAGACCGCGACTTCACCCCTGAATATACGGTAAAAAGCGAGCAATTATCTGATCGCGTGAAGCTCGCTGTTGCACGTGCTTTACCAATTTTAGAATGGGCACCAGCCAAAGGTCAGCGTGCGGCTGCCATTAAAACCAAAACCGAACAAGCTAATCAAAATCTTGGTATCAATAAACAGATTGAACAAGCGGAGGTACTTCCATCCGCAGCAGTTCCTGATCTGGATGCAGCGGAATCTCGATTGCATTCCAAATCAACTAAGAATCTAACTCACGTTGCATAAACCGATTTAATGGAGGATACAACAATGACAACAACAGCATCCGCAATTAAATTTGCCTACTGGGTTCCCAATGTGAGTGGCGGTCTCGTTGTCAGCAATATTGAACAACGTACTGACTGGAGCTATGACTATAATGTGCGCTTAGCTCAAGCAGCGGAACAAAGCGGCTTTGAATATGCTCTCACTCAAATTCGTTTTACCGCTGGCTATGGTGCAGAGAACCAACATGAATCTGTCAGTTTTAGTCATGCTTTATTAGCAAAGACTGAAAAACTCAAAGTAATTGCAGCGATCCTACCCGGCCCTTGGAAGCCCGCATTGGCTGCTAAGCAATTGGCGACCATTGACTATCTTACTCAAGGGCGCATTGCAATTAATGTGGTCAGTGGTTGGTTCCGTGGTGAATTTGATGCGATTGGCGAACCTTGGCCTGAGCATGACGAACGCTATGTTCGCTCGGAAGAATTTATTCGTACTCTCAAAGGGATTTGGACGACTGACCATTACAGCTTTGATGGTAAATATTACCAATTTCAAAATTACACACTTAAACCAAAACCATTGCAAAAACCGTCCATCGAAGTGTTTCAAGGTGGTAGTTCTCGCGCCGCTCGTGATATGGCAGCACGTGTATCCGACTGGTATTTTACCAACGGCAATAGTGTCGAAGAAATTAAGAAACAGATTGATGACATTCGCAGCAAAGCGAAGTTATCTAATAGACACGTCAAGATCGGGGTTAATGCTTTCATTATCGCCCGTGATACAGAAGAAGAAGCTAAAGCCGTACTGAATGAGATCATTGCGCAAGCCAATATCGAAGCGGTGAATGCCTTCGGTGATGCAACTCGTGAAGCGGGTGCAGCAGCTCCAGAAGGTGAAGGAAATTGGGCAAAATCGACCTTCGATGATTTGGTGCAATATAACGATGGCTTTAAAACTAATCTGATTGGTACACCAAATCAAATTGCAGAACGCATTCTTGCTTTAAAAAATGTGGGGGTAGATCTAGTTCTTTCTGGCTTTCTTCATTTCATTGAGGAAGTTGAATATTTTGGAGAAAAAGTTTTACCGCTAGTCCGTCAACTTGAACAACAGGAGCATCATCTCTCAGCAAAATCAGCGTAGTTTTCAGCATTAAATAAGAAGAAAAACAAAACTAATAGCAGATACTTCCCCAAGGCTCGGCTTGGGGCTTTTTTATTTTAACGGGTCTCAATTTCTCGCATGACGGTTTCAACCGAATAACGGCACCACTGCGACAGCTGCTCAATGAATTCATTTAATTGTGGCGGATCAAAGTGGCTGACGATCATATAACAAGCATTGCCGAGAACCTTAAAACATTCATCCACTTGCTCATATTGTTTGACTAAACGCTCAACCTCGATAAAAGCTTGCTGATCATTCATAAAAAGTTGGATGAACTGTTTATGCTCATACTTTATCGCCACAGTGTAGTTTTTGATAATACCTGCATCCATCAACTGAGCAATACGTGCCCCCACTGCCTGTCCTGTACGATGCACGAATTGTCCAATTTCTTTATGACTCAGACGAGAATCTTGTCTCAATAATTCAAGAATTTTTAAGTCGATGGAATCAAGTTCAATATTCATTTTTCATTACGAAAGAAAACCAGCAACAATGCTTTCACCAAAATATAGCCCATTTTTCAGTTTCACCCTACGCTTGTTTTATCTTAACCTTAGAGCTAAATATGATGAAACAGGCTTTACTAATTATTGATGTACAGAATGATTATTTTAAAAATGGCAAAATGGAGTTGGTCAATCCTGAACTTGCCTTGCAAAATACCAATCAACTAGAAGACTATTTTATTCGAAACAATTTACCAATCATTTATATCCAGCACATTAGTCCAGCCTCGGCCAGTTTCTTTGAGGAGAATACCGTTGGTGTTGAATTACACCCACAACTTCAAATCACTGATGATTCTCTGATTGTTGAAAAACATTTTCCAAATAGCTTTCTAGAAACCAAACTTCAAGCCATCCTTGAACAACATCAAGTTGAGCAATTAGTGATTACAGGCATGATGACACATATGTGCATTGATGCAGGAACACGAGCGGCACAAGAACTCGGCTATCAGCCGATTGTGATTGCAGATGCGACTGCAACTCGCGATTTAGAACATGAGGGCAAAATAGTCAAAGCAGCAGATGTACAAACTGCTTTTTTATCAGCACTAGGCTTCTTCGCTACAGTACAAAACACGGCAGATTTTTTAGCCTCACATAAATAAACCATATAAAAAAAAGAGCGTTCTACAGAACGCTCTTTTAGTAAAAAACGATTATCTGTTTGGATAAACCGTCGCAATCAAATGCTCGACCACAGCTGGTTCAGCTAATGTTGAGGTATCACCTAAGCTATCCAATTCATTTGCCGCAATCTTTCTTAAAATACGACGCATAATTTTACCTGAACGGGTTTTTGGTAAAGCAGGCGCCCAATGCAATGCATCTGGGGTTGCCACAGGTCCAAGAACTTTACGCACCCAATTCACTAACTCTTTGCGTAGCTCTTCAGATTCTGCCACATCAGCTTGTAAAGTCACAAAGGTACAAATACCCTGACCTTTAATATCATGCGGCATCCCAACCACCGCAGCCTCAGCAACTGCCTCATGTGCCACTAGCGCACTTTCAATCTCGGCAGTTCCTAGACGATGACCAGAAACATTCAACACATCATCAACACGTCCTGTAATCCAATAATAATTATCTTCGTCTCGACGTGCACCATCACCCGTGAAATAGCAACCTTTAAAGGTCGAGAAATATGCTTCGATAAAACGTTGAGGATCGCCCCAAATGGTTCGCATCTGACCCGGCCATGAATCCTTAATCACCAGATTCCCTTCGGTTGCACCTTCTAACTCATTGCCTTCACCATCAACCAAGGCTGGCTGAACACCGAAGAATGGACGTGTTGCTGAACCTGGTTTTAAAGCGGTTGCACCCGGCAATGGTGAAATTAAGATACCACCCGTTTCTGTTTGCCACCAAGTATCCACAATTGGGCAACGACCTTCACCAACCACCTCGTGATACCAATTCCATGCTTCAGGATTAATCGGTTCACCAACCGAACCCAGTAGACGTAAGCTACTGCGATCACTTTCACGGACATAGGCATCACCTTCACGCATCATGGCGCGAATTGCGGTTGGAGCAGTGTAGAGAATAGTAATGTTGTGCTTATCAATGACATGACCAATACGTGCCCAAGTTGGATATTGTGGAATCCCTTCAAACATTACCGTCGTCGTTGCATTACTCAGTGGGCCATAAAGTAAATAACTATGCCCTGTAATCCAACCGACATCCGCAGTACACCAGTACACATCATCTTCACGAAGATCAAAGACCTCTCTGAATGTTGTATTGACATATACTAGATAACCGCCTGTGGTATGTAGCACGCCTTTCGGTTTACCTGTTGAACCTGAGGTATACAGAATGAATAATGGGTCTTCTGCTTTCATCGGTTCTGGTGGACAGTGCTCATCCACTTCCATAATGGCAAGGTGATACCAAACATCTCGCTCAGGGTTAAACTGAATAGGATTACCTGTACGGTGCACCACAATCACATTCTGAACACTACTTGTACCATCAATCTCCAATGCAGCATCTACATTTTCTTTGAGTGGAATAATTTTCCCACCACGCATTCCCGCATCAGCAGTAATGACTAATTTTGCTTGGCTATCTTCAATACGACTGGCCAATGAATCTGGTGAGAAACCTCCAAACACCACACAATGTACTGCGCCGATACGCGCACATGCCAACATAGCAATTGCTGCTTCAGGCACCATTGGCATATATAGAACTACGCGATCACCTTTACTGATACCTTGCTTTTTCAAGACATTGGCAAAACGACACACTTCATCATGCAATTCTGCAAATGAAATAATTTTATGACGTGATGGATGATCACCTTCCCAAATAATTGCTGGCTTGAGAGGATTATCTTTAAGATGACGATCTAAACAGTTAGCAGAAACATTCAGTTCGCCATCTGCAAACCATTCGATCTTGAAATTATCTGGATGAAAACTGGTGTTTTTAACTTGCGTAAAAGGTTTAATCCAATCAATCTTTTTCGCTTCTTCTGCCCAAAATGCTTCAGGGTGTTCAATTGAATACTGATAACGATTGAAATAGTCTGCTTCAGAGATTCTTGCTGTTTCTTTGAATTTGTCAGGCACTGGGTAGATTTCTTTCATAGTTCACTTCCTTGGTTTTTTATCTCATACCGTAGATATACCATCTAATGCTTCGGTATTTTTTGTTGTCTCTTGCAGTATGGTCACCAACAACAAGAGCAAACAATGCGGCTTTGGTCGTAGAACTGTTGCAATTTTACGATTCGCATATTTTCAAAATTTTACTCAAAATAATTTAAAATTTAACTGCTTGTCTATGCTTTTTGTTTTTAAAATAAGTGATTATTTTGATCAATGTAAACTCTTTAAAAGATTTAATAAGCAGAAAAATAGGAATCCATCTATGTCAGATTTTACAATTGCACCGCAGACGCAACCCAGCAAAGATCATCCGCTCTCATCGAGAGGACGTTTTAATCGACTTAGCTACTTAGGCTGGCATGGACTAATCAGTATCGGATTCATACTTATATTCGTGCTATTGGTATCAATCGCAGGCAATGTCAGCATAAACAATGTCAATATGAACGAACCAATGTTCTCAGCATTTTCAGGTATTGCAACATTTGCCATTATTGCGCTGTGGTTTGCAGGGTTTTATTTTCAAATTGTTTTTTTGATTCGACGCCTACATGATCTCAATAAAACAGGTTGGTTATGCCTACTGTTACTTGTGCCATTGATACAACTCTTTTTCACTTTATATGTATTACTTGCGCCGGGCACACCGTATCGCAATGACTATGGAGATGTACGTCCATCCAAAGCATGGGAAAAATTATTGGCTTGGATCATGATTATTCTGAGTATTTTCATACTATTTAGTATGTCTGTCTTTATGTATTACTTCGCTAGTCCCGATATTTGGGATGCACCAACACAGATTATTCAAAACACAACGGAGTATTTTTGATTGTGAGTAATTTTTATGCGTTTGTAGCATTAATGAAATCAATTGATTACTGAATTTGCCAAGCGTGTTTACAATAATTTCATTATCATGCAACACCTTATTACTCCTTTCTTTGCGAAATAGAGATTTCTAGTGGCTAACGAACAAACAACATTGACAAATGTCGCGAAAGATACAGGCGAACTATTGCATCAGGCCAGTGCGAAAACCACACAGACGGTACTTGCGCATACTGAGAAATATCACGATGCCTATACAACGATTGATAAAATCATCGACAGCTTTTGGGAACGTGTTCCCTATATCTGTATTGCGATTGTTGTTTTTATCATTTTCTGGTTACTCACTAAATTATTTAAATTTTTTGTGAATAAAACATTAACCAATCGCTCTTATGCAAGACAGAATTTGGTTTTAGTTCTACACCGTGTCGGTGGAACATTTATCTTATTCTTTGGCTTCCTAATCGCATTGGTGATTGCAATTCCAGGATTTACACCGAGCCAACTCATCGGTGCTCTAGGAATTGGTTCTGTTGCCATTGGTTTCGCATTTAAAGATATTTTCCAAAATTTACTTTCAGGTGTTCTGATTTTACTTGGTGAACCATTCCGTATCGGTGATGCAATCATCGTGAATGGCATGGAAGGTGTGGTCGAAGATATTCAGATTCGAGCGACTTTTTTACGTTCTTATGATGGTCGTCGTATCGTGATTCCCAATGCAACGGTCTATACCAGTCCTGTAACCGTCAATACCGCTTATCAGCAGCGTCGCTGTGAGTTTATTGTTGGTATTGGTTACGATGACGATGAACAAAAAGCCAAGCAAATTGTCTTGGATATCTTGAATAATGACCGTAATGTGCTCAGTCAACCGACATTCTCAGTCAATGTTACTGCTTTAGCCGATTTCTCTGTCAATTTAACGGTTCGTTGGTGGATTAATACCACTGAAACCGATATTTTATCATCGACCAGTTCAATCCAAGCTCAAGTAAAACAAGCCTTTAATGCTCAAGGAATTAATATTCCATATCCAATTCAAGAGCTTAAAGTACAGCAGAACAATGCTCAATTGCCTTTTGATACACAAAACTCAGATAAACAGCCTTCCTAAAATAGACGGAACAGCAGTTTCAGTTCGCAAAATTCGGTTGCCTAAGCTCACAGCTTGGCAACCATTTTTTTTGAGCAATTCAATTTCATAAGGAATGAATCCGCCTTCTGGCCCGACCACCACAATACAGGGATGTTGTATTGCGTGAGGCATCACATGCTCAGCATACGGGTGTGCCACATAAGCTGGCTGCTGCTCTGTGATTAAAGTTGCCAAAACATCTTCTACAAAAGGTTTAAAGCGTTTGTACAATTGTATCTCTGGCGCAATGGTGTCTCCCGCCTGCTCTAAGCCCAAAGTTACATAATCATCCAATTGCTGTATAAAAGGCGTCTGCCAATAGCTTTTATCTACGCGATAACTATGAATCAAACTAATGCGCTCTACCCCTAAAGTCACTGCATCCATCATCATTCGACGCAACACTTTGGGACGAGGTAAGGCAAGAATCAAATGTACAGGATGCTTAGCAGGTACAGCTTCGGTCTCAATCGGGCGCACCACAATTCGCGTCTCATTCAATGCAACAACTTCTGTCAAATAGCGTAGACCGTGTCGAATACCGACTTTCAGCGAATCACCTACTTGAAGTTGTAAATGCTGACGTAAATGTTGCAATTGTCTTGGATTTTCAATATTCCAAAGCTCAGATTGTGTCTGTTCTGGTTTAAGTAACACAATATTCATGAGGATGCGGTTTGCTGTAAATAATGATCAATTAACTGAATATGCTTTTGTAAAGAACCCGTATTTCGTTGTAAAACCAACTGAGCTTGCTGAACTAAACGTTGTTTTTGAGCAGTATTTTCTAAACAGCTCAACAGCTGTTGCACAATCTGTGCTGCATCATCTCCAATCAAAATGCCTTGCTCTGCAACAAACTCATCGACAATGCTTTGGAAGTTAAAATAGCGCGGTCCAATGACACTCGGCACATCGAGTACCATAGGTTCTAAAATATTATGACCACCACCCGGTTCATTCAATGAACCGCCAACAAAACACGCTTGGCTCAAGCCATACCACAACCACATTTCCCCCATACTATCAGCAAGAAAAACTTGTGTATCCGCTTGAATCGTTTGCTTAAGACTACGGCGTTGCGTATTTAAATTTAAACTTTGACAAACTTGGTACACCTCATCAAAACGTTCCGGATGACGAGGCACCACAATACACAGCAAAGCTGGATTTGAATTTAAATGCGGCTGCAATTGTTTGAGTAAACTTTGTTCTTCGGGCGCATGCGTACTGGCCAAAGTAATGATCTGACGATCCGCCAAGTGCCAATCTTGTCTAAGTTGCTGTGCTTGCACTACAAAGTGCTCTGGTGCGGTAATATCAAATTTAATATTTCCAACTACCTGACTTTTGTTTTGATCAAGTCCTAAAGCGACATAACGTTGCTGCGTCGCTTGATCTTGTGCCAGCATCCACGTCAGTTGTTGTAACATCGGCTTGGTCAATCGTGCCACTTTGCCATAGCCTTTCGCCGATTTTTCAGAAAGGCGGGCATTCAATAAAATACAGGGAATCTGTTGTTGCTTGGCTTCCGCAATCAAATTTGGCCAGATTTCAGTTTCAACCAATGCCAAAAGTTTGGGTTGATATACATCAAAAAACTGCTTGAGCAATCGCTTTTGATCAACGGGCAAATAAACCGCTTGAAATAAATCGAGATAAGGTGCTTTCAGAAACAGCGATTTGGCGCGCGCCTGACCCGTCTTCGTCGTATTGGTTACCAACACAGGATGGCCTAATTTTAAATAATGCTCGATCAAAGGCTGTGCTGCATTAGTTTCCCCAACAGACACCACATGAAACCAAATCGTTTCTAAGTTTTGGGGTGGCTGAAAAGGGCCAAAACGCTCGATACACTCTTGTTGAAATGCCGCATCATTTTCAGCGCGTTGTTTTATTTTCCAACGATATAACGGCTTGATACAGGTTAATAAAAAGTTATACCAAAAGGGTGTTTGCTGCACTGCGTTTTTCTGCGCCATCCTAGACCATATTTCACGATTTGATGTGAGCTTATTATGCGGAATTTCAATAAAAAACTCATGCCATTTTGGTAAATAGCATGAGTCTTTTAGATCAGATTAAGCTTCTAACTGTTCAAAAGCAGGATAATCTGTATAACCTTCTGCACCTGAGCCATATAAAGTTTCAGGCTGAATAGCATTTAAAGGTAAATCATTTTGTAAACGTTCTAACAAATCTGGATTGGCAATATAAGCTTTGCCGAATGACACTGCATCTGCTTGACCTGTTGCCAACATTTGTTTTGCAGAATCAGCCGTTAAACCTTCATTTGCAATCCATACACCTTTAAATTTCGAACGTAGTGCAGGCATTAAGCTGTCTTCGGCTTGGTATTCACGCGTGAAAATAAAAGCAACATTGCGCTGATCCAATTGCTCAACAACATAGCCAAAAGTTGCCAATGGATTTTCATCGCCCATATCATGTGAATCACCACGTGGCGCTAAATGAACACCCACTCGACCCGCACCCCACACGTCAATAAATGCATCAACGACTTGTAACAGTAAACGTGCACGGTTTTCAATTGAACCACCATATTCATCATCACGATGATTGGTTGAACTTTGCAAGAACTGGTCAATCAAATATCCGTTGGCAGCATGCAACTCTACACCATCAAAACCTGCCGCTTTCGCTTGTTCAGCAGCATTTCTATATTGTGCAACAATTTCCTGAATTTCTTCATGGGATAATGCACGCGGTGTAACGAATGGGCGTTTTGGACGAAGTAAACTCACTTCACCAGCAGGCTGAATTGCGCTTGGCGCAACAGGCGTATCACCATCTAACAAATCGGGATGTGAAATTCGACCAACATGCCAAAGCTGAACCACGATTTTTGAGCCTTGTGAATGCACTGCATCAACAATCTTGTTCCAAGCCTGTGCTTGTTCTTGTGACCATAAGCCTGGGGTATTGGCATAACCTGCGGCTTTTGGACTAATCACCGTTGCTTCGGTAATGATTAGACCCGCATTGGCACGTTGTTGATAGTATTCCACCATTAAATCGTTTGGAACACGAGACGCATCGCTACGTGCACGCGTTAAAGGAGCTAAAACCAAACGGTTTTTAATCTTAAAGTCACCTACTTGTAAGGTAGAGTTTAATTCAGCCATGATCGCCTCAACTTCACTCTATTCAGCGGGTTAAGATTACCCTTATCCTCGCCGTCAGAGTGTTTGTTTTAAATGTTCGATGTATTGCTGAATCAAAGCTTCATTACGTGTGAAATAAGACCATTGCCCATATTTTTCAACATTAATCAAACCCGCTTGCTGTAACACAGACAAATGATTCGACATCGTCGATTGCGCAACTTTGCCTAAACGTTCGATGTGCCCAGCACATACACCACGCTCAAAACTACCACCACATTCCTGTACAGGTAAAAATTGCTCTGGCTCTTTTAACCACTGCAAAATTTGTCGACGTAATGGGTTGGCTAAGGCTTTGCTTATAACATCAATATCCATAGACTCACCACGTTTCTCAACAGGCAAAAGCTTTGTTCAGCATCTAAACTCAGTATATCGAATTTTATAAATATTAATATCTGTTTTTATCGATATTAATATCATATTTTTCCGATTAACCAAAAGATGCTGAACGAAATTGCCGTTTTAAACTTATAAACCTTGTTTCAAACTTGCTTCAATGAACTTGTCTAAATCACCATCCAAGACTGCTTTGGTATTCGATGTTTCTACACTTGTACGCAAATCTTTAATACGTGAATCGTCTAAGACATAAGAACGAATTTGACTGCCCCAACCAATATCTGACTTTGAATCTTCCAAAGCTTGAGCCGCTTCATTACGTTTACTCATCTCTAATTCATAGAGCTTGGCGCGTAACTGTTTCCATGCATGATCACGGTTAGCATGTTGTGAACGTTGGTTCTGACACGCCACCACGATACCTGTTGGTGCGTGGGTTAAACGTACCGCAGAATCAGTTTTGTTAATGTGCTGACCACCTGCACCCGAAGCACGATAAGTATCTGTTCGAACATCCGATGGATTAATATCGATCTCAATATTGTCATCAATCTCAGGCGAGATAAATACTGCCGAGAATGATGTATGACGGTTGTTGTTACTATCAAATGGCGATTTACGCACTAAACGGTGTACACCACTTTCTGTCCGTAACCAACCATAAGCAAACTCACCATCCACACGAATCGTTGCAGATTTAATTCCTGCAACATCACCGTCAGAAACTTCCATCAATTCAGCTTTAAAGCCATGACGTTCAATCCAACGCAGGTACATACGTAACAGCATCGATGCCCAATCTTGTGCCTCTGTACCACCAGAACCCGATTGGATTTCAAGGAAGCATGGATTTGGGTCCATTGGATTACTAAACATACGGCGGAATTCAAGATTACCTAAAGCCTGTTCAGCACTATCCAGTTCAGCTTGTACATCGACCAATAAACTTTCATCATCAGCCTCAACAGCCAAATCAAGCATCGCTTTCGCGTCATCAAGCTGTTCAGCCAAACGATCAAATACACTAATGGTATTTTCTAAACTGCCCTTTTCTTTGGCAATCGCTTGAGCACGATTTTGATCATTCCAAATTGCAGGGTCTTCTAATTCTCTTAAAACTTCTTCTAAACGCTCAACTTTTAGATCGTAGTCAAAGATACCCCCGTAGTGTTTGGCTACGATCAGATAAATCTTTCAATTGAACTAAATACGGATTAATTTCCACGTGTCTTTTCCTACACTCTTTTTCACTTAATCGACTATTTTAACATAAGTGTTTTTACGACACAGCCGTCTTATTTTGTACGTCATGGAAAACGAAGACAAATGTTTCACTTTCATCTTTTCATACTTGTCCAACGATTTCACTAAAACAATTTAAACTTAAATTGGGTAAAAATTAGACTAAATATACGAAAATACACAATCCCTCCTAAGTTTTAATAAATCAATACAATCCATTTTTTTAAATAAAAATCAAATATATAAAATGTCAAAATTACAAGTTAATTACATTCGTACTGTTTAATTACTTTCTCATGATTGACCCTCATCAAATTTTAAATAGACTGGGACTTGTAACAAAACATGTAATTAAGATTTAGCTAGTTCTCATTATTTCAGAGGGAAGTAACCATGAAAAAATTAGCAATTGCATCGGCACTTTTATCTGCATTGGCAGTGACAGGTACTGCACATGCTTATCAAGCTGAAGTAGGCGGCTCATATACTTATTCTGATTGGGATGATTTCGATGCAACACATAGCTTTGGTGTAGATGGAAAATACTATTTCAACCCAGTGCAAACCCGTAATGCACCTCTTGCTGAAGCAGCGTTTGTAAACCGCGCAAGTAATGTTAGTGCAAAAGTGAATTACGCAGACAATAACGGTATAAAAGATTCACAATATGGCGTAGGTGTAGAATATTATGTCCCGAATAGTGACTTTTACTTAAGCGGTAATTTGGGTCGTAATGAGTTAGAAGTAGACAATACATCTATCGATCAAAAAGTTACAACTTATGCTGCTGAAGTGGGTTACTTACCTGCACCAGGTTTATTACTTGCTTTAGGTGTAAAAGGGTATGACGAAAAAGATGGTAAAGACGGTGCAGACCCAACCGTTCGCGCAAAATACGTCACTCAAGTTGGTGGAAATGACATTAACTTAGAAGCATATGGTGCTTTCGGTGATTTAGATGAATACCGAGTAAAAGGTGATTACTACCTAGATAAAACACTCAGTGTAGGTGCAGATTACTACAATAACGATCTTACGAATCGTGATGAATGGGGTATTTCTGCGAAGAAATTCCTAAATCAGCAAGTAAGCTTAGAAGGTCGTGTCGGTTTTGGCGATGATTACAACACATATGGTGTTCGTGCTGCATACCGTTTCTAATTGTTAAATCCTAACTTTTAGATTCAAAAAACCGCTCTGAAATCAATTTTCAGGGCGGTTTTTTTATAATGAATATTTATAAATATAAAAATAAGCACCCTGATTCATATTGAATTCAATATCTGATTATTTAAACAGAAACAGCTAAATATTTTGATCATTCATTTAATAATTGACGACTCTCAAATTTTGACTACACTACAACTCGCAACAAATTATTACGATGCATTATTTTAATAAAGGGGAGTTATTAAATGAAAAAATTAAGCTTAATTACAGCACTTTTAAGTTCTTGTGTTGCTTTAAATGCGAATGCATATCAAACCGAAGCGACTGGTGCTTATGAATACGTCGACATGGACGGTGGTAAAACGAATAGCGCAGCAATCAGCGGTAAATATTACTTTAATCCTGTGCAAACTCGTAATGCGCCTCTTGCAGAAGCAGCTTTCCTTGATAAAGCATCAAGTATCGGCGGTGGATATGCGTATAGCAAACTTCAAGATGATGAAGATTTTGGTGATTTGCAATTTAATATTATTGGTGTAGAAGGCGAAATTTTTATTCCTGATACTCAGTTTTATGTTTCTGGTGCATTACACCGCACGAATATTAAAGCCACCATTAATGGACTTGGTTCAGAGTCAGATAATGGCAATGGATACGAGTTTGAAGCAGGTTTCCTTCCAGTAAATGGCTTATTACTTGCTGTAGGTGTGGCTGATTTTTCAGAAAGTATCAACCCTGTAAAAGTCGCAAAATATGGTTTTGTTACTAATGTCAGTAATGCTGCCGTTGTTTCTGGTGATAACGACGATACAGCCGTTTCACTTCGTGCAAAATATGTTTCAGAAGTCGCTGGCTTCTATACAAATTTTGAAGGTGTAACTTACATCGGTGACGAAACATCTTATCGTTTAGCTGCTGATCTGTATTTAGATCAAACACTAAGCGTTGGTGTTTCTTTTGCAGACTCTACAGCTGACGACTCGGATAGTATTTTCAACATTCGTGCACAAAAATTCTTTAACCCTCAATTTGCTTTAGGTGTGGGATACACGACAACTGATGGTGCTGACTCTTATGGCATCAACGGTACATTCCGCTTTTAATTGAGTTTCTATAAAACAAAAAATCCGCTCAACAGAGCGGATTTTTTATTGCTTTAAATAGGCGACCTGCAATTGTAAACTGGTATTCCCATTAAAAACATTACGTTCTAAGGTGTACACCAAATCGACATAACCCAACATTGGATTAAATTCATAACGATCGATGGCATTAAAAGCAATCGCATCAATCACATGTTGCCCTACAGCAAGTTTTAATTTTAAGTGCTGATCTTTGAGCCAACGATAATCAATCACTTTAAACCGACCCTCGAACTGAGGTAGAGGAAATTTTTGCCCCCAAGGGCCAAGTTGCTCTATCCAATCTAAAGTTCCTAAATGCAAAGCGGAGTCATCTAACTCACCATCCGTCCATAAAGTTGCTTGAAATAAATCAGAATCCATTTCCGCAATCATTTGAGTAAACACGGTTTTAAATTCTTCAAAATGTTCTTTTTTTAGTGTTAAACCCGCTGCTGCTGCATGCCCACCAAAATGACTGACCAAATGCGGATACTGTTCAGCAACCTGCTCAATCATATCTCGGATATGAATTCCTTCGATTGAACGAGCAGAACCTTTGATATGTATCCCATCTTCATCGGGCGCAAACACTAAGCTTGGTCGATGAAACTGCTCTTTTAAGCGGCCTGCAACGATACCGATCACCCCTTGATGCCATTGTTCCTCAAACATTACCAAAGCAGGAGGAATATGTTCGGTTGTTAATTGTATTTGTTGCAAAGCCGTGAGAGCCTGTTGCTTCATTTCATTTTCAACTTGTCGACGTTCAACATTCAGTTGATTGAGCTGCTGAGCAATCGGATAAGCAGTTGCCATGTCTTCAGCAAGTAGACATTCTATTCCGATACGCATACTTTCCATACGACCTGCGGCATTAATCCGCGGACCAAGCACAAAACCCAAATCCTGCGCACGTAGATGAGCTGCATCACGACCAGCAATATCGAGTAACGCTAAAATTCCAGCACGACACTGATACTGTTGGATGCGTTTAACACCCGCATCAATCAAAATGCGATTGTTATAATCTAAAGTTGCAACATCAGCATAAGTACCCAAAGCAACTAGATCTAAATATTGAGTGACTTTACTGCTCGTTTTATTGTGCTGACTGCGAAAACTTGCCAGTTTTGCCAAGACATAGAATGCGACTCCAACCCCTGCCAAGGCCTTACTCGAAAACTCACAATCCAATTGGTTTGGATTCACCACAGCTTCAGCAAATGGTGTTGGCTTAGTCGTTAAATGGTGATCCGTAATAATCACTTGCATCCCAAGTGACTGCGCCGTTTCAACACCCGCATGACTTGATATCCCATTATCGACAGTAATCAATAAATCAGGTTGATAGGTTGCGTGTGCCAATTCAGCAATTTTGGGAGTTAACCCATAGCCATATTTAAAACGGTCAGGTACCAGATAGTCGACCAATGCACCCATTTCTTTTAAGACTAATACCATCAGCGCGGTACTGGTTGCACCATCTGCATCGTAGTCACCTACAATGATGATTTTCTTTTGCTGATCAATCGCTTGATCAATCAGTTCAACTGCTCGATCTAAACCTTTCAAATGCGGAGCAAGTAGATGTTTAAGCTTTAATTCAAGCTCTTGTTCAGACTGAACACCTCGTCTTGCCAAAATCTCTGCGATAAACAGAGGCACGCCCTGAAACTGTTCAGGGCGTGTGAGTAATGGTCTCTTTTGAATAAGTATCTGTGTCATTTATGGCATCAAACGTTGAATCGTCCAGAGATCATTCTGTTTTTCATAACTTAAACGATCATGCAAGCGGTTTGGTCGCCCCTGCCAGAATTCATAATAATCTGCTTCGAGACGATAACCGCCCCAAAATTCAGGTTTAGCTAACTCACCTTGATCACCAATGCTCTGCTGGAGTTGTTGAAAGCGTTGTTGCAATTCTTCACGACTCGAAATCGCACCACTTTGTGGAGTACTAATGTGCGCTGCAATTTGGCTATCACGAGGGCGCTTATGATAATAATCAGTCGATTCTTGTTCAGAAATCTTAAGTACCTTACCACTGATACGCACCTGACGTTCTAAGCTCGGCCAATAAAATAACAACTCAGCAAAAGGATTTTCAGCAAGATCTAAACCTTTTTGGCTGTCATAATTGGTATAAAAATCATAACCCGCCTCAGTCGCACCACGTAACAAGACGGTTCGAACATGCGGACGACCTTGTGCATTTGCTGTCGCAAGTGACATGGTATAGGGTTCATGCAGATTTGCATCAAGCGCATGATTAAACCAGTTTAAAAATTGCACATGTGGATCATTGCTGATTTGCGCTTCGTGTAATTCGCCTTGTTCGTAACTTAAACGTAGCTCGCTGAGATCCTTAATGACATCACTCATTATTTATCTCCTTAAGCAACTTGCGCCTGTGCACGTACTGCATCAGCTAAATGATTTGCCAGACTCACAACCTCTTCTTGTTGATCGCCTTCGACCATCACACGAATCACAGGCTCAGTACCTGACTTACGAATTAAAATACGTCCACGGCCTTTGAGTTGCTGCTCTGCTTTATCAAATTCAGCCACTAAAGCTGGAATAGAATACGGTTCGATCATTTGCTGTAAACGCACATTAACGAGAACTTGAGGGAATAAAACAAAACCTTCCACTAACTCATGTAAGGCTTTACCCTGCTCAACCATAACCGTCAGCACTTGTAATGCAGCAATAATCGCATCACCTGTTGTGCTTTTATCCAAGGTGAGAATATGCCCTGATGGCTCACCGCCCGTTACCCAAGCGTTTTCTTCAAGTGCTTGTAACACATAACGGTCACCTACTTTGGCACGGACAAAACCAACGTCTGCTTTTTGCAATGCCAGTTCAAGCGCCATATTACTCATGACTGTACCCACGACACCTTTTGGCTTGTGGTTAGCTTGCGTCGCTAAAATATACAAGATATGGTCACCATCAATCAGATCACCATTTTTATCCACCATCACTACACGATCAGCATCACCATCAAAAGCAATGCCAAGATCAGCCTGATGTTCTACAACTGCTTTCTGTAATTGTTCAGGATGAGTTGAACCACAATTTTCATTAATATTTAAACCATCTGGTTCATTGAATAATGAAATTACCTTCGCACCCAACTCACGGAATACAGAAGGTCCTACGCTATAAGCTGCACCATTGGCGCAATCTACGACAATTTTCAAATTATGTAAGTTGAAATGGTATGGGAAAGTGGATTTACAGAATTCGATATAACGACCATTGGCATCTGTTACACGTACGCTTTTACCAAGGTTTGCCGTGTCATCAATGACAAGATCTTTTTCTAATTCTTGGTTAATTTCATCCTGTAAGGTATCAGGAAGTTTTTTACCTTCACTTGAGAAGAACTTAATCCCATTATCAAAGTAAGGGTTGTGCGACGCAGAAATCACAATCCCCGCATGGGCATGTAGTGCACGAGTTAAGTGAGCAATCGCTGGTGTTGGTAATGGACCTAATAAATGAACATAAACACCCGCAGCGTTTAGACCTGCTTGTAGTGCAGCTTCTAAAATATATCCCGATAAACGTGTATCCTTACCTAATACCACGATTGGCTTATTTTTCGGACTATTTCTTTTTAGTACTTTTCCTGCGGCGAAGCCAAGTTTTAATGCAAACTCAGGGGTAATTGGCATTTGTCCAAATTTTCCACGAATGCCATCAGTGCCAAAATAACTCATCTTCTACTCACTTTCTTATCGTTTATATGGTCTATCACCATATATTTCTCATCACGCTCACTTTACACCAAAAACAAAAAAACCGTCAGTAAACTGACGGTTTTTCTATCGGTAAAATTACCAAAAATCAACCAACACGATAGTTTGGCGCTTCTTTAGTAATCGTTACGTCATGTACGTGTGATTCAGACATACCTGCTGAAGTAATTTTCACGAATTTCGCATTTTGACGAAGGTCTTCAATGGTCGATGAACCTGTATAACCCATAGAAGAACGTAGACCGCCCATCATTTGATGGATGATATTGCCCATTGGGCCTTTATATGGAACACGTCCTTCAATGCCTTCAGGTACTAATTTTTCAGCACCTGCTTTCGAGTCTTGGAAATAACGGTCAGCTGAACCAGTCGCACCTGCCATCGCACCTAAAGAACCCATACCGCGATATGCTTTGTAATAACGACCTTGGAAGAACTCAACCTCACCCGGCGCTTCTTCAGTACCAGCAAGCAGTGAACCCACCATGATCGTACTCGCACCCGCACCAATTGCTTTTGCCATATCGCCAGAGAAGCGGATACCACCATCAGCAATCAAAGGAATTTGGTCTTTCAATGCATTTGCAACACTGTCAATCGCAGAAATTTGTGGCATACCAATACCTGCCACAATACGTGTTGTACAAATCGAACCAGGACCGATACCGACTTTAACGGCATCTGCACCAGCATCAAGCAATGCCAATGCCGCATCGCCTGTCGCAATATTTCCACCAATCACTTGAACTTGTGGGTAGTTTGCTTTTACCCAACGAACGCGTTCAATTACACCCGCCGAATGACCATGTGCAGTATCTACAACAATCGCATCAACACCAGCATCAACCAATGCTTCTACACGACTTGGTGTCTCGGCACCTGTTCCCACAGCAGCACCTACACGTAAACGACCAAGGTCATCTTTACAACTGTTTGGATAGCTTTCAGCTTTACGGAAGTCAGTGACCGTAATTAAGCCTTTAAGTTCATTGTGCTCACCAACAACTAAGACTTTTTCAATACGATGTTTTTGCAATAATGCTTGAATATTTTCTTTAGATTCGCCTTCACGTACAGTAACTAAGCGATCTTGACCTGTCATGATGTTGCTCACAGGCTGTTCTAAGTTCGTTTCAAAACGTGTATCACGTCCTGTTACGATACCGACAACTTTGCCATCTTTAACAACAGGCACACCGCTGATGTTGTTGGCACTTGTGATTGCAATCAATTCACGAACAGTTGTTTCTGGTGTCACAGTGATAGGATCTTTCACCATCCCTGCTTCAAATTTTTTCACACGACGAACTTCAGCGGCTTGTGCTGAGATGTCCATGTTTTTGTGCAAAATACCAATACCACCATTCTGCGCCATCGCAATTGCCATACGAGACTCAGTCACCGTATCCATTGCAGCAGAAACGAGAGGAATATTAAGTTGAATTCCGCGAGTTAAACGTGTCTTTAAGGAGACATCTTTTGGGAGAACAGTAGAGTAGGCAGGAAGTAATAAGACATCATCGAAGGTCAAGGCTTCTTGAACGATGGTCAGCATAACAATCTCACTGGTAATTTCCGTGAGCTATTATAAACAAATTTCGATGTGATTTTCATTTTCTATGAAGAAAATAATTTGAGAAAAAGCATTTCTTCATCAGAATAAATGCTTTTTACATTGAGTTTATCAAAACAGAATTAACAGACCTGATCAAAATTATCATTATTTTCAGAATCTTGTGGTTCGACACAAATGAGTGGAATCATATTATGTTTCATTCGTGCTTTATTACATTGTTCATCTGCAATTTGTACTTCTTTACAACTGGAACTACGCGCTTCATAAATAGAACAACTTACATTGACACCAACTTCACCCTGTAAGGCTACACATCTAGGTTGTGATTGATTGGTTCCTTTCATGCAAGAATAAACCGCTGTAAGAGGTTCAACCATTTCTTCAGGCATGCTTTCAGCTTCAGCCCAATAGAATGAGACACGGAAATTTGCGCAGCATGCACCACAACTAATGCATGCATCTGGCGTAGCAATTTGAGACAACATTTTTATTAAAATTCTCGCGACCAAATCAAATTTTTTATAGCGCGAATCCTAAGAAAATTCACTACCGAAAACAATATATATTTATCTGTTTTCGATAGATTTATTCGTTCAAATTTTAAGGATTTATCAAGCTTTAATTTATTTCCGTTGGAATGCTGAAAACATACTCATTCATAAGGTCTACGCCACATTCTAGATTTTCAATCCAATCCAAAAATTGATTAATCATCTCTTTACCGACAAATGCCGTGCCATGTTGAGGAACAATCATATCCAAATCCATTTGACGAACCATATTGACCCACAAACGAATCACTTTGTTTGAGCACATATAGCGTTGATGGAAGCCTTTCATTTTTTTGATGTGGGCTTCAAAATCAGTGATCGGTAGACTGGCATCTTCAACAATCGATGCCCCCATATCACCAGAAAATAAAATTTTTGCCGTTGGATCATAAAATTGGAAATTGCCAACCGAGTGTAAAAAGTGTGCAGGTACGGCAACAATAGATGATTCACCCAGTGGAATTACTTGTCCTGTGTCAGGCAATTCAATCAGACGCTCCTCCCAATTGCCCTTCATACGATCACTCATAAAAGCTGAATTCAGATGTGGTAAAAATCGTGCCCATAATTTTGAAGCGACAACTTTTGCGTCGGTATAAACCAACCAACGCGGCATCGAGGTAATAATGTCAGGATCTTGATGCGAAGCCATCACATAATCTAAATTTTTAAGCTTCGTATATCGATTCAATTCCATCGTCAAAGGAACATACGTTAAGTCCCCACCTGGATCTAAAACAGCAGCACGATCATGATCAATAATTAAAAATTGATTGGCTTGAATACCCTCGCCCTTTACCAAACTGGTAAAACTAATGCATTTATGAGTACCATTATCAAATAATATTTGTGATGTAGTCCGATCAAAGCTCATAGCAACCCCAGAAAAATTCTTTAAATATGAAATATTTTTAATTCCATAATAAAATAATGGGATTTAGTCGCTGTTTCAATCAGATATTGGACTTTTATCGTAATTTATCTATGTAAATTTTACTGATTTAAAACTTGAGTATCTTTATTTACATCAATTAAAATAATAACCATTCTCATTAATATCACCTCGATCTGAGATATCTCTCAGTTTTGGAATCTTCTATGCTCCCTCCACATCGAACGCTGCTAGCAACACTTGTTTTAGGCTTTATGACAACCGCTTATGCAGACGATACAACCAATACCCTTCCCACCATTTCAATTCAAGCAGAGCAAGATCAAACTGACACTTATGTTGCTACTCAAGCAACTTCAGCACTAAAGTCAGATGCTCCACTTTTTAAAACAGCACAATCCGTCAGTGTAATTACTCAAGAACAGCTAGAGCAAAAACAAGCACAGACTTTAGCAGAAGCGATTGATGGTGTTGCAGGTGTTGTTTCGGGACAACTTGGACGACGGGGTTGGGACGATTTTATTATCCGTGGACAAAATTCATCGGATCAGGTTTTTATTGATGGTTTACGGCAAGGGCAAAGTACTTTTGTTGCAACAGAACTCTCTGGTATGGATCAAGTACAAGTCATCAAAGGGCCTGCATCGGTTAATTTCGGCCTCGTTCAACCCGGTGGCATGGTCAATATGGTCACTAAACGACCTCAAGCTGACTCATTCTACCAAGGATCTGTGACCTACGGCTCTAATCAACTTAAACAAGGCACTTTCGATTTAAACTATAGTCCGAATGACAGTGAAAAAGGCGCTTTCCGCATTAACGGGCGTGTTGCAGATCAAAATGATCCAACCGATTTCGTGTATTTTAAAAATTACTATATTTCAACTTCTTATAATTTTGACTTAGGTGACAATACTGATCTTTCGGTCATTGCAAGCTATCAACATCGTGAATATATGCGCCAACAAGGCTTACCTATCTTAGGTACATTGCTAACAAATCCAAATGGCGCATTAGACTCAAAATTATTCATGAGCGAACCAGCTCATGGCGGCTACAATGCGGATGTTTATCGGAGTGGCTATAATTTTGCACATACTTTTGAAAATGAATGGAAGTTCAAACAAAATTTTGCCGTACAAAAAACAGAAATGGTTGGTCCTGCCGTATTTGCTGCAACAGGCAAGAACTTTTGGGCGAAAAATTCTGATGGGACGATCGATTACACCACAATCCAACGTCAAGGACGTTATCAAGATGTCGATAATTTAAGTTTTTCAATCGATAATCAACTACAAAGACGCTTTAACCTTGCCAATATGTCGCATGAACTCACGATTGGTGTCGATGCCATGCAAGAAAAAAGCGATTACATCAATAACCGTTGTACCGTGGGCAATTTAAATTTATATCATCCGCAATACAACACCAAGGTGAGTTGTCCTGAGTCACCCACAAATCATGATATCAATCGCCTCAGATATACAGGCTTATATCTACGTGATCGAATTCAACTCAATGATCAATGGGTTTTAAATCTAGCAGGTCGTCACGATTGGGCTGAAACACAAAATAAAAATTTGGTGAAAAATACAGAATCAACCCAATCAGATAATGCATTTACAGGCAATGCGTCTCTCCTCTATATCATCAATGATATTGCAGCCCCTTATGTTAGCTATGCAACATCATTTCTTCCTGTCAGCGGAACAGATGCTAATGACAATGCATTTAAACCAGAGAAAGGCAAGCAAGTTGAAGTCGGCTTAAAACTACAAAGCCCAGATCAACGCATCCAAGGTAGCATCGCATGGTTTGATTTACGTCGCCAAAATGTCTCAGTATCAGATCCAATCAACAGTGGATTTAAAGTACAACGTGGTGAGCAAATGACACGGGGGATTGAAACAGAAGTCACGGCGCATTTGTTTGATCAGCTCAAACTCACCGCAGCATATACCTATACACCTGATGCAAAAACTACTCAGGATACAACAGCTGAAAATATTGGTATTCGCATCGACAATATTCCAAAACAGAGCTATAGCTTATCGACACGCTATCGCTTTGAACCAAATTCAAATTTAGGCTGGTATGTGGGTGCAGGACTTCGAGGCGAAACGAAAAAAAGCGTTGATGGTTTAACGTTGGATATTCCGAGCTACACAGTATTTGATACTGAAGCAGGCTATGATACAGAACATTGGGGTGCACAACTTTCAATCCGCAATATGTTTGATAAAGACTACTATGCTGGCGCACTCAATGAAAATCTGATTACGCTAGGCAACCCACGCCAAATCAATTTTACAGTGAAATTTAACTACTAAAATTAAAGAATAATGCCAAGTCCTACTTTGAATTTCATCAAAATAGACTTGGCATTTATTTAACTTAGATTTCGTTGATGCAGCGGTTAAGCAAAGAAATAATGCTGAACCAATGTTGAAACACCGACAATTAAGAAAATCGCAGCGCCAATTTTATGAATCAAAGAAATTGGCAAACGATCAGCAAGTTTATTACCAATAAAAACAGCAGGCGCATTGGCAATCATCATCCCCACAGTCGTACCACACATCACCCAAAATACACTGTCAAAACGAGCAGCGAGTGCGACAGTTGCGATTTGAGTTTTATCACCGATTTCCGCTAAGAAAAATAAAATAAAAGTCGCACCGAATACACCAAAACGTTGCCACTTATTAATGCTTTCAGTTTCATCGCCAAGCTCATCAGGAATCAGCATCCAAATCGCCATACCGATGAATCCAAGTGCAAGAATCCAGATCAAAATCTCAGAGCTTAATACAGTTGTGATCCATTGACCAAACACCGCAGAAATACCATGGTTAATGGTTGTTGCAAGTAAAATGGCAATTAAAATTGGAACAGGTTTTCGAAAACGTGCGGCAAGGAGTAAGGCAAGAAGCTGAGTTTTATCACCCATTTCTGCAAGGGCAACAATTGAAGTTGAGATGAGAAATTCATACATAATTGAATGCTCTGGCTAGCATATATACCGATGACTTATCCCTCCTGCTAGCCAAAATCAAATAGATTGATGCAGAGTGATAAATCAAAGGTCTTGCCAACAAAAGCACAGCCTAAGCTGCTTTGGTTCTTTGCTATGATGACCATGTTCTGTTGAACAATTATGTTGATCATCACCTCTTTACTTTGCGTAAAGAGCGGCTACTCCCCAATGAAGTGATACTATTCTAACAAATAAAGATATCATTTTGAATCTTTAGACCCAGAATTTTTGATAACCCCATAACAGCAAACGGAATATACCTAGAAGAAATGCAAAATAGGCACTCAAGCCAAGAAAACCAAAACTTACCCAACCGCTCGCACTTCCTACATGCTGAGCTTGATATTCAACAGCCATCACCACTGTAGCAACGCATACTTCTAAACCCATCACCGCGTACATTACCCATTCCCAAGGAAAGTGCAAAAAACTTACCCACAGCCCCATCGCTACAAATACGACCAGCAAAATCGGTAGCATCACTCGATAAATGGCAAACATCCTTGCTCCTGTTTTAATCTCAATACTGAGAATTATTCTAAATAAAATTGGCTACAAATAAAGCTTAAGTTTTGATGTATCACTGAAAAGAAAACCCCGCATTTGCGAGGTTATTCCAAATATAATTTAAACACTTACAGTAGTAATGTGCGAATGTCTTTCAACAGTTTGGTCAGCTTATTGGTAAAGCGAGCTGCATCCGCACCATTAATCACACGGTGGTCATAAGACAATGACAATGGCAACATCAAACGCGGATCAAAGTCTTTACCATTCCATACAGGTTGCATGGTTGCAGGTGAAATACCCAAAATCGCAACTTGTGGCCAGTTCACCAATGGTGTAAATGCTGTGCCACCGATACTACCCAAGCTGGTAATGGTAAAGTTGGCACCTTGTAAATCTTTCGGCGACAATTTGCGGTCACGTGCTTTCTGGCTCAATTCAGCCAGTTCTGTCGCAATCTGCTTAATCGATTTTTGATCTGGGTTACGTAATACCGGAACGGTTAAGCCATCTGGAGTCGCAACTGCAATCCCCATATGAATTTCGTTACGCAATAACACTGACTTCTGATCATCGGCCAAATGCCCAGCAAAATAAGGCTCTTCTTTGAGCAAGTGTGCAACCGCTTTGGCAATAAAAGCCAAAATTGTTAAGCTCAGACCCTGCTTTTTAAAGCCATCTTTGAGTTCACCACGCCACGCTTCGAGTTCAGTAATATCCGCCACATCGAACTGGGTGACTTGCGGAATGAAATTGTTCAATGACAACTGTGGTACAGACACTTGCTGTAAACGCGTCATTGCTTTCACTTCACCACCACCAAATGCACCAAAGTCTGGCAACTTCGGTAAGCCCGAAGCTACTGGTGCTGCTTGAGCAGAAGGTGCTGGCTGTGACGTCGTGAGACGTGCTTTTACATAAGCAAAAACATCGTCCTTCATCACACGACCATGTTCACCAGAAGCCTTGACCTGACCGAGAATAACGCCTAATTCACGCGCCAGTTTACGCACGGCAGGGCCTGCATAAACCTTCGCATTTTCTGCTTCTTGCTCTTTGGTCAGCTTATCAGCTTGCGCTGGCGCACTTGGTGCTGCTGTCGTTGCTGCCTGCGGTTTTGCTGGTGCTGCTTGCGTAGCAGGCGCAGCGGCTGGTTGAGCTTTTGGTGCTGCTGGAGCAGCAGCCTGACCACTTACCTCGATCATTGCCAAAGCCATACCTTGACGAACTTCTTGATTCGCAGACACATGGATTGCTTTTACAATCCCCGCCACTGAACTTGGCACTTCAACAGACGCTTTATCCGACTCAACCACGCATAGGCTTTGTTGAGCTTCAACGCGATCACCGACATTGACCAAAATTTCTGAAACAAGTGCTTTTTCTACACCTAGATCAGGCACTTCAATTTCGACATTACCTGTTGAGGTATTGCTTGCAACTGATGCTTCTTTAGTTGCGACTGGCGCTTCTGTTTGAGCTGGGGCTGCTTGCGGTTCAGATGAGGTTGCAGTACTCGCAGTCTTGACCTGAATCAATACCACGCCTTCTTTGATGCTGTCGCCTTCTTTAATCTGGATCGCTTCGACAATCCCCGCAACCGAGCTTGGTACTTCTACAGTCGCCTTGTCCGATTCAACCACCACAATACTTTGTTCAGGTTCAATCTGATCACCGACTTTGACCAGTACTTCTGCAACCAATGCTTTTTCTACACCAATATCTGGAACTTTTACATCCACAATCTGACTTGCTGTCGCTGTTGGAGCGGCAGCTGGTTGTGCTTTTGTTTCAGCTTCAACAGGTTTTGTTTCTGCTTTTGGCGCTTCTGCTTTCGGTGCGTCATTCGCAGGCGCTTCAGCAGCAGTCTCAGACTCTAGTTCGATCAATGCTACGCCTTCGGTAACTTCATCACCCTGTTTCACCAGAATACTTTTTACGATCCCTGCCGCAGTGCTTGGTACTTCGACCGTTGCCTTATCTGACTCTAACACCAGAAGGCTATCGTCAACTGCAACATGGTCGCCTACTTTGACCAAGATTTCTGCAACGAGCGCTTTATCTACGCCAATATCAGGTGCTTGGATTTGCATGATTATTTCCCCTCACCTGTTTGTGTTTCATGGTATTCAGCAACGGCCTGAACTTCTGGATGCGCTTGTGGCGCCCAAGCCACTGGACGATCCGTATCTAACTCAAAGTTAGAAATTGCATCTTTGACTAAACGTGCGTCTACTTCACCTTCGTCAGCTAATTTTTTCAAAGTCGCAACAACGATATGTGCAGCATCAACACCAAAGAAACTACGTAAGTTTGCGCGAGTATCTGAACGCCCATAACCATCTGTACCTAATGCAACAAATGGACGACCATCTGGAAGATATGCACGGATTTGTTCGCTATATGCACGCATATGGTCTGTTGCTGAAACAACGATACCTTCTGTACCACGTAACTGTTTAGATACCCAAGACTCTTTCACTTCTTCAGTCAGTGGGTGTAAACGGTTGTATTCTTCACATGCCATACCATCACGTGACAACTCATTGAAGCTTGTTACGCTCCAAACGTTTGAATGGATCTGGTATTCATCACGTAAGATTTTCGCTGCTTTGATCACTTCACGCAGAATGACACCTGAACCAAGTAATTGAACCGTTGCTTTTTCATCTTTTTCGAACAAGTACATACCACGTTTAATGCCTTCCTCAGCGCCTTCTGGCATTGCAGGATGCTCGTAATTTTCGTTCATTACAGTTAAGTAATAGAACACTCGCTCTTGGTTCACATACATACGTTGCAAACCATCATGTACGATCACAGCCAATTCATAACCAAAACATGGATCATAAGATACACAGTTTGGAATGGTGTTCGCCAAGATATGTGAATGACCATCTTGGTGCTGTAAACCTTCACCGTTCAAAGTGGTACGGCCAGCAGTAGCACCTAACAAGAAACCTTGTGCCTGTGCATCACCAGCAGCCCATGCAATGTCGCCAATACGTTGGAAACCGAACATTGAGTAGTACATGTACATTGGAATCATTGGCAAGTTATTGGTTGAATAACTAGTTGCCAACGCAGCCCAAGCGCTCATCGCACCCGCTTCGTTAATCCCTTCTTGAAGCATGTGGCCATCACTTGCTTCACGATAATGCATTAACTGTTCTTGGTCTTCTGGAGTATATTTTTGCCCGTGAGCGGCATAAATACCCAGCTGACGGAACATCCCTTCTAAACCAAAAGTACGTGCTTCATCTGGAACGATTGGTACAACGCGATCTTTAATGGCTTTTTCTTTCAGTAAGGCAGCAATTAAACGCACCATCAGCATCGTAGTCGATTGCTCTTTACCACCTGAACCATTTAACACAGCATCAAATACAGATAATTCAGGAATCGGTAAAGTTTCACTCTCCTTACGACGTGCAGGTAGGTAGCCACCTAATGCTTCACGACGCGCCTTCATATACTTCATTTCTGGAGAGTTTTCACTTGGGCGATAGAACGGAAGCTCTTCTAACTTGTCATCTGTAAATGGCAGATTAAAACGGTCACGTACATATTTCAAAGAGTCGATCTGCATTTTTTTGATTTGGTGCGTTTTGTTCACCGCTTCAATTTCTTCAGACAAACCGTAACCTTTAACCGTTTTCGCAAGAATAACGGTCGGTTGGCCTTTGGCTTTCATCGCTTCTGCATAAGCAGCAAAAACTTTGTACGGATCATGGCCACCACGATTAAGATTATCGATGTCTTCGTCGCTTAAATCTTTTACAAGTTCCGCAGCTTCTGGGTACTTACCAAAGAATTTCTCACGGGTATATGCACCACCTTTCACTTGATAGCGTTGGTACTCACCATCAACCGTTTCTTCCATGACCGCTTTTAAAGCGCCTGAAGCGTCTTGTGCAAGCAATGGATCCCAATGACGGCCCCACACCACTTTAATCACACGCCAACCTGCGCCACGGAACAATGATTCAAGCTCTTGGATGATCTTACCGTTACCACGTACTGGACCATCCAAACGCTGTAAGTTACAGTTCACCACCCAAACCAAGTTATCTAATTTTTCACGACCTGCTAGTGAAATTGCACCCGTACTTTCTGGCTCATCCATCTCACCATCGCCCAGATATGCCCAGACTTTACGATCTTCCTCTTTAATCAAACCACGATTCATCAAGTACTTTTGAATGTGTGCTTGGTAAATCGACATAATAGGGCCTAAACCCATCGATACCGTTGGGAACTGCCAGTAATCAGGCATTAAATAAGGATGTGGATAGCTTGGGAGACCATTGCCACCAACTTCACGGCGGAAATTATTGAGCTGATCCTCAGTTAAACGACCTTCTAAGAAAGAACGTGCATAAATACCAGGGGCGCAATGACCTTGGTAATAAATCATATCGCCGCCGAAGTTATCTGAAGCAGCGCGGAAGAAATGGTTAAAACCAACATCATATAAAGTCGCAGAAGAAGCGAAACTTGCAAGGTGTCCGCCTAGGTCATCACCGGTTTTATTCGCACGCAATACCATTGCCAGTGCATTCCAACGAATCAAAGCACGGATACGACGCTCCATGTCCTGATCACCCGGCATTGCAGGTTGTTCTTCAACTGAAATGGTATTGAGATAAGGTGTATTTAAGCGTTGGATTGGAACATGTTTCGCAATTGCTCTTTGATACAATTTTTCGAGTAAGAATGCAGCGCGTTCCGTGCCCATATGTTGTAATACTGAATCAAATGCTTCTTGCCATTCCTGGGTTTCCTGCGCGTCGGAGTCGCCATAAAACGCCATACAATTCACCTTTTCCCTTAAGTTATTTTGACGTTATATATTTATCATGTTTTCACTTCATAAAGGTATTGCCCCAAATGAATACAAAATCCCTTAATATTTTCTCACTAAATAGTCATTGACCCAAATGAAACAAAAAATACAAAAAATCGCCAATAAAGGCGATTTTTTAATATTTCTATACAACTGTTAACAAATTATATTATGGCAACATCGCTAAGTACGGTGAAGGATTTTTGCGTTGACCATCTTTTACAACTTCAAAGTGTAAATGCGGACCTGTACAGCGACCTGTGCATCCAACATTCGCAATATGCTCACCAGCGCTTACACGATCACCAGCATTCACGATTAAACGAGATGCGTGTGCATAACGAGTGATGTAACCATTGCCGTGATCAATCTCAACATATTGACCGTAGCCTGTACCCCAACCTGATTTGGTAACAACACCTGGACCAGTCGCATAAATCGGCGTGCCTGATGGTGCAGCAAGATCAAGACCAGAATGATGACGCGTTGAACCAAGTAGCGTACGATTACCCCAAGAAGAGCTTACACGACCTTCTTGTAAAGGATGGCTCACCAACCAAGAATAACCTGTATTCGCAGAGAATGACGGTGCATTGTCTTTGCTTGAAATTGCAGAACGGCCGTATTTCTTTTCAATCGTCGCATTATTCAATTCAATAGTTTTTTCACGGAATTGAACTGAAACATTTGAAACTGCTGGCAGATCAATATCATCTGGGTGATTATAAGAACCTTGAGCTAAGGTTTTAGATAACTGTTCTAAACGGTCAGTGTCCGTTGTTTGGCTGATATTTTGATAATCTGCAAAAGCAACCGAAGCAGCTGACGCAGCCAATGAAAATGCGAGTAAAATACGACGCGTATGATGCATAAAAAACCTCTTGAAACCGTCCTTACTAAAGTTCCTTTATCATCTCTTCCTTGATAACAGTTGAACTGAACGCTTAAGATGAACACATAACCTCTGAGGAAGTTAACATGTCTGAACCTACCAACGTTTTTCAACAGAAAGGACAACACATAAAAACTGGAAACTTAACGTTTCTCACTACGCAAGTCACACAATGGAAACAACTTACGAAAATTATTCAACCATTACTGCCCCAACCAGAGCAATGGCAGGTTGTTTGTTATCAACATGGTATTTTGATCATAACAGGTGAAAATCAAGCAATGATCAGTCAACTGAGTTATTTACAAAGTCACTATGTTGCGCAGTTAGCTCAGCTTGAAGGTTTCAAGGAATTACGAAAAATACAAGTCCGGTTGAGAAACAAAACCACAGTCTCTCGTGAACCCTCTCCCCCATCTAAAGCACTTTCATCAGAGACACAAGAGCTATTACGCAGTGCCGCTGAATATGTGAGCGACCCTAAGCTTAGCCAAGCTTTACTACGTTTGGCAAGCAATAAAAAATAATAACCTAGCTTTACAGTAAGAAAACGTACACAAATTTTGTGACAAAAATCTCAGATTATATTGTTATAATATAACATACCCACTGAAAGACAATGACTTATGTCACACTCACGTATGGAATTGGACATTCATTCTCGTTAACAAATGTTACAATTTCATAGCTGCTTGGATCGTTTTGAACATTGCGCAAAAGCTGGTTATTTAGCGCATGTCCAGATTTATAGCCATCAAACTTGGCAATAACTTGATGCCCAAGCAAATATAAGTCACCCACAGCATCTAAAATTTTATGGCGCACAAACTCATCAGCAAAGCGTAAACCCTCTTCATTGACGACACCCGTATCATCTACACCAATTGCATTCTCTAAACTTGCACCCAATGCAAGATTATTGGCTTTCAAATAATCCAAATCTTTCATAAAACCAAAGGTACGCGCCTCACTGACTTCATAGACAAATGTTTCAGTGGAGAAATCAATGGTGACAGACTGGTATTCCTTAGCAAAGGCAGGATGGTCGAAATCAATAGTAAAGTTCAGTTGAAAACCTGAATGAGGGGTAAAAATCGCACGTTTATCTTCAATCAAAGCTTCGACAGGCTTAAGAATACGAATAAACTTCTTTGGGGCATTTTGTTCCGCTAACTCACCTTGCATGAGTAAGTAAATAAATGGTCCTGCGCTACCATCCATGATCGGTACTTCAGAAGCAGAGACTTCGACAATGAGATTATCAATGCCTAAACCAGCTATCGCACTCATGACATGCTCAATTGTGCCGACTTTAATGTCTTCTCGAACCAAATTGGAACACATAAAAGCTTCTTGAATCAATAAAGCGTTGGCAGGAATATCAACGGGTGGGTTGAGATCGATACGGCGAAATACAATTCCTCCATCAATATGATGCGGAACAAAATTAATCAGCACTTTTTGACCACTGTGCAGACCAATACCGCTCGCTTTCACCACACGTTTTAGAGTTCGTTGTTTCACCATGCCATGCTAACTTCATTTGCAAAAACCGATATAACTTAGCATATTTTGCCATTTTAAAAAAATAAAAAAGGGGGCAATTACTTGCCCCCTTTTCATAAATAATTGATTTTATTATTTACGCTGTTGATTTTTTAGATAGTCCTGAATGCTCATCGGAGACGAACGTGGCGTAGAACTTGGTGCAGAGCTAACTGGTGCTTCAGTATTTGTACGTTTACTGATCGCTGGTACATCATCTTCATCAACAGATTGCTGTGCAACTTGAGCTGATGCGTGATGTGAAGGAACAGTACGTTTCTTATGTTCAACTTCAGTTGCATTACGCGTTAAACCTGTCGCTATAACAGTTACGCGAAGTTCATCACGTGCATCAGGATCAAATACGGTACCGTAGAAGATTTCACCTTCATCCAAATCAACGATTTGGTTAACGACATCCGTAATAATCTCAGTTTCGCGTAGGGTAATATCATCACCACCCGTGATATTAATCAACACGCCTTTGGCATTGATAATGTTGACGTTATCAAGCAACGGACTACGAATCGCTTGTTCAGCTGCTTGACGAGCACGATCTTCACCACGACCTAAACCAGCACCCATCATTGCGTAACCACGAGTACTCATTGCAGTTTTCAAATCTGCGAAGTCAAGGTTAATATGACCGCGGTTTACAACCAAGTCAAAGATACTGCGTACCGCATTGAGCAATACATCATCTGCCTTTTTATAGGCATCTTTCATTGAAATATCGCCATAAACACTGAGTAAGCGCTGGTTCGGAATGATGATAAGCGAGTCAACATGTGCTTCTAAAGCATCAATACCTTTTTCTGCAGACTTTTGACGACGGCGACCTTCAAAATTGAATGGTGTTGTCACCACACCAACAGTCAAAATACCCATTTCTTTGGCAACTTCAGCAACTACGGGTGCCGCACCCGTACCCGTACCACCGCCCATACCAGCAGTGACAAATACCATATCAGTACCTTCAAGATGCTGACGGATGACTTCACGACTTTCTTCCGCTGCAATTTGACCCACTTCTGGGTTTGCACCAGCACCTAAGCCACGCGTACTTTGTTCGCCTAATTGAATTTTAAATGGCGCATTCATGCTATCTAAAGCTTGTTTGTCGGTGTTCGCACAAACAAATTTCACACCTTGGATATCAGATTGCACCATGTGCTGGACAGCATTACCACCACCACCACCAACACCAAATACTGTGAAACGGGCTTGACCGTTGCCATCGTCTAGTTCATCTTCTATAAATTCAAATGAGGCCATGACCTTTAGATTTCCTAATATATAAATGGCAGTTACTTCAGCCCGTTACTGCCTTGATTTTTAAAACACCTGATGTTTAGGATGCTGTTCAATATTCGTCAGCTTGTCAAGTCCAGTGACTTAGTATTACAACTTCCTAACAATTTTTCCCCAAAATGCCTACAACTTAGAATATCGCCTTCAGCTTACTGTTTAATGCATTCCAGCCATTTGAGACACGATCAATAAAACTACGATCACTTGCCTCCTCTGGCTCTTCTACTGCATCTTGTAGATCACTTTGGCTAAACATCAACAATCCAGCCGTCGTTGCATACATCGAACGACGTAATGCTGGTAAATGTTGATCATCAGCATAAACCTGTAATGGTGGATTTCCTAAATGTGCAGATACCCCAAGCATACGACGTGCCAAATTGACCATACCTTCAATCTGACATGCATCCCCAGTTAAAACCACCCCATGATATAAACCGTGAATTGCACCGCTATGCTCTAGTTCTTCACGAATTGATGCAAAGATCTCTTCATAACGCGCAATAATAATTTCTGCAAGCTCAATACGACTGATGGTTTGAGTACCATCAATCCCTTGAACTTGAATCATGTGATCTGGTTTCACAACACTCAGGTCAACACAACCATGTAAAATCTTGATGCGCTCAGCTTCTTCGGTTGTAGTCTGTAACACCGCTGCAATATCGCGCGTTACATTTTCACCACCGCGCGCGAGGGTACGTGCTAAAGCTAATCGACCATCTAAATACACAGCGAGATTGGTAATACCCGCTCCAATATCTACAAGGCAAACGCCATATTCTTTTTCATCTTTAAGCAGGCTTGCTTCAGCTGTTGCCAAGCAAGACACCACCATTTTTTCCACCCCGATATTGGCACCTTTCATGGCGCGATCAAGGTTTTGCATAGTGCTAATTGGCATCATCATTAACTGATAATGACCCGTCATACTATGTGCAGACATATTGACTGGGTTTTGTACCCATTCAGCAGAGTCACCAAGTTCAAAGCCTAAAGGAACTGCACTCGCCAAATAATAATCAGGCGAAACATGACTTGCTTTCGCCAATTCTAATGCTCTAACCACTTCATTTGTTGTAATAATATGATCATGGTTAGCAACAGGCGTACGACCTGAAGCATAAAAACTTTGTAATTCTGTACTTGGAATCGACACCCACGCACTATGAATACGGCATTCAGCCATATCCTCTGCTTCGGAGACTGCATTTTTGATCGCAGCAATCACCTTGTCTAAACTGACAATCTTGCCTTTAACCATACCTCGGTTGCGAGCAGTTGCCATGCCAATGACTTGGATCTTATCCGGTGCATGGATCTTACCAATCAAAACTGAGACTTTATGAGTCCCAATATCAATCGCAACAACTGAGGGAACAGCTTCACTCATTACTTAAATACCATTTCTTTAATGTTGTTTAGGACCACTGCCTATTATTTTCAAGCCACGTATTATGGCTTTGCCTGAATTGCACCTGCAAGGCTTGTGTCATCAATCGTTACAACAAACTGACCATTCACAATCTTGGGCGGTGCTGCATTTTTCCATTGAATCGCTAAGCCATTCCGATATCGCAAATCAATCGACGAAATTTTTGACCATACAGGTTTTAGATCTGTTTGTGCCAAATGGCTTAAGCGTTGTAATTTATTCATGGTCTGATCCTGATCAACGATAATACGCAAGCCAGAATCAAACTGCATAAACCACGTCATACGCTCAGTTAAATACAACTCTTTTAAACGCAAATTTGCAGGATGAAAAAGCTGATTAATTTCATTATAGCGACGCATCATCATTTTGGATTGGCTGACTGGACCATGTAAAAGCGGCAAGTTTGGATGTGCGGTTAACACAGCCTCACTAAATACATCCCCATTATCACTGAGCAAGCGCCCTGTTCCCCAACGTGCAATCGCATGGCGCGGCATGACGCGCACTCGAATTGCATTTGGCCAAGCTCGTGATACAACCACTCGATCAACCCATGAGACCTTTAATGCTTGATCTCGAATTTGTTCTAAATCAGAAGTGAAATAGTTATCTTTAATGACTGGATCCAAATGTTGAATCATCTGTTGATTTTCAACATCTGAATGGGTACCAACCACCTGCAATTCCGCCACTTTTGCATCAGTCATGACTTTATATAAACCATAAAGACCAATGGCAAGAACAGCAAATGCAATAATCAACAATGCCCAGCCGCCCGCATTCACCATTTTTTGTTTTGGCGAAGGCGGTTTCTCGTGAATCGAGCTAATCGCTGGTCGTGTTTTACGACGCATTGATGCAGGAAGTTGAGCCATAAATAGTTAGACCGACTCAGTTAATGTTTGCTCTAAGATCGCAACACAAAGCTCATCAAAACTATAACCAACTGCTTGTGCTGCCTTCGGTACCAAAGAATGACTGGTCATACCTGGTACAGTATTTACTTCTAATAACCAGAAACTCCCTTGTTCATCCTGCATCGCGTCGATACGTCCCCAGCCCTCTGCACCGACTGCTTGGAATGCACGTAGACATAATGCTTGCAAGTTTTTCTCTTCAGCTTCACTCAAGCCGCAAGGAATACCATATTCGACATCATTGCGTTGATATTTTGCTTCATAATCATAAAAAGCAACATCTGCTGGTGGCTGTAAACGAATGACTGGCAATGGCTGACCATTTAAAAATGAAATCGTAAATTCACGCCCTGTAATCCATTTTTCTGCCATAACCACAGCATCATGTGCGGTCGCTTTTGCAATCGCAGCAGCAAAATCTTCTGCTTTCTCAACCTTGCTCATGCCCACACTTGAGCCTTCGTGAACAGGTTTGATAATCACAGGTAGACCAAGATCGGCAATCACTGAATCTAAATCAGTTTCTTTGGTAATAATACGATACGGCGCTGTTGGTAAATCACTACCCTGCCAGATTTGCTTGGTTTTGACTTTGTCCATACCAATCGCAGAGCCTTGCACACCTGTTCCTGTATAAGGTAGGTTCAACCATTCCAAGACACCTTGGATTTGGCCATCTTCACCACCGCGACCATGCAACACGATAAAAGCACGGTCATAAGCAACCAGCTCTGTCACGCTACGATCTTGAGGGTCAAATGCTTCTGCTTGCACACCCGAGCGCAATAATGCCTCTAATACGGCTTGACCGCTGTCCAATGACACAGCACGTTCAGCCGACTTCCCACCCAATAACACGGCAACTTTGCCGAATTTTGCAGCATTTGACACGTTTATATCCTTAAAACTTTTCTAAATTCTCTAAATCTCCCCCTATTCCCTATTTATTAAAGGAAGATCGGGAGAGATTTTCTAAAACTATTCGGCATACAAGCGATGCTGAGCCAATTCTACCGAAATTGCACCAACGTTACCTGCACCTTGTGTTAATAACAGGTCATTCGCTTGTAACACTTTTTGTAAAACACTTGGCAAATTGCCTTCAACTGGATCAACAAGAATCGGTTCAACCTGACCACGTAGACGAATACTGCGTGCCAATGCTCGACTATCCGCACCCACAATCGGTTTTTCGCCCGCAGGATATACCTCAAGCAATAATAGCTGATCGACTTGCGATAACACATCGACAAAGTCATCGAAACAGTCACGAGTACGGCTAAAACGGTGTGGCTGGAACATCATCACCAAACGACGATCTGGATGGCTTGCTCGCGCTGCCTTAATTGTTGCTTCAACTTCTTTTGGATGGTGACCATAGTCATCGACTAATTTCACTAAGCCTTCGCCGACTTCAAATTCACCCTGAACTTGGAAACGACGACCAACACCGCTAAAGCCTGCTAAAGCACGGCAAATCGCACCATCAGAAACACCTTCATCTGTCGCAACACCAATCGCAGCAAGTGCATTTAGGACATTGTGTAAACCCGGTTGATTAATCGTGACACGTAATGGCTCACGATCTTTACGCAATACCGTAAAGTGCGAACGCATGCCTTCTTGTTCAACATCGACCGCACGAATGTCATTGCCTTCATCAAATCCATAGGTCAATACTGGACGACCTACACGCGGCAAGATTTCACGGATATTGGCATCATCACCACACACTACGGCCAAACCATAGAATGGCAAGTTATGTAAGAATTGAATAAAAGTATCTTTTAATTTATCAAAGCTACCTTCATAGGTATCCATGTGATCTGCATCGATATTGGTCACAATCGCAGCCATCGGTTGCAAATACAAGAAAGAAGCATCTGATTCATCCGCTTCAGCCACGATAAAACGACTCTCACCCAATGCAGCGTTGACACCTGTACTATTCAGCAAACCACCGATTACATAAGTTGGATCAAGGTTTTCTTCTGCCAACATGGTTGTTAGTAAACTTGTAGTCGTAGTTTTACCATGCGTTCCCGCAACTGCAATACCATGACGGTAGCGCATTAACTCACCCAACATTTCTGCACGGCGCACGATTGGAGTACGTTGCTCAATGGCCGCTTTAATCTCTGGATTTTCAGGGTCAATTGCCGTTGAAACAACCAGTACATTGGCATTTTTAATATTGTCAGCAGAGTGTCCAATAAATACTTTAATACCATTTGCTTCAAGCTGAGCTGTGGTTTTTGACGCTTTAATATCAGAACCTGAAACTTTATAACCTTGGTTACTTAATACTTCGGCAATACCACACATCCCCGCACCACCAATACCAACAAAGTGGATATGTTTAATACGGCGCATTTCAGGCACTTTGATCAGCTTTTTGGCTTGGTTTGGATTCGTTGGAGACATAGATAAACTCGAATTACAATTTTTTAATCAGATCAACCACATGCTGAGTTGCATTCGGTTGTGCTTGTTGGCGTGCTTTGATTGCCATTTCAGAGAGCAGTTGGCGATTTAATAATGTGGCTAACAACTCATCTAAAACAGCGGGTGTCATTTCTGCTTGTTGGCAAATCTTTGCAGCGCCGACATTGGCAAGGAATTTTGCATTTGCAGTTTGGTGATCGTCTACGGCAATCGGCAAAGGTACAAACACAGCGGCTAAACCTGCTGTTGCAACCTCTGTCACCGTCAAAGCACCAGCACGACAAATAATTAAATCTGCTTCACTATAGGCCTTTGCCATATCGTGAATAAATGGCTCAACCTGAATATTTAAATTTGCAGATGCACCCTGATAACGTTCACGCGTAATCTCTTGCTGATTTTGACCACATTGATGAAAAACATTCAGTGGCAAATTGACCTTTTTCAAGGCTTCTGGCAAACGCTCATTGAGCGCTTGAGCGCCTAATGAACCGCCTACAATCAAAATATTCAACGGCAACTGCGCTTGTTCACGCGTTTGATAACGCCAAGATGGATTTAAAATCGCAGTGATTTCCGCACGCACAGGATTGCCTGTGGTCACGACTTTATCACTATTTGCGAAAGTATTTGGAAAAGCCTGACAAACTGTTGTTGCAACACGCGCCAGTTGGGTATTGGTAAATCCTGCAACAGCATTTTGTTCATGGATCAATACAGGGATACCCAATAAACGTGCAGCTAAACCACCCGGCCCTGCGACATAACCACCAAAGCCAGCAACAGCATCAATCTTAAGTTGTTTCATATAGCGCATCGCGCTTAAAGTGGCTTTTAAAATTTTAAAGGGTGCACTCAGTTTACGTAATAAACCATTGCCACGCACACCTTGGATATCAATCTGATAAATCGGAATATTTTGATCTTTGAGTAACCGATTTTCCATTCCTGTAGGCGTCGCTAACCAAGACACTTGGCAGCCTTCTTGTTGCAGTTGTTTGGCAACAGCAAGCGCAGGAAAAACATGCCCACCTGTACCAGCGGCCATCATCATGACATGTTTGGGTTTGTTCTGTGGTGAATTGGTCACGGTCTAATTCTTCAACTCAAAAAGAAGGTTATCGTCTATTGTTTTCGGGAGTTATTTTAATCCTAAAGCTTCATTCACGAAAAGCGAATTTCACTTGTTTACAACAGAAAGCAGTGCTTTTTTCGATTCTTTGTTAAAAACAAGGTTCTGTCGATATCCAATTGCCCATTTGATTGTCAATTTGGTACAAATTCAAACGGGCAATTCGGTCAAATAATGATTCTTATTTAGCTTGAGCGACCTGCTTCTAACACATTAAATAAATCATCCGCAATCGATGTTCCAAACTGGGCATCAATCTCACGGATACAGGTAGGACTAGTCACGTTAATTTCCGTCACATAGTTACCGATCACATCCAAACCAACAAAGACCAAACCTTTTTCACGTAAAAAAGGACCCACTTTTGCAGCAATTAATTTATCATTTTCAGTCAGTGGACGTGCTTGACCTAAGCCACCCGCCGCCAAGTTTCCACGCACTTCACCATTTTGTGGAATTCGCGCCAAGCAATATGGAATCGGCTCACCATTGACCATCAAAATGCGTTTATCACCTTCCACGATTTCAGGAATATAACGTTGTGCCATGATTGGACGTGTGCCCATTTCAGTGAGCATTTCCAAAGTCGAACCAATGTTTACCCCATCTTGATACAAACGGAAAATCCCCATTCCGCCCATACCATCAAGCGGCTTTACAATCACATCACCATGTTCTTTGATGAATTCACGAATTAGGCTTTGTTGAGACGTGACCAAAGTGGGTACTTGTAACTCTGGGAACTGGGTTGCGAACAGCTTTTCATTACAGTCACGTAGCGATTGTGGTTTGTTAATAATCCATGCGCCTTCACGTTCGGCTTGTTCTAAAATATAAGTGGTATAGACAAAATTCATGTCAAACGGTGGGTCTTTGCGCATCAACACCACATCGTAATCCGCCAATGACTCTTTTTGCTTGTCACCCAACTCATAATAATGATCGTAATCTTCAAAGACTTTAAGCGGCGAAATCAAACCAAAGGCTTTACCTTGATCAATATATAAATCGTGTTGTAATGCATAACCCAATTCATGCCCACGACGGCTTGCCGCCCATAACATTGCCATGGTTGAATCTTTTTTGAGATTCACAGTTTCAATCGGGTCCATCACTACAAGTACACGCATAATCTGACGCTCGTATTCTTAATCTTGGCAAAAAGTATAGCGAAGTTTAAGGATGATGTTTAAACTAGTTGTGTAATTCTTCGATCTAAAAAAATATAAATTATTCAAACAACTAGACTAATTTTATTTAAATAATGCATTTTATCACTGATTAAAAAAGTTACTGGCAAATGAATCCATCACCAGTAATTCGTGCAACATTCAATTTCAGCATCGAATTAAGCCAAAAGTTTTTCAATATCTTTGCTAATTTTTTCAGGTTTAGTCGTTGGTGAATAGCGTTTGATGACTTCACCATTTTGGTTAATCAAAAACTTGGTAAAATTCCATTTGATGCTTTCACTACCTAAAATGCCTTTAGCTTCCGAGGTGAGATATTTATAAATAGGATGCGCATTTGAACCATTCACATCGACTTTGGCAAACATTGGAAATGATACGCCATAGTTGCGCTGACAGAAGCTGCCAATTTCTTCATTGCTTGATGGGTCTTGGTTAGCAAACTGGTTACATGGAAAACCGAGAATCACCAGACCTTGATGTTGATAGTCCTGATATAGCTTTTCCAAACCTTCGAATTGTGGGGTTAAGCCACATTGACTTGCAGTGTTCACCACCAATAAAACTTTGCCTTGATAGTCGGCTAGGTTCTTTTGCTCGCCTTCTAAAAGTTCAGCCTGAAAATCATAAATTTTGCTCATAGGTGTTCTCTCAACTATCCAATTGTGGGATTGCTCAAAATAGTTTGCTTAATCATTCAGCTTGCTTATTTAATATTGCACACAATTATCTTGTGTGCAAGCTTATTATGCACAATATACTTTTGCAATTAATCAAACTATACTGTGAGCTAGCAAAAATGACGTTGAGGAGCAAAGCATGACTGAATTTTCTTACTTGGATAATCAAGTGTGTTTTGCCATGTATTCCGCGACCAATGCGATGATTCGTCAATATCGTCCTTTGCTTCAGGCATACGACCTGACCTATCCGCAATTTATCGTACTGTTGGCTTTGTATGAAAAAGACAATGTGACTTTGTCCGAAATTGGTCAAAAGACCTTTTTTGATTCGGGAACGCTGACGCCAATTATTAAAAAACTTGAAGAAAAGCAGTTCTTAAAGCGCGTTGCGGTCAAAGAAGATGAGCGTATGAAAAAGGTGATCTTGCTGGAAAAAGCACTGTCTGAAAAAGATGAAATTACCTTAATTCCGTTTAAACTCGCCTGCTCTTTGGGTGTTGATCCAAATGATTTGGTGGCGATTCATAATCTATGCCATCGTTTTTTAAAGGGTTTAGAGGATTCTAAGCTTGATAGTTTGAGTGAATAAATGCAACAAGCGATTGTAGCTTTTCATCTCGATGAAGAAAACCATTGGGTTGCTGATCTCGCTTGTGGTCATACGCAACATGTGCGCCATGACCCACCGTGGCAAAATCGCCCTTGGGTGTTAACCGAACAAGGGCGAAATGAAAAATTAGGAGTAATGTTAGAATGTAAGAAGTGCATGAAACAATATTTTAACTGAATTATTGTCTCCAAAGTGTCTCCTAATAACTCAGTTTTCTCAATTAAATTTTTTCTATCAGAAACAATTTAAAAAGGAAACTGAAATGATGAATACAGTTAAAGAGCTTGTTGTCAATTGGCATATTACGGAAGCCTGCAACTACAAATGTGACTATTGCTTTGCAAAATGGAATCGTAATGATAAAGATATCATTCACTCTGAGTGGAAAATCGATGCTCTACTTAGACAAATTGAAAATATTAGACATTTATTAAATGAAAAATCTAGCACTATTTTCTTTGAGACAATACGCTTAAATTTAGTAGGAGGAGAAACTTTTCTATATGAAAAACAGTTAAAAAAAATTGTCAATCTTTCAAAAAAATATGGCTTTAAATTATCAGCTATTACAAATGGCAGTCTCTTTAATCCAAATAATATAGAACTAATTGCTCAAAATTTTTCCTCTATAGGAGTTAGTGTTGACTCTTTAAATGAACAAACCAATTTATCAATAGGACGTGCATCTAAAAGAAATATTTTTAACCCTTCAAATGTCCTAACTGCGATTAGTCAAATTAAAAATATAAATCCAAATATTGAAATCAAAATTAATACTGTTGTAAGTAAACTAAATTTTTCAGAGGATTTGAGTACTTTTATAAAGCAAATAGAACCAACTAAGTGGAAAATCTTTAAACTATTGCCAATTTATTCGAGCAAATTAGAAATTTTGGATGAAGAATTTTCCAAATTTATAATCCAACACTCAAATTTTAAATGCATAATTAGTGCAGAAAATAATGATGATATGACCGAATCATATTTGATGATCGACCCATTAGGTAGATTTTTTCAAAATGGTCTAGATCAAGGTTATCACTATAGTTCACCATTACATGAAATATCAGCAGAAAAGGCTTTACAGCAAATTAACTTCGATTGCCAGAAATTTATAACCCGTTATAGCAGGATTATTTAGTAACTTTTCATAAAAAAACTCTTAAATTCCATAAGAGCTTTTTTTTCTTCCCAAGAGCATTCACGTTCTAATAATTTTGATTCCATGAATATGATATATTTTTTAAACTCATCAATTGTTTCCTGACTTACACTCTGGCTCATCATACGATGTCTAGCTTTTTGTACTCGTTTATAGAAACTCTCGCCTCGATCTTTTATATCAAATTCAGAACAGAATTCTCTCAAATTACCTTTATAACATTGCTCTAGAAGAATATTAAATTTATCAGTAACCTCTATACTGCTGCATACCACTACGACACTCTCCTTTTGATCGATTCATATAGTATTGTGTGGATTTAATCACCTTATCATAATCAATTTGAACAAGCTTGTTCATTACACACCCACAATATTGCTCTGTTTCTGCCAAACTTAAATTAGACGTTTGAAATACTTTAGCCTCACATGCTTTTTCGAATTTTTTAAAATTTTTATCCGTCCACGAATTGTTATCCATCAAACTTTTATATCCAATAAAAGCTACTGGTAGTCCGATTAATGTAGCCCAGATCCAATGTTTATACTTGTGTTGTTTTTCTGTACCATAAAACATTAAATGAGATTGGCAATCACCGCATTGATAACGACCTGTTTTTTGAGAGTCAATGATTAACCTATTATCACGCCCACACTCAGGGCAACGTATGTAAGCATACTTTTCTAATTCAGACATAATAAGAAAGGGTGATTAAACACCCTATTTTATACAAGAAAGAATAATTTAAATACCATACTTCTCACGATAAGCCTGCATATTTGCCAAAGCTTCTTTCTCGCCTTTTGCATCCAAATAATCCATCAAATCTTTCATCGTGATTAAAGCATGCACTGGGATTTCAAGTTCTTTTTGTACTTCCTGAATCGCAGAAAGCTCGCCTTGACCACGCTCTTGACGATCTAGCGCAACTAACACCCCTGCAATCGTCGCACCCGCATTTTTTAAGATAGTCACAACTTCACGAATCGCAGTCCCCGCAGTGATCACATCATCAATGATCCACACTTTTTGACCTGCAACCGATGCACCCACCAACACACCACCTTCACCATGATCTTTGGCTTCTTTACGGTTAAAACCCCAAGGAACACTCTTGCAATGTACTTGAGACAACGCCACCGCAGTCGCTGCAACAAAAGGAATACCTTTATACGCAGGGCCAAAGATCACGCCAACATTATCACACTGAACCAATTTATCGGCATAGCCTTGTGCCAACAAAGACAATGCTTCACCATCGTTTAACAAACCTGCGTTAAAGAAATAAGGACTGACACGGCCTGATTTTAAGGTAAACTCACCAAATTTAAGCACTCCACGTGATAATGCGAGTTCGATAAAAGCTTGCGGATGAAATGACACAGGCGTTGTCATATAAGGTGCTCCAAATTCTTCAATTGAGGTTAAACAGACGTATGATACCAAAGGATAGCTATCCAAGTGATGTAAAAATTCTTCGAGTCGTTTCAATTAACGTAAATGGCTTGCGCGCATCAGTCACCAAAGGCTTGCTCGAATGGTTAGAACAGTCTGGTGCCGATGTGGTATGTATGCAAGAAAGCCGCATTACCCACGAACAATGGACTGATAAATTTAAACCTGAAGGTTGGTACACTCACCTCTTCCCTGCTGAACGTGCAGGCTATGCAGGTACGGCGATTTATAGCCGCTTGCCCTTTGTCTCAGTCAAAAATGGTTTAGGTTTTGAACTTGCGGACTCTCAAGGTCGTTTTGTTACTGCAGAATTTGATTTAGGACTGTCACATCCTGTTCATATTGCTTCTTTATACTTGCCATCAGGTTCAAGTGGTGATGAAGCACAAGCACGCAAAGATTTATTTCTACAAGAATATGCGCAAATACTAAAAAAATGGCGAGATGAAAATAAATCAATCATTGTGTGTGGTGACTACAATATCGTACATAAGCGTATCGATATTAAAAACTGGTCAGGCAACCAGAAGTCATCAGGTGTTTTGCCACATGAACGTGCATGGCTCGACCACATTTATGATGAGTTAGGCTATGTCGATACCTTCCGCGAAGTACGACCTGAAGCGGAATTGTATTCATGGTGGTCAAATCGTGGTCAAGCGCGTGCGAAAAATGTAGGTTGGCGTATCGACTACCATGCTTGCTCACCAGACTGGAAATCACGTACTGAAAATGCGTGGGTCTATAAAGAACAATGGTTTAGTGACCATGCACCCGTGATTATCGACTATAAAATACACGAATAAGTGAACAAGTGTTCACTTTGACCGCTTCTTTAGCTTACATCCCGTGTCGTTTTTTGTGTATTTTTATTTACCCCCTGTAACGGCATTATAGCACCACGGCACAGGGAAGCGGTCAGGATGACCACAAAGGGATAGGACGCCGTAGGAAGGAAAAATAAACTTAGTTTAAGTTTATTTGCAAGGATGAGACATTGGACGTTGAAATGAGACCCGCATGATCAGGAAGATTAAATGCGGGTTTTCTCTTTTTTAGATACTAAATATTTTTTACTGACTTTATCCATCGCATTTTTATTCAATTCAACTGATCAATTTGGTCACCCCTTTTATCTCTTTCATCGATCAACTGAATAAAAAATTTCAACTGGCACAGCGCAGCCTTTTTACGTTAGGCTTTGGGCATATCTTTTGTTATTTTCTATGGTTTTCGCATGTTTAAAATTTATGGTATTAAAAATTGTAATTCAATGAAAAAAGCCTTTGATGCATTGCAGGCAAAAGGCATCAACTACGAATTTCATGATTATAAAAAGCAAGGCATTGATGCAGGCACTTTAGCGGTCTGGTTAAAAGAGATTGGCGCTGACAAAGTTCTGAATAAAAAGGGCACGACATGGCGTAAACTCACAGCAGATGAGCAAGCTCACGCTACCAGCAATGAACAGAACCTCATTGAAACGCTTATGGCTCAGCCAAGCCTAATCAAACGCCCTGTATTACAAACCCCACAAGGTTTTGTGATTGGCTTTGATGAGGCGAGCTATGAGACATTATCAGCCTAAGCTGAATATAAAGATAAAAAAACCGAGCTTTTTAGCTCGGTTTTTAGTGCTATGAAATCTTAGTTCACGCGAATCCATGTTTGGTTACGACCTAAAGCCGCAATACCAATATAACCACGTAGTTTCAGTTTTTTACCGCCTTCGATCATTTCAGCTTTTAACTTGTATGTCTTACCATTCTTAGGATCAATGATTGAACCATTGTCGTAGTTCGTACCACCGACATTTTTCAAGCTATGAACAATCGTCACGCCTTTTAGGGGTTTGTTATGGTAAGTGCCTTCACATTTAGAGCAGGCATTTTCCTGACCAGCAACTAAATATTTTTGAATCGATGCGGTTAACGATCCATCTTTTTGTTCCGTAAACTTTACAATTGCCTTTGGTTGTTTTGTTTCATCATCAATTGTTTGCCAAACTGTACCATTCAGCGCATCCGCCGCATTGGCAAAAGTTGTTAAACCGAGCAATCCAAATGCTAAAGCAATTTTCTTCATTTTTGTAATATCCTTAAGGGGGTCTTTTCAAGACCAAGAGTATTGGGAACTTCAATCAATATTGCAATTCTTGATTATGACTATTTGGTATAACCTGACGAGTTCATGAACTAACTCTACTTATTATTATACTGATCTAACAATATGGAAAAATTATGAAATTTGGTACTGTTTGGAAATATTATTTTACTGAATCGTTACTAAAGGCGACCATTCGCACGCCAAGTCAGTTGAATTTAGCACCGAATGCTTTACGACCAGTTCTCGATCAACTTTGTCGCTTATTTCCACAAAATCCAACAGTACAAATTCGACCAATTCGTTTGGCTGGTGTACGTGGTGAAGAAATTAAAGCTCAAGCATCTGCAACGCAATTGATCTTTCATATTCATGGCGGTGCATTTTTTCTTGGTAGCTTAAATACTCATCGTGCTCTGATGACTGATCTTGCTGCGCGTACTCAGATGCAAGTGATTCATGTGGATTACCCTCTTGCACCTGAACATCCTTACCCTGAAGCGATTGATGCGATTTTTGATGTCTATCAAGCACTACTCGTTCAAGGGATTAAACCAAAGGATATTATTATTTCAGGTGATTCTTGTGGTGCCAATCTCGCGCTTGCACTCTGTCTACGCCTGAAACAGCAACCCGAACTCATGCCGAGTGGTTTGATATTGATGTCGCCTTATTTGGATCTGACACTGACCAGTGAATCGCTACGTTTCAATCAGAAACACGATGCATTGTTATCGATTGAAGCTCTACAAGCAGGTATCAAGCATTATCTAACCGATGATATCCAACCTGGCGATCCGAGAGTTTCTCCCCTGTTTGATGATCTTGATGGCTTACCACCAACACTGGTTCAGGTCGGTTCTAAAGAAATTCTGCTGGATGACTCAAAGCGTTTTAGAGAAAAAGCTGAACAAGCAGATGTCAAAGTTCACTTCAAACTCTACACAGGGATGTGGCACAACTTCCAAATGTTTAATGCATGGTTTCCTGAAGCTAAGCAAGCATTGGCAGATATTGCGGAATTCGCACATTCGCTTGACCTAGACTAAGCTGATCAAAATATATGCAAAAATGGTCAGCTATGTCTGACCATTGTCACTCTTAATTCATTTTTGTCATAATAAAATAAAAATCATCGGATATTTAGATAATAGACCGTTTTTCAAAGAATTTTTCCCTTTCTATTTTGCATTAAAAAGTCTTTAGCTAGACTTCATTCTCATTCCAAAGATGTTATTGTTATTTTAACAGTCATTTCTCGATAATTTTGATGACGAATTTACACTTATAAAGTTTCTTAGGAATCTCATTGCATATAAGGATGCATGCCAATGATAAAGATTCGATTTAAGGATTTAGCAAATACAGAAAAATGGAATTTTTCGCAGCTTTGGGAACATGAACCATTAATCAATTGGAACATGTTAAGAAAAACAATTTTGCTGCTAATCCTTGCTTCATTAATGAGCCTTTTTGGGATTATTTGGGACAGTTTTGTTCTACTGAATTCTGCGACATGGCAATGGGTTAATTTACCTTTGGTTCGTTCTAAATTATGGACCAATCTTATTATGCTCTGCGTATTTCTGAGCATGATTATCCCTTGTTATTTCTATAAAGACAAAAAATGGGTTCAGAATATTATTCCTATTCTAAGCGTACAGGTTTTTACGGTACTGCTCTGCCACACAGGCTATTTAATCGGTAGTTTTAGTCCAGCAACCATGGTTGCTTATGTCAGTGTAGTGGGTGTTGGATTGGTCTTGTTTGATCGTAGAATGATTTATTGCGCCCTCGTACCTGCAACTATAGCGCTCTTATTTTGTAGTTTTTTAAGTATTTTTGGCATATTAACTTACGCGCCAATCTTTAAGCCTGAAGTGTTAAATCAAGCGCAAATGCACCCATTTTGGGTCGGCAGCATGTTTTTCTTTTTACTGCCTATTTTAATTGCTTGTTTATATCTTTTTGAAAGCTTACTCACCCAGTGGCGTACTCGCGAAACAGCTATTCAGGTGTTAAGTCGCCTTGATCCACTGACCAACGTGATGAATCGGAGAAGTATTAGCAATCACTTAGAGAAGCTATATCAACAGCCAGATCAACTGTATTCCGTTGTTCTGTTGGACTTAGATCATTTTAAAAGTATTAATGATCATTTTGGTCACAATATGGGAGATCAAGTGTTGGTCCAAGTAGCCAAATGTCTTTCAGATAATATTCGTGATCAGGATATGATTGGTCGCTTTGGCGGTGAGGAATTTATTTTATTGCTTCCCAATACCACCACACCCCATGCACAAAATGTTGCTGAGCGCTGCCGCATGGCGATTTCTCAGCTGATTTTCACTACCGAAGATCATCAGGAGTTTTCAGTGAGTGCCAGTTTTGGTATTAGTAGCTCATTGAGTGCAGACGAGCCACATTTAGTGATCAGTCAGGCAGATCAAGCCCTTTATGCGGTAAAAGCCGCTGGGCGTAATCAAGTAAAAATATTTACGGATTTAGTGGCGAATTAAAAATGATATATAAACCAAGTTATGATGACTCAATTTTAAACAGTTTCTCAACATTAACGACCTCATCAGCTAAGTCAATACACCCTTTGAAGTGTGTAATCACGATAAGGGTCTCTATTTGATCATGGAGAAAATTTAAAATCTTCATCGCAGTTTTAGTATCTAGAGCTGAGGTTGGTTCATCCAATATCATGAGCTTAGGCTTTTTTAAAAATGCCCGTAGGATATTCAAGCGTTGTTTTTCCCCACCAGAGAAACTCTTTATACATTCATCAATCTCGCTATCAAGCGATAGTTTGTGATCAATTAAAATGTTTTCCAAATCAAAGTAACGTATTAATTCAATCAGCTTTTGATCTGTATATTGATGGGTGGAGTTATAAATTAAGTTCTCTCTAAGAGAGCCACTTGTAATTGTTGCACTCTGACCAACAAAAGCAACTTCATCAAAAATTTTATTTGAATAACCACCAGTAACATCAAGATCTTTATAAAATAGTTTCCCATTGAGCGGCTTATAAGCGCCTAGTAAATAGTGAATTAAAGTTGATTTACCCGTACCCGTTCTGCCAACCACAGCGTACATTTTATGCTTATAGAATTTGAGATTGATTGCTTGGGTTGGTTTTCCGCCAATTTGCAAGATGGCTTGATCAAAATAAAATAATCTTTCTTTCTCTGCTTCTGCGAAGCGTTGATCATTCAATTGATCCTTATCCAATTTGAAATAGTGATAAAATTTTTCAATCGCCACCATATTTCCAGCGAGCAAATTAATTTGCTGAGAAATCATTAGAGAAGGCGTTGTGAGCATCATGATATAAGAGCTAATCATGACCATGTCTCCAGTGGTAATTGCTCCTATTGAAAATAATTTGGTTGAAAGCAAGAGAAAACCTAATAAAAATAAGAAAATAAAACCAATTTGCAACACCATTAATGCCGCAATTCGTGAGTGGCTATAAAAACTTTGGTCAACAAATCTTTTTACGCTCTTTTCAAAATGAGCAACCTCAAAATCAACAGCATTATTCACTTTAATTTCATAAGCATGATTAGCCTTTTCTAGAAACCGTCCCTGTAAGGTGTTTCCAATCGAATATAACGGTTCATAGTAAGCTTTACTTTTACGATTAATAAAGTTTGAAATAAAGAAAAGTAATACCGCTGCACTAATAAATCCAACAGAAAAAGCAAAGCCAATATTTAAGAATAAGATATAACTTATAAAAAATAACTGAAGAATAACAGGCACAAAAACCAACAATATTGCAAAGATAATCATGGAAAATGCTTTGCTTGCACGGACTGCCTCTGCATTAAAAATACCGATATCAATCTTATCTTGCTGTGTCTTTTCTATTCTTAAATAGTTACTTAATCCTGTAATTAAAATAGAAGTTTCTTGTTTTGCTGTAATCAGTCCTGCTAAAGCATTCTTAACCCACTCCAACACTTGTGAAAGTAACCATGCAAAACAATAAGAAATCACTAAAAGATAAATAAAACTTATATTCTGATTCTGGTGGGTATTATCAATAATCAATTTTATAAAATAAGGCAGAATTGCACTCACTAAACTTGTTAGTGCAACCAAAATACTCAAAAAAATTAAATGTTGCCTTTCATTTTTATAAAATAAATTAGAAGCACGCCATATTTCTTTAAATATCTTAAAAAACATCGCGTAACCTCTCCTATTATTGGCTTATTTTTAAACCATAATAGTATTTTAGTTTTTAAATATAGACCTGAACCTTTATGTAATTTTATCTATTTTTGTAGATATTCCTCACGATTCTGACGATACGGTTCGTCAAAAGGTACGTACATTTGCTCTTGTTTGGCTTCGTCAATCCATTGTTGCACTGATGCAAGCGCTAATATTTTTTGCATATACATTTGGCTCGACTGAGAAATCGGTAGCTGATAGCACACGAAACGCATGACCACTGGTGCATAAAATGCATCGGCAATACTAAAATCACCACACAAGAAGCTATCTTCACTTGGACGTTCAGACCAAATTTGGTCGATTCGTGCAACTTCTGCGCGTAATTCAGCATTCTCATTCCACAATTGTTGTCCAATATGCGCCAAATCAGCTTCGACATTCATCGGACAGAAATTACGTAGGTTTTGGAAGCTGCTGTGCATTTCAGCGCTAATTGTCCGCGCTCTTGCACGTAATTTTTGGTCTGTTGGTAATAATGCTTTTTCAGGATTTTGTTCTGCGACATATTCACAAATCGACAGACTATCCCAAACTACTATGTCACCATCAACCAAAGCGGGCACTTTACCTGTTGGATTAAGCTTAAAAATTTCCGTTTTGAATTCACTGTCTGGCTCAAAGCTATCAAAGCGAATTAAATGTTCTTCAAATGCAATATTGGCTTGTGTCAATAAAATCCACGGACGCATCGACCATGTTGAGTAGTTTTTATTTCCTATAAATAGCTGATAACTCATGATGATTTCTCTTTTAATTGTGCAAGCTGTTGCAGTAATTCAGATTTCTGAAATGCACCTGTTAAACGTAAAGTACGTATTTCTTTATGTTGCTGATCCAAGAACAAATAAGTAGGTGGTCCTAGAATATCCCACTGACTCAATAAAGCTTGATGTGATGCATCATAGTGGCTCAGATCAAGCTTAATCAGATAATACGGCGCAAGCGCGTTTTGGACTTCTGCATCTTTTAAAATACGATGCTCAATCGGCTGACATGCCACACACCAATCTGCATAAACATCAATCACAATCATACGATCAGTCGGTGCTGAAGCAAGAATTTGATTAAATTGATCAGCACTGTTGGCAACATGCCATTCGGCTAACTTGTCTGCTTGTACCGAACTCAGATTTTGGTAATGTTGATATTGATTGAATGCGAGCGCTGGAATTACTAAAACCAGCAATACAACATACAGCCATTGTAGTTTGTTTTTTTGACCAAATAAGCGATAAACCGCATAAATAATAAAGGCGAGGCCTAAAATCAGACTCAAAATTTGGATCGCTAATTCTGGCAGGATTGGACGAATGAAATAGAGACTGAGCGCCAACATCAAAAAGGCAAAAATGATCTTGATTTGGTTCATCCAATCGCCTGCTTTTGGCAACACACGAGAGCCAAGCACACTTGCCAACAGCAAAGGAATCCCCATTCCAAAACCCAGTGCAAAAAGCAGTAAAGCTCCCTGCCATTGATTTTGAGTTTGGGAAATAAAGAGCAGTACACCTGCCAAAGGTGCGGTCATACAGGGTCCGACCAATAGCGCCGAAATCATCCCCATGATGCCTGCGCCCACCAAGGTACCACCCTGTTGTGCTGACTGCATTTGATCCAGTCGATTGACCCATTTTTGCGGTAATTTGATTTCAAACAAACCAAACAAATTTAGTGCAAACACCACAAACAATAAGCTAAAAGCAATGAGGGTTGCGGGTTGCTGTAACCAACGCTGAAAATTCAAACCTGCTGCTGATGCGATCATACCTAAAACAGCGTAAACCAGCGCCATACTCACCACAAAAGTAAGTGCAATCGACCAAGCGCGAACGCCTCTATGCTCACGAACAAGCAACGACGTGAGAATTGGCAGCATCGGCAATGAACATGGGGTAAAAGCCAGCAATATGCCTAAGCCAAGAAATAATAATAGGCTATAAGCCAAAGAGTGTTGTTCCAGACGGCTTGACCATTTTTGGTCTTGAGCCATAACCGCACCATCGACTTGCTCAGATGAGGTTACATTCGGTGCTTGTTCAGTTGTTTCTAACGAAGTGGTTTGAGTGTCTAAAGCATTGGACGATCGTGCGAGATCCAAAAATCGTTTTTGTGCATTTGGATTGGTATTTTGTACACTGACCAAACCATCTACATCAGTTTGAAATTCAATATTTTGCGGAGGATAACAAATACGATCTTTGGCACAGCCCTGCCATGTGACACGATAGTGTTGTGATGCTTGAGTGGGAATATCAAATTCGACTTGTTGATAATAAACTTGGCTATGACCATAGTTTTCATCATATTGATCAACAGCTTTTGGAAAATTAAGTGCAACCGCTTGATTGCCTTGCTGTACTTCAAATTTGTGCTGATATAAATAATAGTTCGGCTGAATCGTCCAATGTAAACGCGCTTGATTGGTCTTGGTCGATTCAACTGAAAATGTAAATGCATCTTCAGGGCTTAGTAAGGTTGCTGAATTGTCTTGCGCATAGGTCAAAGACCCGCAGAGTAATAGCAACGTTCCAATAAAATAACTTATCCATTGGGAACTGCGTTCACCCTGAACACACATTTTCATTATTTTCTCTCTGATGTGCTCCGAGACCTCATTTCAGTGCTTCAAAAATCATAGAAACAGGAATAACTCAGAGCATTTTTTCATTAAAATAAAACAGATACGCCTAAGCCACCGTTGTAGCTGCGTGCATCACCATTTAAATCGACACCAACACTTGCATCTAACTGTGCACGGTCATTAATCGCGTAAACAAGGCCTGTACCTAAGCCATATTCATAGTCTTGACTTTCAGCTTTACGGTAAACAAATTCAGAATAACCTGATAATTTACCTGCAATTTTATAATCAATCGTTGGAATTGCGGTTACAGCCCAATCACTATTTTGTGCTTCGTAACGCATGGTAATTGATGTTCCGATGAGATCGCTAAACTTATAAGCAACCGCAGACGTTAAGCTATAAATGTCATCATGCGCTGTAAATTCATCGTTCCCTGTCGCAATAATTGCTTCAGCCAACAAAGCCATCGTTAAACGATCATCTTTTAAATCAATTGCCTTTTTTAAACCAACACTTACATCACCTAAACCATTCGTTTCTTTAGTTTTACCCGCACGTTTATATTGCTGCCAAACTGGACCCTGCCAACCAAGTTGTAACTCAAGCCCATCCGCAAGACCTGTACGCAGCAACATATCGCCATTTAAAGTAACTGTTTTGGTTTTCTCACCATCAATCGTATCTTCTTGGTAACTCGCAGATGGTAGACCTTGCTCCCAAGCGAGTTGACCTACAGGTGTAATGCCCGTGCTGATCCCTGAACCTGGACGGTCAAAAGAAAAGTCTGCCGCAAAAGCTGTGCTTGCCATCATTGATACGGCTACGACGCCCAATGTCTGAATTTTTTTCATCATTATCCCCTGTTTCATTCTGTTGGCTAAGCTTATGCCGTTAGCTCTTTTGACATTTTCGCACCATTTTGACGGAGCAACTCTAGCGTTTCGCGCTCTTCTTTTAATGACTCTGACCAATCAATTTCATCAAATTCACAATCAAAGAATAGCTGACTAATAGACGATAAAATAGTTAAGCCCTCTTCATCGCGGGTATTTGGATCAACTTTTTCATCCAACAAACGTTGTACAACTGGTACACATGCTGAACTTGCTGCATCCCAAAGTGGGCCATAAAACTCTTCGGCATCCCATAAATGCAGGTTTGCTTTTGCTTTAATCAGTGCATCTAAAATATCTAAATAGACTTGGAGTTCTTGTTGTTTTTCTGTCTCACTGAGTGGTTCACCAGCTTCATATGCTTCGCAAATCTTTTCCCACCAAGCAAATAAACCATCACAAATCATTGAGACAGGAGGACCTTGTTCAGGATCAATAAAATTTGGGTCGAGTCCTTCAGCAAGCAAAGATTGCACTTGGTTTAAGTCGAGTTGTTGTATGGCTTGCACCAAGGTCTGCTGTTGGTTACTTAACATGACCAATTCTCTCAATATTTTTAATGGTTCTATTATGCCGAATATCCTGACAGGTTTTTATAAAACGACCCAAAAATCATGTATAAATTTGATACACACATAAAAAAAGCCCAGCTAAGGGCTTTTTTTATGTCTTTACCGACATTTACGCTTCGTCATCGACCTCAACATCGACATATTCTGGTAAACCACCACGATGATGGTCTTTTTTCTCATATAAATGTTCCAAACTACGTTTCAGCTTATCGATTGCACCATGAATAGATGCATCAATATTGGCTGCTTTATGAGTCACAGCAATTGGCTTCATTCCAGCTGGACGAGCTTCGATCATACAGCGTTTGTCATGATCGCCCGTTTTCTCCCCATTCTCATCACTAATATGAACCGAAAAATGTGTAATACGCTCGCTATAGCGTTGAAATTCTTGCGTAAGTTCTGCACGGACATAACTAATTAAACGTTCGCTACCTTGAATGTTTTTATCTGTACGGATTTCAATATTCATAAATATCTTCCTCTCTTTTCTGTGAGACGGTTCTACGAAACTTTATTTATTCAGCACACTTTGAGCATGCATTCATTCAGTGCAGTTGTATATTTTGATTATGTAAATGCTTGTCGTCTCCTTGCTTCACATCTGTTGCGTTTCAGTCATTTAGAAGATCTTCTCTCATTCCAATATCTGTCTTTCCTTATAAATATGCAAGCTGATTTTGCAGATTTTCATCGAAATATGATTAAAATGTCAGCGCTCAAGCCTTGTCTTTTAAGTTGATTTTTGTCGTATACAATTCTTTTGAGCATTTGGTCAAATTTGGCTTTATTTTTGCTTCATAACTTGTATGCTTTACACGCCTTTTGTGGGGGAGATTTTTTAAATGCAATTGAAGCAACTTGCGGCTACATGTCTATTGGTATCTACAGCAGCTTTCGCTCAGGCGAAACCAATTTGGCAGGATTTCAGCTTAACTGGTTTATATGGTGAAAATTACGAAGTTGTTGATGAAAAACAAACAACTTTGACTGTTGAATATGCGGCAAAAGTTAAATATGCCGATGTATTCTTTTTTATGGATCGCATGCGTGGTAGCGACGATCATAAAAGCACTTATTTCGAACTTTCTCCACGTTTAAGCCTAGGCGAAATTTCAGGTCAAAAACTTGCTTTTGGTCCAGTGAAAGATGTTTTAATCTCAACAACTTGGGAAAGCAACAATGATGATTTCTCTAGTTTTGATAACTTCTTATACGGCGTAGGTTTCGATCTTGCAATTCCATATTTCCAATATGCGAATGTAAATTTCTATCGTGCAAACAACGAAAAAACTGCTGATGACTATCAAATGACGATCGCATATGCATTGCCATTCAAAGTATCTAACGAAGATTTCTTGGTTGATGGTTTCCTTGACTGGTCTACGGGTGAGAAAGATCACGCGAGCGAACTCAACTGGACAACACAATATAAGTGGAATGTCGGTAAACACATTTCACCAGACACTCGTTTATATTTAGGTATTGAACATTCTGTTTGGAATAACAAATTTGGTCTTAAAAACCGTGACGAAAACAACGTCAGTGCTTTGATCAAATATCATTTCTAAGCCAATTAGAATGAAAAAACAGCAAGGGATTCCTTGCTGTTTTTGTTTGTATCCATCATATTGGAATCACTTGATATTTCTCGTATTGAAATATGATTTAATCTATATTTTTAATCTGCTTTGATGGTCTCACCCATGTCAGCTCTGCTTTCACTTGCTCCAACAACACTCTCATCAGATTATCAAATTCGTTTTGCTAACTTGCATGATCTCGAACAAATTCTCGCGATATATAATGCAGAGATTTTAAATGGAACAGCGAACTGGAACGATCAAGCGGTTTCCTTTGTAGACTACCGACAACGTTTTCTAACCTTACAAGAACAACAATTTCCAATGATTGTGGTTGAAGATTTAAAGCTCAAAAAAATTGCAGGCTATGCCTATTATGCAAGTTTTCGGAATATTTCGGGCTATCGTCAAACAATTGAACACTCTGTGTTTATCGATCAAAATTATGCCCGAAAAGGAATGGGAAAAGCGCTCATGCAACAATTGGTTCATCTGGCAAAACAGCAACAGATGCATATCATGGTTGCCGCAATTGATAGTGAAAATATGGGTTCAATTGTGCTACACGAACAGCTTGGTTTTGTACAAACGGGTTATATGCCCCAAGTTGGACAAAAAAAGGGAACTTGGCGAGACTTAGTTTGGATGCAACTACAGCTCAGCAACTAACAATTTCATCACAGCGCAAATCCATCATCATTGGATAAACTATTGCCAAAGCAACTTTAAAAATATTGAAAATGATTAAAATATCTCAGCTCAGTTTAATCGCCATCACTGCCATTATTTCCGCAAGCAGTTTTGCTGAATCTTCTTTTACAGAAGAGTTACAGCAAGGTTGTGCCAAAGTAAAACAATACGCCCAGCAAGGTAAGAAGTTCTACGATCAAAAGCAGTATGCTAAGGCAGTAAAGCAATTTGAAGACCAAGCAGCGTGGGCACATTTCTGTAAATTAAATGCAGATGAAAGTGGTATCCAAGTCAATGATCGTGATATAGAAATCGCCAATAATAATGTCGGTTTAAGCTATGCCAAACTTGGAAAACCACAATGGGCCAGAGTTTGGTTTCTAAGAGATAAAGACTCGAAAACCAGTCAATACAACTTAAAACAGCTCCCAAAACCTCAGATCACCAAAGACTTACAAGGTACTTATGTCCGAGCCAATGGTTTTGGGCAATGGGACTACATCAAGGTGAGTAAAAAGCAAAATAAATATGAAATCGATTTTGATGGTTATTACTTTGGGCTTAGAGGTCTAATTTATGGTCCCAATATGGGACAATTTGACACCAACATGCCTGTTACATCAAAGCAAGCCAGCTATCGTTATGAAGATTGCACCATCAAACTACAGTTTTTAAATGACCTACAAAATGGTCAAAAAATCGAGGTTGAACAAAATAATGGTGATTCAACCTGTGGCTTTGGACACAATGTTTATGCTGGTGGCACGTTTTATAAGGTTGAAAGCAAATAAATCTAGTACCAACCATTTAATTTTCTAAATTGTATTTACCCACCATTCACTATTGTGACAGGCGACATGGATGTCGCCTTGTTCGCCTGCGGTTACAAGGACGTACCGTCAGTCGAACAAAAGATTTTTGTTACTTTTGATCTTTCAAAAGTAAAATATATCACTCAGGCACATGACTTAGAAAACAGCTAAAAAATCATTAGTTGAAGAATATTAAATCGCCACCAACTCCCGAATCCCTTTTTCAGGCATTTCCTCACCTCTCCCATGAGCAACGACTTGCCCACGCGCCATTACCATATAGGCATCCGCGAGCTCTTCGGCAAAATCATAAAATTGCTCAACCAAAATAATTGCCATTTCCCCTTGATCGGCGAGTTTACGAATCACTCGACCAATATCTTTAATGATGGATGGCTGAATACCCTCTGTGGGTTCATCCAAAATCAACACACGAGGTTCTGATGCCAAAGCCCTCGCAATCGCAAGTTGTTGTTGCTGACCACCCGATAAATCACCACCACGGCGATGTTTCATTTCATCAAGAACAGGAAAAATCTCATATAAATGGCTTGGAACTTTACGTGTTTTAGCCCCTGAAAATTTAGCCATACCAATTAAAATATTTTCCTCAACGGTTAATGTCGAAAAAATATCACGACCTTGGGGGACATAAGCTAAACCCGCTCGAACACGTTGCTCAGGTGTCATTTTTGCGATGTCTTTACCATCCAATAATATTTCACCCGACTTAATCGGCAGAATTCCCATCAAGCACTTGAGCAATGTGGTTTTTCCCACCCCGTTACGTCCAAGCACAACGCTACATTCACCGACTGGGGCTGACAAAGACACATCACGAAGAATATGACTGCCACCATAAAACTGGTTGACTTGTTTAACTTCTAACATGGCAGTCTCCTATCGTCCTAAATATTTTTCAATTACATCTTCATTGGCTTGAACCTCTGCCAATGTGCCTTCTGCCAAAATTGCACCTTGTGCCAAGACTGTGACTTTTTCACTAATGGTGTCGATAAAGCTCATATCGTGCTCCACCACCACCAAGGTATGATTCTTTTTTAATTCTAAACAGAGTTCAGCAGTACGCTCTGTCTCTGCATCGGTCATGCCAGCGACGGGTTCATCTAACAAAATCAGTTTCGGACGTTGCATCAACAACATACCGATTTCCAACCATTGTTTTTGACCATGTGACAATAAGCCTGCGGGTTTATGAATGAATTCTTGCAGACGAATTTGCTGCAAACTCTCATCTAATGCCAACTGCGCTTCTGGATCTAAACGACTAAAAAAGCTTTTCTTCACTCTTTTGTCTCGCGGCGCTGCGAGAAGTAAATTCTCCATCACCGTGAAATTTTCAAATACCGTTGGTTTTTGAAATTTACGACCGATTCCTGCTTCCGCAATCTGTTCAGTACTCATTTTGGCAAGATCATAATTCTGCCCAAAAAAGGCCGTGCCTGTCGTCGGACGAGTTTTGCCTGTGATCACGTCCATTAAGGTAGTTTTGCCTGCACCATTTGGGCCAATGATGCAGCGTAATTCACCCTCTGCGATATACAGCGATAAATCATTCAAGGCACGAAACGAATCAAACCAAACACTGACTTTTTCTAAATAAAGTGCGATACCATGACTAAAGTCAGCGCCTTGAGGTTTAGCACGACCATAGCCCTCACCGAGTTGACCGCCATGTTGAGCAGAGTTTGTTAATAAATCACTCATTTAATTGCTCTCCTTTTTAAAACGGTCAAATAAACCAATCACACCTTTTGGTAAGAATAAAGTCACCACAATGAACAATCCGCCAAGGATGAGTAACCATGCTTCTGGTGCTGCCACGGTAAAATAAGTTTTCACTGCATTAATCAAACCAGCACCTAAGATTGGTCCAATCAATGTGCCACGACCACCTGCTGCCACCCAAACTGCCATTTCAATCGAATTCACAGGATTCATTTCACTTGGATTGATAATGCCTGCCTGCGGGACATACAGCGCCCCTGCAATGCCTGCAATCACCGCAGAAAGCACCCATGCAGACAGCTTGTACCAAAGCGTGCGATAACCCAGATATTGCAAACGATTTTCACTATCTCGAATCGCGCCAAGCACACGACCATAAGGGCGATTCATCAATTGACGTAAACCAATAAAACACAACATCAGAACCAAAGCAGTCATAAAACATAAGCTGGCACGCATCGGTGCTGAGGTGATGTCAAAACCTAAAATCGTTTTAAAACCAGTAAAACCATTATTGCCACCAAAGCCTGTTTCATTACGGAAGAACAATAACGCTGCCGCAAAGGTCATGGCTTGGGTAATAATTGAGAAATACACGCCTTTAATTTTTGAGCGGAAAGCAAAGAAGCCAAAGATAAAAGCAATTAAGCCTGGAACCAGTACGACTAAAGCCAAGGCCCATAAAAAATGCTCTGTTCCGATCCAATACCAAGGCAATTCTGTCCAGCTCAAAAAGCGCATGAAATCAGGCAAGCCATCACCTGCCGATTCACGCATTAAGTACATGCCAAACGCATAACCACCTAGAGCGAAATACAAACCATGCCCTAAGCTCAAAATGCCTGCATAACCCCAAACCAAATCCAATGCCAATGCGACTAAGGCCAAGCACATGATTTTGCCAATCAAGGTGATCCAGTAAGCAGACAAATAAAATGCAGAATCTGGAGAAAGTAAATGTAACCACGGTAGTGCCATCAACACTGCAAAACAAATTGCAATCGCTATGGCGCTATACGGTTTATCTGCAAAGAGAGAAGTGATTTTCATTGGCTTACTCCACGAAACGACCTTTGATGGCAAACAAACCTTGTGGACGCTTTTGGATAAACAAAATCACAAGAACCAAGAGAATAATTTTTGCAAGAACAGCACCTAGACCGATCTCCAAGACCGTACCACTGATCCCAAGACCTAACGCAGCAAGTACTGCACCCCAAACTTGACCGACACCACCCACCACAACAACAAGGAAGGCATCAATAATGTAGTTTTGCCCCAAGTCAGGCCCGACATTGCCCACTTGAGCTAAAGCACAACCAGCAAGACCTGCTAAACCAGAACCCAAACCAAATGCCATCATGTCGATACGCGCTGAACGAATCCCCACCGCACGCGCCATTTGACGGTTTTGCGTCACTGCACGGACAAATAATCCGAAACGGGTTTTATTGAGTAAGAACAGCAACAACAGCAACACCGCAATAGTAAAGCCAATAATGGCAATACGGTTATATGGCAGCATTAAACTTGGAGTAACGGCAATCCCGCCACTGAGCCATGCCACATTGGAAACTTCAACATTCTGAGCACCAAAAATCATGCGTACCGCTTGCATGAGGATCAGACTGACCCCGAAAGTTGCCAATAATGTTTCGAGTTGCCGACCATAAAGCGGACGGATCACAGTGCGTTCAATCAACATACCAATTAAAGCACTCACTAAAAATGCAGCAGGAATCGCAGCCAATAAATACCAATCGACTAAGCCAGCAAAATGGGTTTTAAAGAAGCTTTGCACTACATAAGTGGTATACGCGCCGATCATGATCAGCTCACCATGCGCCATATTGATGACACCAAGCAAACCATAAGTAATCGCAAGTCCCAACGCCGCTAGAAGTAAAATACTTGCAGTACTTAAACCTGAAAATACATGCCCAGACCATTCACTCATTTGAATACGTGTTTTAATTTTCTTTTGCGCATCGACTAAAGCTGTTTTTAATACAGCATTACTTTGGGGTTGAGCTAAGCTCTGTTCGATCAATGCCAACACATCAGGACGATTAGAATCTGAAAGAACTTTAACTGCTTCAATCTTGGTGAACTCATCGGTACTGTTAAAATCTAAACGCGCTTTCAATTGCGCCAAACGTGCTTTGACCTGATCATTTTTCTCATTCAGATAAAGTTGTTTTACCGTTGCAATATCTAGCTCATCCAAATTATTTTCTAAAATATCAACCGCTGCTAAACGTTGCGATGCGTCATTTGAATTGAGCTTAACTTTAGCTTGTCCGAAATTTAAAGCTTTGCGTAAAGTATTGACCAGCGTCACTTGTGATAAGTCCGCAGGCCAATTTTCAATGACTTGTTGTTGTGGGTAGCTTAATAATTTTTCATCATCTTGCAGAATATAAGTATGTCCTGCGCTATCAGTATAGAGCTGATTTTGATCAATATAAGCAACCAATAGATCAAGCTCCTCAATACTTGCAGGCCATTGATTCAACATCGCTCGGCGTGTTGCAAAATCTGCTTGAACAAAGGTTTGAATTGCATCTTGAGAAGCTGTAGGCGTCACTGTTGTTGGTGTTATCGTCGATGTGGCTTGCTCTGCCCATACAGGGCTAAAAATCACTTGCGCCATGACACAGAGCAGCGCCAAAACATATTGTTTCGCCATATGACTCCCCTTATTTACTGTATTTTTGAAATGATTGAAGCGGAAAATAAAAATAAAGAAACCTGCTGCTTAAAACAGCAGGTTTGAAAGAAATTATTTAGGGATGTAAGGACTCCAAGGCTCTGCTTTGATGGTCTCAGGGGTTTTATACACCACATCAAATTGTCCATCTGCTCGGATTTGCCCAATCATCACTGGCTTGTGTAAATGGTGATTGCTCTCATCCATTTTTAAGGTATAGCCAGATGGTGCTGCGAAGGTTTGACCAGCCATTGCATCACGAACTTTATCAACATCGGTTGTGCCTGCTTTTTCAACCGCTTGTTTCCACATATTAATTCCGACATAAGTCGCTTCCATTGGATCGTTGGTCACAACTTTGTCTGCGTTTGGCAATTTATATTCGACTGCGTATTGCTTAAATTTATTCACAAAATCCGTATTTTTCGGATTTTTAACTGACATGAAATAGTTCCATGATGCTAAATGACCGACTAACGGTTTAGTATCAATACCACGTAGCTCTTCTTCGCCGACAGAGAATGCCATCACTGGAATATCTGATGCTTTAATGCCTTGGTTACCCAACTCGCGATAGAAAGGAACGTTTGAATCACCATTGATGGTTGAAATCACCGCAGTCTTTTTACCCGCAGAGAATTTTTTGATATTTGAAACAATGGTTTGATAGTTGCTATGACCAAATGGTGTGTATTCTTCCATGATGTCTGCATCGGCAACGCCTTTAGACTTCAAGAAAGCACGTAAAATCTTGTTGGTGGTACGCGGATAAACGTAGTCCGTACCGAGTAATACAAAGCGCTCAGCCTTACCACCTTCGTCACTCATTAAATATTCAACAGCTGGAATCGCTTGTTGGTTCGGCGCAGCACCTGTATAAAAAATATTTTTAGATTGTTCCTGACCTTCATATTGCACTGGATAGAACAGCAACCCATTGAGTTCTTCGACAACAGGTAAAACAGATTTACGAGAAACTGAAGTCCAACAACCGAAAATTACAGCCACTTTATCTTGAGTAATTAACTGACGTGCTTTCTCAGCAAACAAAGGCCAATCAGATGCAGGATCAACAACAACAGGTTCTAATTTTTTGCCTAATACCCCACCATTGGCATTAATTTCATTGATGGTCATGAGGGCAGTATCTTTAAGTGATGTCTCAGAAATTGCCATCGTGCCTGAAAGTGAATGAAGAATACCCACTTTAATCGTGTCACCATCAGCTGCTGGTGTCGCTGTGGATTCTGTTTTTGTTTGTTCTGTTTTTTCCGCTGGCTTAGAACAACCGACCAAGCCTACCCCCATCATCGCTGCCATTAACACAGACATTGACATGAATTTATTTTGCATCTTTTTTCTCCACCCATTGATATTTTGATCTTTACTGAATGGAGTTATTCAATTTCTATGCCAACAATTTAAATTATTGTTTTATATTAATATTAACTATAATTTTTGGATGAAAATCCAATCTTGTATACAACACTGCATACAAAAAATACGTGATGAACTAAAATGATGCAAATTTATTCAATAAAAGACTCAATAATATTAATAAGAAAAAAAGCCAAGCATGTGCTTGGCTCTTAAAAGTTATTTTTGATCCGGTATCACACCACGATATCCGCTAAATTACCCTTTTGTTCTAACCAATGCTTACGATCGGCTGAACGTTTTTTCGCAAGTAACTTATCCAACAAACCAGCAGTTAAATGTGCATCATCTAAATCCAATTGCACCAAACGACGTGTATTCGGGTCCATTGTCGTTTCACGTAGCTGACTGGCATTCATCTCACCTAATCCTTTAAATCGGGTGATTTGTGGATTCTTATTGCCTTTGATCTTTTTCAAGATGGTTTCAAGTTCGTCATCATCCAAGGCATAGTGCACATCTTTACCAATATCGATACGGAACAGCGGTGGCATCGCCACAAAAAGATGACCTTCTTCGACTAAGGCAGGGAAATGTTTCACAAATAAGGCACAAAGCAACGTCGCAATATGTAAACCGTCCGAGTCTGCATCAGCAAGGATACAAATCTTACCGTAACGTAATTCCGAAAGATCATCACTGCCTGGATCAACACCGATGGCGATGGCAATATCATGTACCTCTTGTGAAGCTAATACTTCATCTGAAGATACTTCCCATGTATTTAAGATTTTTCCACGGATCGGCATAATCGCTTGGAAATTCTTATCACGCGCTTGCTTGGCACTGCCACCCGCAGAATCCCCTTCGACAATAAATAATTCACTGTCTTCACGCGTTAAGCCCACACAATCTGCTAATTTTCCAGGTAAGGCTGGCCCTGCAACAATTTTCTTACGCTCAACTTTCTTTGCAGCTTTTAGACGACGCCCAGCTTTAGCAATCGCCATCTCAGCCAATTGTGTCGCAATCTCGGGGTGTTGGTTTAACCATAAAGCAAAGGCATCTTTGGCAATATTCAAAACAATATTCGATGCTTCACGACTCGATAGACGCTCTTTGGTTTGACCCGAAAACTGAGGTTCTTGAAATTTCAAAGATAAAATGAAATTCACACCATCCCAAACATCTTCAGCAGAAAGTTTGACGTTCCGTGGTAACAAACTGCGTAACTCACAAAACTCACGTAAAGCTTCGGTTACACCTGAACGTAACCCATTCACATGAGTACCACCTTGTGCTGTTGGAATCAAGTTGACGTAACTTTCTTGAATTTGTTCACCACCTTCGACATTCCAACAGATCGCAAATTCACATGCAGCACGTTCTGCTTGCCCACTGCTCACAAATGCAGGACTTGGTAAAATCTCTCGGTCTTCCAACTCATCCATTAAATAGTCAACTAGACCATTTTCAAACTGCCACTCAATCTTTTCTTTATTAATCTTATCGTCGTAAGTAATTTTGAGACCTGCCGCTAAAACGGCTTTGGCCTTTAAATTATGTTTTAGTGCTTTTAATGCAAATTTTGGACTATCAAAATATTTGGCTTCTGGCCAGAAACGTACTGTTGTTCCCGTCGCACGTTTTGCAACTTTACCTTCCAATACGGATAAAGGGGCAACAGGTTCGCCTTGCTCAAAGGCCATCTGATACAAATTGCCTTGTCGTTGAACGGCAACTTCAACACGCGTAGATAAAGCATTGACCACGGAAATCCCAACACCGTGTAGACCACCCGAGAATTGATAATTATCGGTACTAAATTTGCCACCTGCATGCAGCTTGGTCAGAATAATCTCAATACCACTTTGCCCATATTCAGGATGAATATCAACAGGCATGCCACGCCCATTATCCTCTACTGATAAAGAACCATCTTCATAAACCGTGACACAAATCTGGCTTGCATGTCCTGCGAGTGCTTCATCCACAGCATTATCGATCACTTCTTGCGCCAAATGGTTTGGACGCGAGGTATCGGTATACATGCCTGGTCGACGACGAACAGGATCTAAACCAGAAAGAACTTCAAGGGATTGTGCCGTGTATTGTGTCACTGGGTCTGACTTCCTTATTGGATGGCTGCCGATAAAAATTCGAGAATTAAGGGTAATTTTTCTTCAAAATCATCCATTGCATGATTACCATTAGCGTCGGTTAAAATCAATGAGGATGGACGTGCTGCACTATAATAACGTTGTGCTTGACGATAATCCAAGACCTCATCGCCTTGCTGCAATAGCACGAGAATTTTATCAGCATGATGTAACTTCGTGTCAGCAATCGATTGTAATTGCTGCAATTGATCATGATCAAGTGTCCATGATTCGGTGACTTTGAGTGGTATTTGCTCAATCCCAAATAAATCTTGAAATAATTGCCATGGTTGCATAGCAGGATTGATCAGTACAGCTGGACAAGCATATTTGGCGACAAAGTATGTCGCATAAAAACCTCCCAAGCTACTCCCTACCAACACAACTTTTTGATTTTGTAATGTCTCAATCAAGGCAGAAACTTGTTTAATCACTTGATCTGGAGAAAGATTTAAATCAGGGAGATGAACATGCACATCGCCTAATTTTGCACAATAATGTTTCAATTGTTGCCCTTTTATAGACATCGGACTACTACGGAAGCCGTGTAAATATATAATTTCCATACGCACCAAAATAGACAACAACTTGACTTGCTGTGAAATAAATCACATTATTCTGCTTAACAGATAAACATATAACAATATAAATTACATTTAAGCTCAATATTGTCCGACACAAATAACGATACTGTACTCCGTTCATCAGTATTCTAAAAAAATTACTTATGAAAGACATAAGATGTAAGAGTTTGTTGTAGTTTATCTAAACAATGATAAGTTAATAACTTCAAACCTTCGGTATATATATCAAGGATGGGGAAATAAAAATGCCAAGTTTAACACCTCTGCATGAAACCTACTGCAAATGGGACAGTACGCCCCCAAGTCAGGCAGATGTTTTGGAAGGTTTGGCACAACTTGTGAGCACAAGTTTAAGCGGTGTTCACGAATTGGTGCAATTGGTGCAAACTGAAGTGTTAAGGACTACACTTGGTTTAAGCGCACAAAAAGCAAAAAAATTACAAAAATTGCCGCAACTACAGAAATTTTATCAATTTTCTTATGATGCACTGCAAAAATACGGTAGCAGTTTTCTTGCACCAAGTTTACGCCATATCGTTGAGAAATTTCCTGTTTTGCATGATAAACCATTGAATCCAACCCTTCATTTTGTAGTTGGTGCACTCAATGGAATCTTTGGTGATTTCTTTTTAAAACAACACAATCCAATGGCTTTACCAATGGTGCTTTATGATCATTATGGATCATTACAACAAGGTGAACTCACGGGTCGTATTGTGATTTTGACACATGGTTTATGTATGAACCATTTAAGTTGGTCAAATCAACGTTATGGTGGGATTGGTGAACGCCTCTTAGCACAACGTGACAATAATACGATGCTGTACCTTAACTACAACACAGGTCGTCGTATTTCTGCGAATGGTCGTAGTTTTGCAAATGTTTTGGAAGACTTAGTACAACGAAATCCACGTATTACCAGTATCGATTTAATCGGTCACAGTATGGGTGGATTAGTCTCTCGTAGTGCATTGTTTTATGGAAAACAGAACTTATATCAATGGGTTCACATGGTTGAGAACCTCGTTTGTATCGGTTCACCTCATCATGGTGCGGTACTTGAACGCTTTGGATTTATTTTACAAGATAAACTGGGTGCTTTCCCTTTTATTAGTCTGATCGGTCAATTGGTGAATGTCCGTAGTAATGGGATACTCGATCTGCGTTATGGTAGTGTTCGTGATGATGATTGGGAACATAATGACGCACGTATCGGCTTTGCAGATGACAATCGTAAGCCAGCGCCATTACCCTCACATATCAACACATTCCTGATTGCTGGAACTTTAGAGTTTGAAAAGGTAAAAAATAAAGCACTTAAAGTAATTGGGGATTATCTCGTCAGTGTAAAAAGCGCTTTAGGTGAACACCCTAATCCTCGTTTCCAACTGAAATTACCTGACACGCATAAAGCCGTATTCTATGGTTTGAATCATTTTGAAATTCAATATCATTCAAGTGTAGCTGAACAAATCACCCGTTGGTTGTATCCAGAAGTCGGTGAAGTTATTGAGGATGGCGTTCAAACACATATGATCAATGTCCCAAATAATTATACCTTTGATGATCTAGAAGGAATTGTTGAGACTTAAAATGAGAATGCCCATCTATTAAACAAGAAATAGTTGGGCTTTTTAAATAAAGTTTATTTTTACAGCTGATTAAGTAACAATAATTCACAATACAGCATTGCGGATATGCATTTTAGGGCAAGCTTTAAAATCTTGATTTTTAATAAATAATATTATATTTTCTATATAAATATTTTAACTAAAAACCTTAATCAGTTTTTATAATTTTATATCCCATTTGATTCCCACATTTCAACAGCATCTTGGCATTGCTCAAGAGAATGGAATGCAAAAACTCTATTATCTTTTAAGGTAATTCTAATTGCATCGGAATTTAAACCTAATACATTTTTTTCAACAGAACATTGATAATTCTTTATTTTATAACCACTTAAACTCTTACATTTTGGTTGTTCTAACTTTTCATCAAAAGTATACCATTCTTTAATATTCTTATTTGAACATGATATTTGATCAATTTTAGAACTATCATTACTCTCAAACCACTTATCATTAGTTACCTTTGGTTCACTTGTGGCGAATGGAAGTTTTTCATTATCCTCTATACGCATTACATTCTGTTCGCTCTTTAAATCAATTTGTGGTGTATCCTGCTTATCACTACATGCTAGTAAAGTACTAATAAAAATTAAGCATAGTGGAAAAATTATTTTCTTATTCATTATTTACCTCAAAACCACCAACAATTTTCAAAAACTCAATTAATATCTTTCTTTAAAAAAGAAGAATACATTCCACCTCTATCATCATTTGAAATAACATTATTACTACCCTTTTTCTTTTCAGAAAATTTTTTTATCAAAAATGGTTTTTTTATCAGGAATTAGTATGAATGAATATTCAATTGGAGCCTTTTCATAAACCACCCTCCCAGTGGAGCTAAAATCTTCTAAAGCATTATTAATTTCATACAAAATATTATATTTTTTTTCATTCTTATCATATTTAGCAGAAATAAATCTACTAAACTCCGTAGAAACATCATTCAAATTTTTTAATTTTTTATTTAAAGACAAAAAAGAAGGTGCGTATAAGCCTGAATTTTTCTTATTCAGGACATAAACATCACTTTTAAATTTTTTTGAATTATTATTTGAAACTGGATTTGTATAACTTTCTACTGAAAAGATAATTATATTATCATCATTAAAAAGTATACTTGCACCAACAGCAGCCACATCAGAAATAATAAAGGGGAGTTTGTATTTAACACCACCAAATTGCAAAAAACATTCGTAGTTTAAAAAATAATAATCCAATCCTTTTATTTTATTATCATTTTTCAATAGTGGCTGAAATACAATTAAAACATCTTCACATGGAATATTAACTGTATTCCTTTTTAAGTTAACATTCTTATCACTATCAGGATAAATAAAGCTTGAGTTCAAAACATTCCTATATCCTATTTTTATATAGGCAGGCTGATTCTTATTATTTTCTATATTAAATTCAGCATTAGCCCCTGTTGAAAAAGCTAACAAACTGATCAAGCACCATGTATATTTAATCATAAAATTCATTATATCTCAGACAAAATAAATTAAAATTTAGAGAATTACTCCTCATAATCACTGCAATCGATTTTCTTGTTTTTCAAATTTTTATCAGTTGTATAGCCAATTGTAAAATTTAAATTCAACAAGTCTTCTTTTCTAAAAACTTTTGGAACAATATTCCAAACATTTTTCCCATTAGTAACAAAAACTAAATTAAATTCTGGTACGTTATTATTATTAGTATCAATTTGATACTCTACAGAAAATTCACCTTTTTTCTTACCAACCACATTATATATACGTGGTTCATTTAACTTTTGATTACAAGCTTGATATATATAAATCTTATTTTTCAAAATTTTAATTGTACTTTCACTACAATAACACCCACCTACTTCTAACTCTTTTATAACACCATCCTTATACTTAAATGGCTTTATTAAGTTGCCTTCTAAACTATCAAAGCCTAGGTATGATATTCTTAAATCTTTAATTTTAGAATTATTAAAATAACTCAGACATTCATAATTTTCATTATTTGCTTCTCTCCCATTAAAATTACATTTTAAATTTCTATTTTTCAACCAAGAACGTTGATTATCAACAAGATACTTAACTTCGTTTTTATTATCACTAATATAGCTTTTTATATCAGAATATGTACTATTCAGGTCATACTCACTATTTTTATATGCTGTTTTCTCATCTAACCGTTGTGGCTTATAATCTGCAGCATTTGAGCAAGAACTCAAACTAAAGACAAATAGCACACTAACAAAATTGAAATTAATGCCTTGCATCGTACGTTCCTTTAATAAACAGTTGATATTCACTATTACGTCTTTTCGTTAAACCGAGATCTGGAACTTTTTTTCCATTTACAGTTATTTTATTTATATCTAACATTTCTTTAGGCCCATCTTTATAATTACTTTCATTAATAAGCTTACATAAATTTGGAGCTTTAATAGCAATATTCCCGATATTAAATGCTAACGATACTAAAGCATCAAATTCATATTGATATAGAGGAACTTGAATAGCTTTTTTCACATAAGCTTCATGTTTCAAAACATCTTCTTCAAAATAAGTTTTAGCCTGAGATATTGAGATAAAATCTTTTAAAGCCTTTTTACCTAAAGCTTTACATGATGATTGACCAACGAGATGCCCCCAGCCAATTGTACAATATCCTTTAGAATCATCGTAATAGTATGTTCCTTGCCCATCAGGAGTTAAATATTTTCCTTCCCATTCTTGAATAAATAATCTTGCATTTGCACTTGTTGTTAAATTGCTTATAGGTATTCTATTTCCAATTGATTTCTGAGAAGTAGTTTGAGGCAACTGTAAATCAAAACTATTTCTATATCCTTCTAACAATATTGCTAAAGGATCAGCTACATCATCACGTCTCGAATAAAGTCCATGTTCTTTTATTGTAAGATTTGACGCATCATCTAATGAAAAACCATTGCCTGTAAAATATTCAAAATGTAGCATTGAAACATTATGTGCTGTCTTTCCAGCAATAGGTATAGCAGCTGGTCCATTCTTATTTTTCATTACACCTGTTTTGCCCAATATTTGACCTTGCTTAACGGGATCACCCACTTTTAATGTTATTGATTTTGGATCTAATTCACCATACCTAATTACAAACTCTCTACCATCATCAGTTTTATGCCTAATACTTACTTGATTAGTTTGTAGATAGAATCCTTGCGAAGCTATTACTTTACCTGATGCTATAGCAACTACTTCAAAGCCACTTTCTGCTTTGCTGACAGGTTTACAATTACTATATAAATCTCTTCCCGCATGCTTTCTATTACCACTTCTATTTCTTCCAAAGATTGCCATTGAAGCATTAGTATCATTGAGTTTAGCACCCCAATAATAATTTGATAGCTCTCCATCAATATCATTGATAGGTTTTACTTTAAAAGGGAAAATAACACTTGGTTTATAATTAGATATATTCTGTTTTGGATTCCCTGTATCTTGACTTTCAGCATTCATATTTTTTAATTCCGGTGCAGTACTATTAAGAATCTGATCTTTGATATGATTATAGATCTTATCTGCACTAATATCTGGCATCCAATCCGGAGCTTTCACTATTGTACCAAACCAATGGTCATCTTTATCATCATGATTATCCTTTATAGCAACTTTATTATTAATGTTAGGACTATTATTTACTTTCTTTGGTTCTCCATTATTTACTTTGTTTAAAGGTAACTTTAGTATTTGTCCTTCCGAAATTTTATTTGCATCTTTAATTTTATTTATTATTTGAATTTCTTCAATTTTACAATTTGTATCTTTTGAAATCTTTAATAAAGTATCACCCTTTTTCACTTTATATGTTTTTCTACTATATTGACCAGTTTTCCCTTTCTCTCTCAGCTGAGTTTTTATTAAAACTGATGGACTATATAACTTGACGATAGCATGGCTTTTTTCAAGACAAACTCTGCTGATAAGTTGCATCTGATTTAAAATATTTTGGAAATAAACATCAAGTACAACTCCTTTATCTCTACTTATATCAACAATCGCTCCTTTAGAATTTGTTAATCCTTCAGCAATGAGATTATTACCATTTTTTATTTGATATTTAGCATTTTTAATGGGATGCCCTAGTAAGTCTAATAAAATAAAGGTTACTAAACACTTATTTTTCATTATTTTTTACTCCTAAAGTAAAATCCTCACTATCCCATTCATCAACAATTACATCCCACAGTTCTTGCTCTTTTCCAACTAAAAATTTTATATTGTAAGGATCTTCTTTTGTAATTTTCCCTGTTCGTCCATGTTCATCTAAGGCTCCTGAGATAAATGAATTTGTTTCTTGAATAAAGGCTTTATAAGTAAACTGACTAAAACCGCTCTCCCAAAATAAATCATAAACATCTAACTTATTACTATACATAGCAGTATTTGGAAGCTGTGGAACCTCATAAGAAACCTTGGCTCCACTCGCAAACAAATGCTGCCCAGCTTTACTTTCAAACTTACCCCCTGTTGTTGAAAATACGCCATTCGCATTAATTTTGAGTTGAGAACCACCAGCTGTTAATACAATCTCTTTTGGACTCGTAAGCTCGATTTTATCTTCTGTAGAAATGAGCTTGATGACCTTTTTCGCAATTGCTTCAATCGCATCATCCTGCGCTTGTAGTTCGAGTTTTCCTTTTGCTGCATAAGCACGCAAACCTTTTTGCGCAGCAAACAAACTGATTTTGTCTTGTGCATGCCCAATAATATTTTTCTGCGCACTCAAATTAATTGAACCGCTGGCACTTTCAGCAATATCTTGCGAAGCTTGCAGAATAATATTTTCAGGTGTCGTCAAAGCAATGCCATTTGGCGATGCTAACAACATCAACGCCTGTCGAAAAATCTTGCCCTGCTCTTGTTGTTTGACGTCAGAACTACTTTCTAAGCCTTGGGTATAACCCTCCATAAAGCCCTGTAACGAGCTAAACGCTTTAGATGGCGTGATGTCTAGCTTGCTACCTTTACTAAAAGTCCCACAAGTACTCATCAGATCAAAATCTTTAATATCGACATTGGCCAAGACTTTTCCAACTTCCTTAATGCCCTCAAACGGATTTTGCTGAATCCGATCTTTGATACTAGCAAGCTGACCTTTGACAATATCAGCACCATGTTCTTCTACGTTTTCGATAAATTCTTTTAGGTTTTCAATCGCATCTTTGGCATCACTAAAGAATGAATTAAACTCCTCTACCACACCTTTAGCATCACCCCCAAGAGCGCCAATATCCTCAATAAAACCACCACAATCCTTCAAGGCATGGATCGGATCATTACTCATTCCCTCTTTAAATAGATTTAAGGTGCTCCCGAGAGCTTGACCTGTGGTTTTAAGTTCTAAAGACTGAATAAACTTCGGTAAGCGGTTAATGACATTGAGCGCATCTGTCTGCTGCTTAGTGGCGACTTCACTGAGCATTTTCATGCTTTCATAGCCCTGTGAAAGCAATGATTGTGCTTGAGCAGCTTCCAAATGATCAGCAATTGCCTGTTCTTGGGCATAAGTACTAATCAGCATACCCTTGCCAGCACGTACAGCGCCCCAAGCATCGGTCCTAAGCTCAAAGCCCTCTCCACGACCATTACTAGTTTCTTGAATTTTAGGATGACTTAAATTACCTAAATTCAATTGTGTCGCAGCATGACTACTTTGTAACTGCGTACTGATTTGCCCTGTCGTATCGTCAAAACGTAACTGGTTAAAACCACTACCATTAACTTCCTGACTACGGATACCACTGAGTTTTTTGGTATCTGGAAGCTGTCCTTTAATATCAAACTTGGTCGGTGAACGCTGCGCTTCATGGATTCGCCCGGTGACAAAAGGCCGGTCAATATTGCCATCAAAGAAGTCTATGACTACCACCTCACCAATACGCGGTAAGAAACGTGCACCATACCCCTCCCCAGCCCAAGGCGTGAGGACATCGATCCATGCTGAATCAGTGTCATTGTCATTGCTACCTGCCCCACCATCATGTCCATGATCGTCAATACGGGTAAATAGAAAGCGGACTTTGATACGCCCCCACTCATCTACATAAATGGTTTCGCCTTCAGGGCCAACCACTTTGGCACGTTGTGGATAGGCTATAGCACGATGCTGTTCTGGATCATACTCAGGAATAATTTTGATTTGACGACGAATTAAAGTCAGTTCATTACCTTGACGTTCAGCGTCCACATAACGTTGTTGTTCCCAACGACTATGACTTAATAATTGGTTAACTTGTTGCTGAATATCTTTCGGTAAATTATTTTGGTTATAGAAATTTTTGGCGATAATTAGGAACTCTTGATCAACCCCATTATGCAGATCAATTTCAGGATGCTCCCTAAAATTGAACCAATAACCAACTTGGCTATCCCGCACCGTACTATAAGCCTTAAAGTATTTGGCTTGGCTGGCATACATGTCATTGAATTGTTGATTCAGTTTTTCTAACTGGCTGTTCCCAGAAGGAGTGGCTTGGTCTTCCCCCTGCAAGTCTTGCATCCAAGCTGGGCTAATATGCCATGCTTGCTCAAGGCTTAAGCTGGCAGAATCAAAGCTTTCCGAATGATTATGAGTTGTATCCACTGAGCCTGCACCTTCGTCTTGTGCTAAAGCATCGGGCTGCCAACGTTGCACATGCACCGCAGTCGGTTGCAAGCTGCGTATCGCAACAAAATCCGTAATGCTGTCTTGGAATTCTGTTGCACTGCTACGGTGAAAACGAATACTACGTCGAGCTAAAGCTTCATAATGACTATTATCATCAATCAATCGCAGCTTTTGGGCTTTGATAGGTATATTCGAATGAAGTACAAAAAGTTCAGCTTCATCAACGAGCCAACTCACACCCTCACTGCGCCATAAACGTGTAAGAAAGTCGTAATCTGACTCATTATGTTGCATCGCAAATGGACGAATGTCGTAATTTTGGCTTAAGCCACTCAAATCAAGACTTAAACTTGTTGCAAAAAGTGGACTTCGTCCTTGCCACTCCTTGAATAAAACTTCTGTGATTTCCACAATCGTTTTATTCATAAAAACTCGGCTATTACGACGTTTATACCATAAACTAGTCGCATCTTTTATAGTCAATTTATATAGCGTTAAAGCACCATCACTTTGTCCATAACTGGCCTCTGTCACAATTCCCGTGGTTCGAAACAGTTGTCCTGAGTCGGTAACCTGATCAACTGCAACCTGCGTCCCAATAAATTGTTTTAAGGGAATTAGAGCATTGGTTGAAAGGCAAATTAATTCAGCCTCTAAACCTGAATTAAGTTGATGCTGCCCTTGTATTCTCTGAAGAAAAATCTGACTATTCAGAAGGTTATTAGAAAATTGTACGTGTATCGCACGCTTCTGTGCACTTAGCCCCATTTTTTCTAATACATTAAATATATTAAAAAGCATTTTTTATAATCAATAGTGTAAATAATCAGCGGCACTTTACAAAAAACAGACCTATCTGTCTACATCTTATGCGTAGTTTTTTTAATTCTGGATCTCAATCTTCAACCAAAAATAAAACCCTAGAAACACCATGATCTCTAGGGCTTTAAAATATCTAAATCATATTTATTTTGGATACTTTCTAAATAACTGCCATAAGCAAACCAATAAAATCAAAAGGAAATAGATAAACGACCAAACAGGTAGCGATTGACCTAAGAAAGTCCAATCTATTGCAGCACATTCACCAGAACCTGAAAGCACTTCTTGGAAAACTGCTTTCATTGGCAATGCTTCAACTAAATAGTCTAAGCCTGGACCACAGCTAGGCACCTTATCTGGTGGCAAATGCTGCAACCAAACATGGCGAGCGGCAACACCAACAGACCAACCAATTGATAAAGTTGCCAATAATGCATAAAACCGCTTAAAACCATTTGAAATAGGATTATGAATAAATGCAATCAGCGCCACTAGCCCCATTCCAATGAGACCAATACGTTGGAAAATACACAGCGGGCAAGGTTCTAAACCTTGAACATGCTCTAAATACAACGCAAACGAGATACCAATAATGCTGGTCAGTACCAGAAGTGCACTAACTAAACGGTAATTCCATCGCATGGGAAGTCCTCTAAAATTTTAACGGTATTGTGCAAGATATTGCTCAAAACTCGTGTCGTTATCTTGTTCAAGTTGCGACTGTTTTTGCAAAGAAGTTTGCGCTAACTGTTCAAAATATTCAGCTCGTTCTTGGCTTAACTGATGTTGATCATAACGATGGACATGCTGCTCAGCCATCATGCTACCAAAATTCCAAGTACCGCCATGCTTCAAAGTATCTTCAATCACATGCGATGAAAGTGTTTCATCAACATGATCTAAACGCTGTTGCATAATATTCAGCGCATCTTGATACAATGATGTCGCCGACATCTGATCTAATAAAACAGCACAATCTTTGATGGCATCTAAATGCTTTTGCGCCCAAGCTTGTAATGAAGTTGTTGTATGCCCTTCTTCAATTTTGGCATCCGCTGCGCGACCACGATTGACCACTTCAGTTTGGTTACGATCAACTTGCTCTTGTTCTTCATCAAACAAATCTGGACTATCTTGCAGTAAGCAATAAAGCGCTAAACTTTCCAAGAAACCTGCAGTTATTTCGTCGATCCCAATTTCACTGTAAGGGTTCACATCTACTGCACGAAGTTCGACATATCCCACGCCACGATTTTTCAATGCTTGTGACGGTGTCTCTCCAGCTTCAGGCACTTGCTTTGGACGGACAAGGCTGTAGTACTCGTTTTCAATCTGTAAAACATGGTCATTAATCTGAATAGGTTCGCCATTTTGATCATTCAAACCTAAATCAGTAAAGGGTGGATACGGCGTATGCACTGCCTTTTGCAATCCCTCTAAATAATCATGCAAGTCGTTATAATGAATTCCTAATTGTTTCTGAGCTGAATTCTGATACCCCAGACGCCCCATTCGCAATGCCGTTGCCTCTGGTAAATAAAGTGTACCTTTGACCAACGGCTGTAAATGATGTTGGCGATTGGTTAAAAAACAACGACAAACTGAAGGACTTGCCCCCAATAAATACATAACCAATGGCGTTAAACGAATAAAGTTACGAATCAAACCAAAGTAACGATGACTGCGATAATCTTGTAGGCTAAGTTGCTTTAGCTCAGGATTGCTTTCATGTTGCTTTAATTCGGCAAATAATTCTTCAGGGAAAGATAAATTATAGTGTACGCCTGAGATTGTCTGCATACGGCGACCATAACGCACACCTAAACCATAACGATACAAGGTCTTAAAACGCCCAATATTAGACGTGCCGTATTGGGCTAATTTAATATTTTCTTCATCATCATCCAGCATACATGGCATTGATAATGGCCACAGCTTTTCACCTGCTTCCAAATGTTGATGTACAACCGTATGAATATCACGTAATTCATTTAATGCAGCAGCAATGGTGTTGTGTGGCGTGGTAATAAACTCCATCAACGCTTCAGAATAATCTGTGGTGATATGTGGATGCGTCAGCGCTGAACCTAAAGCTTTAGGGTGATTTTTTTGTGATAAAAATCCATTGCTTTGCATGCGTAAACTTTCACGCTCTATACCACGCAGCATCCCTGTTAATAGCGAAGCATCTACCCAATTTGGTATCACAGAGGAAGAATGTGTGCTGGGTTGATTCATAATTTATATGCTCGCTTATTCAAGATCAGCCGACCAAATCAAAGGGAACGACTGCATTGTGATGCCAATTATAACGACAATTCTGCGCTAGTCATCTGATTTAGTTTGGCAATTTTTATCACAATCTTGTTACATAAGACACGCTGAAATTGTGATTTTATTGAAAATAAACCTTCCGAAGAGTACTCACCCATGCAAGCGCAAGATATTCTAGATTTTTGGTTTGATCCAGATCATCGCTCACTTTGGTATGCGAAAAGTGATGAATTTGATGCAAAAATTCATGCGCTTTTTCAAACAATTCACCAACAAGCAAGCCAAGGGGAACTTTGGTCATGGCGCAAAACAGCAGAAGGACGGCTCGCTGAAATTATTATCCTTGATCAGTTCTCTCGTAATCTATATCGAGATCAGGCTCAAGCCTTTGCTTATGATGGAATTGCCCTGATACTGGCACAAGAAGCAATTAGTTTACAACTTGATGCTCAGTTAAGCCCTGAACAGCGCTCTTTTTTATATATGCCGTTTATGCATAGTGAATCAAAAGTCATTCATGAATTTGCATTGCAACTGTTTCAACGCTTAGGCAATGAAATTAATCTCAGTTTTGAAAAAAAACATAAGGTGATTATTGACCGTTTTGGTCGATATCCACATCGAAATAAAATTTTAGGTCGCGACTCTTCAGCAGAAGAACTTGAGTTTTTAACACAACCGAATAGTAGTTTTTAAGCCTTACTCCCACGGCTTTAAACCATAGGAATTGCATATGAAACGTTTATTGATGTGCACCCCACTCCTTGTTGCTTTGACAGTGGCAGGATGTGCAAGCTTACCCACTCAACCGAGAACCTTTGATCAGCTCGGGCAATTTACCGCTTATCCATTAAATAACAAAACTTTCCGAGTCGGTTTTCAAGCTGATAATAATTTGAGTTATGGTACAGCAGAGGAAATTACCTTATTAAAAGCTGCACAAACCACGGTGAAAAATGGCTTCCGTTACTTCACCGTTATGGATGACCCAAGTAATGCACGCCACAAGGCTCAACGTCAGGCCGTTATTTATCCAACACCTAATTACTACCCTTATGGTTATTATCGTCGTCATCCAGCCTTTTGGCCTGATCCATTCTATGATATGCCACAAGTGGTCAATATTGATCCAATCCAAGTGTCGTATACTATTGAATGTTTCAAGACTCAGGAACAATCCCCTGATGCATTTGATGCTCAGTTGATCTTGCAATCCTTGGGACAAAAATACGGGTTGAGTCCAACAGGTGAAGTTCTACAACCACCTGTGCCACCTGAAAACAAAAAATGAATTTAAAGGATGACTAGATGAGTTCAGCTGAAGAGATCCACGTACCTAGCCTGCAAAGAAGTAAATACTTTGCCACTATGGCCTTAATCATCGCTGTGGTGTCATGGATTGGCTTAATGGTCGCGGCACATTTTCTCCCTGAATATAAATGGATCATCCATATTTTCATGCTTGCCGCTGAAGCAGGTGTTGTTGGTGGATTAGCTGACTGGTATGCCGTTACCGTTCTATTTCGTAACCCATTTGGGAAAATGCCGTTACCGAAGCTGTTGCGTGACCATACTGAAATTATTCCACGTAACAAAGCACGTATCGCTGAATCTATGGGTCGCTTTGTACAGGAAAATTTCCTATCACCACAAGTCGTTCAACGTAGTTTGCAAAATGCAGATTTAAGTTTGGCTGTGGGCGAATGGCTTGCTAATCCAAAGAATAATAAACAAGTGGTACAGATGATCCAACATACTGTGCCCAGAATTTTTGAATTTGTCAGCCAAGATCAAATCGCACATTTCGTTCAAAATAACAGTGTGCAATGGGTGCGTAGTACCAAAATCAATATGCTTGCCAGCGAAATGTTACGTGCCGTTTTGGAAAATGATTTCCATCAAGATGTTCTACAACGAGGTCTTGATCTTGCACATGAATGGATGGTTTCACATCCAGAAGAAGCTCGCGATTTATCCCGTAAACTCTTTCAAGAATTGGGGGTTTGGAAACTGGCAAAAGGTGCAAGTTGGATCGGTATTGATGTACAACAAAGAACCATTGATTCACTGATTGAAAAAGTGGAATCCATGTTGGCGAATCCAGAGCATCCGTGGCGACAAGACATTGAAGCGACAACGCATTCACTGATGTTACAACTTGCAGATGGCAATAGTGAAGCGAGCCAGCGTTTAAATGATGGTAAAGATGCACTTTTGGATAGTCCACAAGTACTCAACTTTATCAGTGGTGCCATCGCTATTTTATGTGATGCGATCAAAACTGATTTAATGCAGGAAGATTCAGGCATTGCAACCAACTTGCAGGCTGCGATTCAACAGCTTGGAGAAAGCTTGATTCAGAATGAAAAAGTTCGCCAAGTTTTGAATGAAAAAATGGTCGGCTTAGCGATCAATTTTAGTGAGCAATATAGCGACAAGATTATTCGTTATATCAGCGAACGCATCCATGAATGGGACTCAAGAGAAATGATTGCCAAAATCGAAAGTGAGGTTGGTGGTGATTTACATATGATTCGTGTGAATGGTGTGATCGTAGGTGCATTTATCGGTTTGGCGCTCGGAGTTATTCGCGCGATTGTGGAAAATGTTTTGTAAATGATCTACTCAGGAGCGGCAAGATATCACTGTTTTGCCGCTCTTTTTTATAATTTAAAAGCCAATCTTACCCTTATATAAAAATAATTTAATATCAATTACATACATACTTTTTGATATGTTTAAAAATCCCTCCTAATCTCCCTTTAAAAAGGGAGGAACATCAAAAATTCAATACCTCTAGTAATTTCAGAATTAGTCCCCCTTTATCAAAGGGGGATTTAGGGGGATTCTATAGATTTTCACTTAAAGTTGAGATTGGCGTAACTTAAATAAAATACAATGAGAATTAGACCAAATTTAAAGAAGTGATACTTCTCCCCCTTTCAGAAGATCAGACCACGTATTTACTTTCTTGGTAATAACGCGCTAAAGCATCTGTGTCTTGCTTTAAAAATGCTGTGAGATAAGCTTTCACTTGCACTAATGACAATTGATTAAAATGAATCTTTTCTTTTTTCTGACGCTTAATTAATCCGAATACCTGCTTTTTATCAACTAGTACTGGAATATCTGTTTTCACAATAAACTTCAGCTCTTGCTCTGAACCATAAGTATTTAAGACAATTTCTATCGTCCGTTCCGTCTTTCCATCTGTAATGGTAAAAGTTGGACTTGCACCATCTAATTGTAACCAACGACTGAGTTGCTGCTTCCAACCCATTTTATCAAAACGAGTTAACACCCCAATGGTATTGAGTGCCCCAAGCTGCTCTACATCTTTTAAATCAATATGATGTGGATAGCGTATTTTCAGATCGAAACTGTCCATTACTGAATGCCCCATTTCACAATAATTTGTATTTCTTTTAATCACTTGCTATAAATTATATCGCTTAACAGATAAAAATAAAACACTGTATATAATTGAAAATTAACGATTAATTTGACAAATTTAAATCAAAACCGACCAATTCCGTCAGTATTGTTTTTATTAAGACACAATTCCAGTATTTCTCTTGATCAGAAACACATTTTTCGAAAGATCGAGAGAGACAGATCACTTTTTATTTTTGAGATCGACAATTTGGAAAAAGCCATTTTTTATCGCTACAATCACATCAAAATAAAATGGAATGAGGTTAATCATCATGTTGCAACTTCAGTCAAAACTCCCAAACCAAGGCGTTACGATTTTTAGTGTCATGACTGAGCTTGCACGGCGACTCAAAGCCCTAAATCTTTCACAAGGTTTTCCTGATTTTCCTGCACCACCCGCACTGCTTGAAGCGCTTAGCCAAGCAACACTAGATGGCTATAATCAATACCCTGCTGGTGATGGAGTACTGGCATTAAGAGAACAACTCGCGAAACAGTTCTTTGCACGCGATCAACAACAACTTGATCCTGTTACTGAGATGACCATCACACCTGGCGCAACCATTGCGATTTTTTGCGCGATCCAAGCCTGTATCCATGCAGGTGATGAAGTCATTATCTTTGATCCAAGCTATGACAGTTACGGCCCAGCAGTTCAACTGGCTGGTGGTCAATCGATCCATATCCATTTGGAAGCGCCTACTTTTCACGTAGATTGGCAAAAAGTAAAAGACAGTATTAACGACAAAACTCGCATGATTATTGTCAATACTCCTCACAATCCAACAGGTGCAATTTGGTCAGAACACGATTGGAAGCAACTGATTGAACTCATTCAAGATAAAAATATTGTGGTCTTATCCGATGAGGTATATGAACATTTGGTCTTTGATGGACAAAAGCACTACAGCGCACTTCATTTTCCAGAGCTTCGTAATCGTAGTTTTGTCATCGGATCTTTTGGAAAAACTTATCATGTTACAGGATGGAAAACGGGTTATTGTGTTGCCTCTCCAGCCTTGATGCAGCTGTTTAGACAAATTTATCAATTTGCCAATTTCTGTGGCACAACACCCTGTCAAATCGCTTTAGCAAATTATATGCAACAGCATCCTGAGCATATTTTAGAGCTGCCAAGTTTTTATCAACACAAACGAGACCTGTTTAATCAACAGATCCAAAACTCTCGTTTCCAGTTTGTGCCATCACAAGGCACTTATTTTCAAAATCTCGATTACAGTAAGATTCGCCCCGATCTAAACGATATTGAAATGTGTCAATTCTTGGCCGAACAACACAAAATTGTTGCGATTCCAATTTCTGTATTTTACCAGCACGCACCGAGTTCACTGCGATTAATCCGATTCTGCTTTGCCAAGACAGATCAAACCTTACAACGAGCGGGTGAAATCCTAGAGCGTTGCTAATCAACAAAAAATAAAATTGAATTACCATCACTTCAACGCTGCTTGTGCTATGTTGAACAAAAGCTGTTCATTCTAGGATGAAGCGTTAAGGAATTTGAATGACACCTCGTCAACCCCTCGTCATGCAACCCAATTTATGGAAAACCTTTTTTGTTTTCCTTGTGCCGCTGATCGCCACCAACATTCTGCAAAATCTGTCAGGCACGATTAATACCATTTTCGTCGGGCAAATGATGGGGGTTGATGCGATTGCTGCTGTATCAGTGTTTTTTCCAATTTTGTTCTTCTTGTTGGCATTCGTGATCGGGATTTCAGCAGGTACAACGGTGTTAGTGGGTCAGGCATGGGGCGCACTAAACTTAGGAAAAGTGCGTGCTGTCATAGGCTCAACCTTATTTATGACCTTGATCGGCGGCAGTATTATTGCTGTTCTTGGTCTGATCTTCGCCAAACATATTTTGAATTTATTGGGCACAGATCCAACCGTCATGCATCTCTCACTCCCTTATGTAGAATGGATGCTCGTGGGTAGCCCGTTATTATTTGTCTATATTATTTATACATCGATTTTGCGTGGTGTTGGGGATAGTGTCACCCCACTGATTGCTTTGAGCCTTACCAGTTTAATTGGCTTAGCCGTTACGCCTGTGTTACTCAAAGGCTATTTTGGCTTTCCTGCTCTCGGCATTATTGCACCAGCCATCGCAACCATTATGGGCTATGCTGCAGTTCTAATTTTCTTGGCTTTTTATCTTAACTATAAAAATCATCCACTGAAAATTGACCGTCAACTTTTGCAGCATATTCATTATGATGCCGAATTGTGTAAGTTAATCTTAAAATTAGGCATCCCGACGGGCATTCAAATGGTGACGACCTCTTTAGCAGGTCTGGTCATCATTGGACTCGTCAACCGTTATGGCGCACATGCCACTGCTGCTTATGGTGCAGTGAACCAAGTCTTGAACTATATTCAATTTCCAGCCTTATCCATTTCCATCGCGGCTTCTATTTTTGCAGCTCAGGCAATTGGCGCAGGTAAATCCGATTTGCTCGCAAAAGTGACGCGTACAGCTTTAGGCATGAATCTTTTATTCACTGGAAGTTTAATCACGCTTGCTTATCTGTTCTCGAAGTATTTAATGGCGTTATTTATTACTGAACACAGTGTGATTGAATTAGGTCAGCAGCTTTTATTTATAGTGTTGTGGTCAATTCTATTCTTTGGCGCGAGTGCGATCTTTGCTTCAATTATGCGTGCCAGCGGAACCGTTAATGTGCCGATGCTGATTAATATTTTCACGATTATTTTAATCGAAGTGCCATCTGCTTATTGGTTTAGCTCACGTTGGGGCTTAACGGGCATTTGGATTGCCTATGCACTTTCCTTTGTCTGCTTATGTATATTTCAAGCCAGTTATTATCAATTCTTTTGGAAGAAATCAAAAATTAAAGTTCTGATTTAATTATTCACTTCCACCAAAAATAAAAAAGCCACTCACAGAGAATGGCTTTTTTAGTGATGACAACTTACATCATTTTAGTTGCAAGTGCAGCAATGCGTTGATATCCCGTTGGGAATAAACGTTGGCATGTATCAACAATGCGAGCATCTGTACCAATCAAGAGGCGACGTTTGTTTTTCAATACAGCATTGAGAATTTGACGAGCTGCTTCTTCTGGTGGTGTACGAAGGAACTTATCAAATTGTTTAATTGATTTATTCGGGTCCATACCTAAGCTCTTCAAGCTGTCATTCATTTTTGCAGCTTTTGCGATATTGGTACGGATACCACCTGGGTGAACACAAAGCGAACTTACACCACTTTTCTCAATATCTAACTCTTGGCGTAATGATTCAGTGAAACCACGTACAGCAAACTTGGTTGCGTTATACGCAGATTGCGTTGGTTGTGATGTTAAACCAAAAATACTCGAGATGTTGATGATATGACCATCTTTGGTTTGTTTGATAAATGGAAGGAACTCTTTCGTGCCGTATACCACACCCCAGAAATTAATTCCTACGATCCATTCTAAATCTTGATAGCTCGCGCCCTCTACTGTTGAGCCTAATGCAACCCCTGCATTATTGAAGATCATATTGACACAACCATGATCTTGCACAGTTTCTTGTGCCCACTGTTTTACTGCATCGCAGTTCGAAACATCGAGTACTTTTGTTGTTACTGTCACTGGATATTCTTTAAGGATCTCAACAGTTTGTGCTAAGCCTTTTTCATTGATATCACTAATCGATAAGTGGCAGCCTTGTTTAGCCAATAAAATTGCAAGCTGTTGTCCAATCCCAGAACCTGCACCTGTGATCGCTGCGACTTTATTTTTAAAATTTTTCATTGCCTATCCCTTGTTACGAATGATATGCACATATTTGCATAAATCATGTGCAGTTTAAGTTATAGTCAATATAGTTTTGACAATGATGCTTGTCAATATAGTACACTATAGCTTTCTACTAAATCATTTGATCAAATACATTTATTTCCTCAAACTCGGTAGTTATATTTTTAGGTGACGGTTAATTCAATGACAATTTCAACTGATAATGTGCAAAAAAAACCAAAAGCGCCAAAAGAACGTCAATTTAAGGGCTTATCTTTAACTGAGCGCAAAGAAGTGCGCCGCGAAAAGCTGATCGAAGCAGGGATTCATCTATATGGGACAAATGGCTTTTTTTCAGTCACCGTGAAAGATGTTTGTAATGAAGCCAAACTGACTGAACGTTATTTTTATGAATCTTTTAAGAAAAGCGAGGAACTTTTCCAAACCGTTTTCTTAAAAATGATTGAGAAAATGCAAAATTGCCTCACTCAAGCTGTTCTTATGGCGGCACCTGTACCTACAAATATGGTCACAGCTGGATTATCTGCATTATTGAATGCAATTAAAGATGACCCCCGCATGGCACGTATTATTTATATTGATGCGATGCTGGTACAAGATTTACATAACCAAGCAACTATCCAAGAGACGTTGACCCAGTTCGACCGCATTATTCAAGGCTTTGTCATGATTACCATGCCGAATGCACCTCAAAGTGCCGAAGAAGTGTCATTAATGGCTACAGGACTGAATGGTTATGTGACACATATTATTATTCGTTGGGTCTCTGAAGGCTTTAAACAGCCCTTAGCAGATGTTTTATCGGCATGTTGTGCGGTATTTTTATCTTTCATCGAGACAACATCACAAAAAAATTAAAATCGTTTTACAGTTTTGTGACAATCAAAACTGTTAAAATGCATTGATATTAACCAAATGAATTTATTTGCATTATTGTTAAACAACTTGTCATCATCTGGTCACTACTATGACGCATAATTGTCACAATTTATTGCTAAATTCGACTTTATTAACTCTTTTGCAATGATATTGTCATAATTAATCTTTGTAATAAGCCTGTCATAACAACAAAACGGTTAACCGTTACAGATTTAAGGGTATTGCGCTGTGAAAGATGACTATATTTTAATTGTCGATGATGAGCTACCGATTCGTGAAATGATCCATACCTCTTTGGATATGGCAGGCTTCCAATGTTTACAAGCTGAGGATGCCAAACAAGCGCATCAGATTATCGTTGATCAGCGTCCTGCACTTATTTTGCTGGATTGGATGCTGCCGGGTGGTGTCAGTGGTGTAGATCTTTGTCGTCGCCTAAAAAGAGATGAAAATTTAGCTGAAATCCCTGTGATTATGCTGACTGCACGTGGCGAAGAAGACCATAAAGTTCAAGGTCTTGATGCTGGTGCAGATGATTATATGACCAAACCATTTTCAACACGTGAGCTGGTTTCGCGTATCAAAGCTGTACTCCGTCGTGCCAATGCGCTCAGCGGTGAAAAAGTGATTGATGCCAATGGTTTAATGCTTGATCCTGTCAGCCAACGCGTGAGCTTTGGGAACAGTATTTTAGATATGGGGCCAACGGAATATCGCTTACTTGCTTTCTTTATGACCCATCCAGAACGTGCTTACACACGCGCCCAACTACTTGATCAAGTTTGGGGTGGAAATGTCTATATTGAAGATCGTACCATTGACGTGCATATTCGTCGTTTACGCAAAGTGTTAGAACCTTTCGGCGTTGATCGCTTTGTGCAAACGGTACGTGGCACAGGTTATCGTTTCTCTACACGCGCTGATTTAGCAGCAGGTTAAAATCCTATATGTATGAACCCTATCCCGTCCCTGAACTGGCACGTGAACATCAACAGTTTCGCTACAGCAGTTTATGGACGTTTGCAAAACAAGATTTAAGATTACTGCTGTTTTTCTTATTGATTGCGAGCTTAATTGGATTTGGTATTGAATACTTTTGGAGCTGTATTTTTGCTGCATTTGTGCTTTTTTTCCTATTGCAGCTTCGCTCACTTTATCTCGTCAATGACTGGATTTCTAATCGCCCCTATGATGCCCCACCGAATTTAAGTGGGATTTGGGGTGCACTACTGTTCAATGTCTATCGAGCACAGCGCCAAGAGCGTATTGTTCAAGCAGAAATGGTCGGCTTAATTGATCGTGCTCAGTCTTCTTTAGTTGCTTTAGCAGAAGCAGTAGTTTTGATTGATGATCAACATCAAATTGAATGGTGGAATCCAGCAGCAGAGAAGCTATTGGGCATCAATCCTTCCGATCGTGGACGGAATTTATTGTCGATATTGCGCCAACCTCACTTCATTGAATATTTCAAAAATAGTGATCAAGCACCTGATGGCATTCGTCTACAAGCACTGATGGATGAAGAGCGCTATGTTCAGGTAAAATTGACCCGCTTTGGCGGTGAAAGCCGTCTTTTGGTCGCGCACGACATTACCCGTATGCACAACCTTGAGCAAATGCGTAAAGACTTTGTCGACAATATTTCACATGAATTACGTACCCCTCTCACGGTGTTAAGTGGTTATATCGAAACCTTTACTGACCAAGATGACATTACCCCGCGTTGGAAACGTGCGTTCACCCAAATGCAATCTCAAACCAAACGTATGAATGCATTGGTCAATGATTTATTGTTGTTATCTAACCTAGAAAATAATAAAAAAATTGCGAAAAATCAGATCATTGATATGGCTAATCTGATGAATCAATTGTTTGATGACGCCCGTGCTTACAATTTAGATTATGGCCATACCCTTAATTTAGATATTGATAGCCACTGCGATCTGATTGGTTCGGATATGGAAATTGCCAGCGCATTTAGCAATTTAATAACCAATGCCATCAAATACACACCCAAAGGTGGAATTATTACCATCGGCTGGCATGAAGATGGTGATCAAGCCTATTTCAGCGTGCAAGACAATGGTATTGGGATCAACCCCAAGCATTTGCCTCGCTTAACCGAACGCTTTTACCGTGTTGACAGTGCACGCAGCCGACAAACTGGTGGAACAGGCTTAGGCCTTGCCATCGTCAAACACGTGTTAATGCAACATGGTGCGCATCTTGAAATTAGTTCAAAAGAAAATGAAGGTTCAACCTTTACCGCAGTTTTTCCAAAAGAGCGTTTATACCGCATGGTCTAAAAAATACAGGGAACTGCTCAGTTCCCTTTGAATATTACGCTATCATTACAAAATAATAAGAATATAATAACTCGTTGTTTCATTTCGCTATTTCTATACTTTATCTCGATCTAAAACTCATGATGAATACTCGTTTTCTCCGTAATTTTGTCCTATTTCTTGGACTAAGTACTCCCTTTACTGTTCACGCAACACCCTTTGACCCACTGATTGGAACTTGGAAAGTCGTTGATTCACGTACAGGTTCATACCTCTCTGATATTGTGATTCGAAGAAATTCCAAGACTGAGCAATATAGTGCTGTCATTGTCAAAATGTACCCTTCAGCTCAGGAAACTGTTCCAACCACATGTACGCCATGTTCAGGCTCATTAAAAGACCAAACTATTATTGGAATGGAAGTTTTGACGGGCTTAAAAATGCTGATTCAAAATGAAGAGTTTGGGCAAGGGGTTTGGGTCAATCCTTATGATGGTTATAAATACAGCATCAATGGACGTTTGAATAAAACAGGCAAGATGCTCAATATTAATGCAAAAAATCCAAGCAATAATACCTTTCGTAATATGACATGGATTCGCTTATAATTTTTTAGTACTAAAACAATAAAAATGAGTGATTAAATACACTCATTTTTATTGAATAAACTGGCTCAAGGTCTATTCAGAAAAACTAAATGCTAAATCAATGATTCGGCTTAGCATTTAATTCTTTAGACTCTAAAAGATGACTCGGTAAACCAAAGATTAAATCAAACAAATAATTATAAATAAACGTAAAGCATGGAATAATAATCATCAAACTAAAATCCAATAAAAATGCTTTAACTAAACTAATCTGCATCCACCATGCAATCAATGGAATTAAAATCGTAATTAACACCAACTGAAAGCCAATCGCATGTGCCACTCGTCTTTTCACTGTTCTGGTTTTAGAGACTTGTCTTTTTTCCCATAACTCGAAAACGTAGTTATAGAAAAAGTTGACCGTCACGGCGATCACGGCAATCAAAATCGACAAAGGGCCTGTATGGCTGAGTGTGGTTCCTGACAGTGCAGCCAAAATCATGGCACAGATAAAAAAGCTGAGTACTTCGTAGAAAAATACATATGTAACTCTTCTTTTTGTTCCTTGCATGAGAACACCTAGCAATCAATAAAAAATTGGATTTTACGCTTTAACTCTGATAAAAAAAGTTAATCATTATCAGATTTACTGACAAGAAACTCGTATGAAACTCAATCGTGAACAGCTTGAACTGATTCTTGAAATTATTGATCGCGGTAATTTTTCGGCGGCAGCACGCGCATTGAATCGCGTTCCTTCAGCAGTGAGTATGGCGATTGCCAATTTAGAAGCAGAACTGAATTTAAAACTTTTTGAACGAAGTAAAAATCATCTCGAACCGACAGAAGTTACGCTTTCAATTGAACCACATGCACGATTGATCGTGACAAAAATGCGCCAGCTCGACATGCATTTAACAGAACTTTCCACTGGTTTAGAAACCCGTATTTCAATCGGTATTGCTGCTGATATGAATCAACGTTATTTACTGGCTGGTGTTGAACAATTGATACAACTTTATCCTCTGTTAAATATTGAAATGGTGTGTGCGCCACAACAAGAACTTAAAGCACGTTTGCAAAATAATGAAATTGATCTCTATGTTGCCTATAGTTCTTCTGAACTAGATAAAAATGAACGTTTCCGTTTATTGGGTGTAGAGAAATTTGTTGCTGCCATTTCTCCAAAAGATGCACAACAACTCAAAGATCACGATAAAAATGAACTGACCATGCTATCCGAGTTACGGCAAATCATCGTCGCAAGTAAGCATTATCCTTTGCCTGATCGTCGTGTCTTGGTTTCAGATGCATATTGGTATAGCGATAATTTAGCGATGGCCATCAATATGGTTGAGCAAGGTATGGGCTGGGGTAATTTCCCGCTTTCCATCGTGAGTGAACATTTTTCTAAGCAAAGTTTGATTCGTTTAGAATTTAGTGATACCACCAATGGTCTCGATATGCCCATTCATGCAATTTGGCCGAGTTACAAACCGTTGAGTAAAACACTTCAGCATTTAATTCAACTTTGGGAAAAGCAAATTTAAAGCATCATAAAAAAAGCCCGACATCCTGTCGGGCTTTTTCGTATTTCGCACTTTAGGTATAACTCCTGTCGTACCTCACGTCCTGATGCTCAAACTTATTATTTTTGTTTTATGTTTTGGAACTTCCTGTTCCTGATGAGTTCATACTAGGCTATTTAACTTAAGCTGAAAATGGGACATTGACGTTAGTGGATGTAAGCAAATACTTACGTGGCTTTTTATATCCTTAATTAAATGAAAATTTCACCTTGTAGATATAAGCAGCATTCTCCTGCGATTTCAATTCGATCATTTTCAAGTAATTTGCAATACAGCACACCACCTCGTTTCGAAGCTTGATAAGCTACAATATTTTCTTTTTTAAGTAATGGTTGCCAAAGCGGTATAAGTGACGTATGTAATGAACCAGTGACAGGATCTTCATCAATTCCCATAGATGGCGTAAAGTAACGGGAAACGATATCAAACCTACTCATTTTTCCCTCTGTGGCATCATTTAAAGCAGTAATTGCAACACGTCGCCCACCCAAAGTTTTGATTAAATCAAAATTAGGGCATTCACTTAAAACAGCCTCTGTATTTTGATAGATCACGATATAAGCCTGTGGATTGATATATACCTCTGCAATGTCTTGGGACAAGCTCTCTTTTAATGCTTGAGGAATCTGTTCCATTCGACTTGGGATCTGTACAGGAAAGTTCATTTTGATCCTGCCATTTGCACCGCGAGTGATGAAAAACTCACCCAAGTTCGCCACATGAAATACCAACGATTCAATTTCAGGTTGATTTTTAAAAATGATAAAACTGGTTGCTAAAGTGCCATAACCACAAAACTGCACTTCTTGTACCGGTGAAAACCATTTAATTTCATAGTTTTGATCATCAATTTTCCTAGCAAAACTGGTCTCAGATAAATTATTTTCTAATGCTATATTCTGCATTAAACATTCATCCAGCCACTCTTCCAAAAGAACAACCGCAGCAGGATTTCCTTTAAACAACTGATCACTAAATGCATCAACTTGATAAATTTTCATTTTTTGGCAACTATTTTTTGAATAAGATTTAAAATTAATCAGGAATGGTCATGTCTCTTTTATAACAGATATACAAATTTAAACTGCATAATATCCCTGCAAAAATACAATACAGTATAAAAGTAGTCATATTGATCAATGGTCGATCCAAAAAATAATTACTGAATATAGTTACAAAAGTAAGCATTCCTAAAAATTCAAAAAAAGAAAGTTGTGGTATTAAAAACTTCATCATTATTCGCCTTTATTTTAAATTATCTAATATTATTTCTAGCAGTATAAAATATATAAGAGATTGTATATAAATAAAAAGCCCCAAGTTTGGAGCTTTTTTTTAAAAATCATATCTAAATTAAACCGAATGACCTAAACGCTCACCCATCACTACAGTCGAGTTGGCTTTAAATTGCTGTTCCCACACCATTTTATCTTTTTCAAATAAAACCACAGCAGTAGAACCTAAGTAGAAACGACCTAACTCTGCACCTTTATCCAACTGCATTTGGTGATGTTGTAATTCAACCTTACCTGAAGGTTTCACTTTTCCAGTGGCAACAGTTTCAATCCCAGCCACAATCATCGCGCCAACTAAAACCACTGCCATACGACCAAGTTCGGTATCAAACAAACACACCATACGCTCATTACGCGCAAATAAACCCGGTACATTTTCAGCAGTCGTTTGGTTGACTGAAAACAACTCACCTGGAATATATAAAGTTTCTGTCAAAGTACCTGCTAAAGGCATATGTACACGGTGATAATCTTTTGGTGATAAATAAACTGTTGCAAATTGACCATCTACAAATGGCTTTGCAAGTTGTGGATCACCAATTAATTTCTCTACAGAAAAGCTCTGACCTTTGGCTTGGAAAATATCACCCGCTTCAATCTGACCTAACTGAGAAATCGCACCATCCGCAGGGCAAACAATACTATCTGCTTGTTCATCAATACCACGCACACCATTTTTCAGAGCACGAGTAAAAAACTCATTAAATGATTTATATTGATTTGGATTTGTTTGCTCAGCAATACTCATGTCAATGCCGTACTTTGCTTTGAACGCTTGAATCACCGCAGTTTTCACCACAAAATTTTCGCTTGCAGCAACTTTACCCACTACACGGCTTAGTTGATGTTGTGGCACAAGATTTTGTGCTTTGATAAACAATTGTTTTTTTAAATCTGCTGCAAAACTCAAGATGGTGACTCCCCTGAAATAATAGGACTATCGAGGCGATTGCCCCATTCACTCCACGCACCATCGTAGGCTCTCACTTGCCAATTGAGCAATCTTGCCAAAATATACGCTAAGCCCGAACGATGATGAGACTGACAGTACACCACCACAGGTTGTTGTAAATTAAAGCCTAATTGTTCTAAACGTTGTTGTGTGCGTTCAAGCGGGTGTAATTTTAGATGATTTTCACGATTAAGGGCAGTGCTCCACTCAAAATGCAGTGCATTTGGAATGTGACCGCCGCGTCGCGCAGCCAAACGTAACCCCGTATATTCTTCATTGGTACGGCAGTCCCATAGCTGAATATTCTGAGTTTGGACGTGTTCTAATAATTCGTTGTATTCAATCCGATGCTGTTGAACTGTATCCAAATCAACTTGTAAAGGATCAGTAACAGGTACGACAGTCTCAACTTCAGCCGTCGTAGGCAAACTTGCCCCCAACCAACCATGAATTCCACCATTAATTAAACTGGTACGGTGGAAACCAAGACAATGTAAATTCCAAATTAAACGTCCTGCCCAAGCTCCACCTTCATCGTCATACACAACAACATGATGCTGTGGTGAAATATTCAACTTTTCAATCAGTGCTTGCAGTCCTTCAATATCAGGCAATACACCATTGGCATTTTCTTGTTGAGCAACCAAATACTTAGGTTGTAAATGAATGGCATGGGGAATATGAAGTTGCTCATATACCGATGCTCGGCTGAGATCAACCACACGAATCAACTCATGCCCCAAATAGGGAACGAGCTGTTCAGGTTCAATCAGTAAATCAAGTTTAAAATCTACGTCAGTCATTGTTATGCTGTTTTATCATCCGCCTTATGCATAATTTTAGCATAGCCGACTTTTTATCTTCGTCTGATTTTTTGCATTGATTTAGCAGAAAAGGAGATATAGCAAAAAGTTTAAAGATTATGGACTAAAAGTATAAAATTTACTGGTGCGGAGGCGGCATGGATGCCGCCCGTTGAACTGCGGCATCAAGGATGTGCCGTCAGTTCAACAAATGCCTTTGGTTACTTTGGGCAAAACCAAAGTAACTTACCGAAGGTCTATCCTGAAAATTGATGAGAATTAGGTAAGACACTGTAATGTCTCTACTCAACCTCCTCAATTTCAAACACCTGACGCAAATACGCCAAAAACGTTTCATTATCGCTCATGGTCTTGCCCGAACTATCCGAAATCTTCGCCACAGATTGACCATTACACTCCACCAACTTCAATACGATATTCAAAGGCGTTTGCCCCATATCATTGGTCAGATTCGTACCAATTCCAAAGCTGACTTGGAAACGATCTTTAAAATATTGATGGAGCTGCCATGCTTTCTCTAAATTCAAACCATCACTAAAGGTCAACATCTTGGTTTTACTATCAATTTTCAACTTACAATAGTGTGCATAGGCTTTATCACCCCATTCATAAGGATCGCCACTATCATGGCGCAAACCATCAAACAGCTTGGCAAAATACAAATCAAAATCACGTAAGAATGCATCCATGCCAACCACATCTGTCAACGCTATCCCCAAATCACCTCGGTACTCTTGCACCCATGCTTCTAGGGCCGCCTTTTGGAAATTACGCAATCGAACATCAAGCGCCTGAAAAGCCTGTAAAAACTCATGTGCCATGGTTCCAATCGGACTGATCCCCAATTGTTTTGCCAATAGCACATTACTGGTACCACGAAAAACTTTCGGTGCTGCTGAATGAAATGCTTGTACGACATGTTTTTGCCATTCAAAACTATAACGACGACGTGTCCCAAAATCCGAAACTAAAAATGGAGGATCATTTTCTTGCTGTTGTTCTGCATATTTTTGCAGTTGTAGCAGTTTTTGCTGTAAACGTCGTTCACCTTCAACAAAAACCTCATCATGACGAATTCTACGGAAATACAACTCGTTGACGATCGCCAACACAAAAATCTCAAACATCATCGCTTGAACCATCGGCCCTTCGATACGAATATCTAAACGACCCGCTTCATCTATACTGGCTTTGATAAAACGGCGCTTGAGTTGGAATAGTTCTAAATAATCAACAAAGTCACTTTTAATAAAACGCAATGAGCGTAAATATTGCAGCTCATCCTCAGCAAAACGAAGCTCACATAACACATCCAATTGATGATTCAAATCATCCAAGATCTCAACCAGAGGATAAACCGTATCGTCTAAATTTCGGCAACGAAATAAATAAACACTGTGCGCTTGTGGAAACTGATGTAACACCACTTGCAACATGGTGAATTTATATAAGTCGGTATCAAGTAAAGATTGAATAATCGCAGACATGGATGATGGTTTTAACCAATTCTTTTGCATAATATTTCTAGTTATACAACCAAATAGCCAATCTTGAATAGTAGACTTTTGCTGCACAGCTCATTTTTACCCAAACTCTCTGTTAAACTGGTCTGTCTTTTTTCAATCGATCATTTCCTCTTATGCGTGCATTAATACAACGAGTTCTTGAAGCTAAAGTAGTTGTTGATGGTCAAACTACAGGTGAAATTCAACAAGGTCTGTTGGTCTTTTTAGGATTAGGGAAAGAAGATGATTTAGAGAAAGGCAAAAAGCTGATTGATAAGATTTTAAAATACCGCATCTTTGATGATGAACAAGGAAAAATGGGCTGGAATATCAGCCAAGCCAATGGCGGTCTATTACTGGTATCTCAATTTACGCTAATGGCACAAACACAGAAAGGTTTACGTCCAGACTTTGGACCAGCGATGCCACCAGCAGAAGCCAAAGACCTGTATGAGCAATTGGTCAAGTACGCACAACAACAATTTAACCATGTCCAAACTGGGATTTTTGCTGCAGATATGAAAGTGCATCTGATCAATGACGGTCCAGTGACTTTTAACCTAGAAGTCGAATAAGTCGTGGCAATAAAAAACTCCCCAGTGGGGAGTTTTTTATATCAGCGCATTTATTTGCCTGTTTTTTCTTTGATAAATGCACGTGCCTGACGAATTTTTTCTTTTACAGGTTTTGGCACTTTAGGTGGAATAAGTTTAGCAGCCTGGTTGAACCACACGAGTAAGCTGAAGTCACCTTCCATTTTAATGCTACCGTCTTGCATACCTGTCATGAACGCAGTTGGATCACCTTTGACCAGTGTTTTCACACCTTGTTCACTATCTGCAAACTGTAAAACAAAGTCTGCCTTTTCTGGATTACCCGCAACGGTATCAATCTTGCCATGGTTCACAATAATCTGACGTGCCATACCCAAATCTGTACCAATTTGAATACGGAACTCGCGGTCATGTACCAACTCAATAAACTTAGGGCTAGTACGTGCCAATTGCTTCATACGCAACGCCAAACCTGCCACCAACAAATCAAGTGGATCAGTGCTTACATCAACAATAGGTAACTTAACCACAGGTAAAGAAGAAAGCTTCATGACAATTATGCCCACAGTATAATGATGAAAATTAAGACAACCGTATCCTAGCACAATTGTAGCAGCGTCGGTAAAAGCTTTGTTGCAGAAAGTTGATACAAACAAGGCATGCTAAGCATGCCTTTGATGTTGTTCGAATTATTATGATTTATCGGCTAGAACATTGTTGTTGGTCATCCTTATATACAGGTGTATGTTCAATATACTGACGATTTGCCAGCTGTTTTTGTGCTTGTTTGTCTTCACGTAAAAGAATGAATGTAACCGTCACCATCGCGAGGCTCAGTGCCGTCAGATAACTATAGGCGACTGACATTTCGAACGCGGTTTGCACACCAAAGCGCACCACTTCTAACAGTCCCCAGCTCAACATACCTGCCAACATAAAACCTAACCAACGACGATAAGGAGAAAAGAAAACAGCAATAACTGCGACAGCGATTAAGCCAAATCCAACCCACATGGTGAAATTCGCTGCTTCCATAGAAACCTCCGTCTTAAATAAGGTGGTCTGTATTCAATCATCAGACCTCATATTGTTCTGTAATCTCTAAGTGATTCGTATTGCATTAACGTCTTTATGCATTATGGAGCGTTTTTTTTAGAAAAAAAGAGCCTGAAATTAATCATACGACATAAGATGTCGCAATATGCTTTTGTCATTACATTTTTTTAATCTACAAAAAACCTGAATCTCTATATAGCGTCAATTTCCGCGTGTCATTACAAAAAAACATGCCTCATTTTCGCTGAGAAAAAACTTTTTTCTGAATTTTTTTATCGTTGTTTTTCTATACATTTAGACATAAATATGACGGATTAATGACGCACCAAAATGGAGTATGCCGTGACAAATCACGGCATAATTTAACACCCAAGATTATATTTTAAGCACGATTTAAATCTTTATCATGCATACCTAATAAGTACAGCACGCCATCTAAACCAACGCTTGAGATCGCTTGGTTGGCATTTTGGCGAACCAATGGTTTCGCTCGGAAAGCCACGCCTAAACCTGCAATCGAAAGCATCGGTAAATCGTTTGCGCCATCCCCTACAGCCATCGCCTGCTCTAAAGAAATCCCCATTTTATCGGCTAACTGACCTAATAATTCAGCTTTACGTGCACCATCGACAATTGCGCCTTTTACTTCGCCTGTTACAACACCATTTTCGACATCTAAAATATTGGCGTGAACTTCATCAATGCCTAATTTCTCTTGAAGATATTCAGCAAAATATTGGAAACCACCAGATAAAATTGCCGTACGATAACCCAATGCTTTTAAGGTTGAAATCAATCGAGCTGCGCCTTCAGTAATGGTCAAGCGTTCAGCAATCTTCGGTAAAACAGATGCATCCAATCCTTTTAATAAAGCGACACGTGCTCTAAAACTTTGTTGGAAATCAAGTTCACCCTGCATAGCACGTTCAGTAATTTCAGCGACTTGAGCACCCACACCTGCTTCTAGCGCTAATTCATCAATCACTTCTTGCTCAATCAACGTTGAGTCCATATCAAAGCACACTAAACGACGATTACGACGGTAAGCATTGTCTTCTTGCACGGCCACATCGATATTCAACTCACCCGATAAACTTAAACAAGCGGCACGCATGGCTTGCGCATCCAGCATTTGCCCACTGAGACCAAATTGCACACAGGCACGACGAGGAGAACTTTGCTCCGCATCTAAATCCAAACGACCTGACAAACGTGTAACCGTCTCAATGTTAAAGCCTTGACTAGAAACAATTTTTGTGACGGCTTGCAAATGTTCAGCTGTTAATTCAGGTGCCAATGCTGTCACGATATAACGTGTGCGCCCACCTTCACTCACCCATTGATCATATTCTGCGTTGGAGATTGGTTTAAATCGCACAGTTAAGCCAATATCATGTGCTAAAATCAGTATTTCTTTCATTGCTAGTGCTGTTGCAGTCTCATTATCCGAAGCAACAACGATCCCAAGGGTGAGTTGATTATGGATAACAGCCTGACCAACATCGAGTATTTGCAAAGAATGTACGGAGAGTACCTGCATTAATCGAGTAAACTGATTCGGTTGATCTGGTCCTAAAAAGGATATAAGAATGATTTCTCGCATGAATTGACTCGTGGTTGAGCGACAACTATTGTAAGAATCATAACATAACCCATGAATCTATTTGCCTTGGAAGTTTAACTTGAATGCGCCTCGACAAGGGCTATTTGCTAGCCTACTCACCGTAAGTTTTGCATTGCATACCTTTTTATTGGTGATTGCAACAACCCATCAGCTTAATGAAAATCGCGCTAGCCAAGGACAACTGATGACCAGTCAGTTGGTGGCAGATAGTCTTTCAGAATTAGAGCCTGCAAATACAGTCTCTTTGGCATTGGTCGCCAATCGTTATGCAACCAATCCGAGCGTTGCCTCGATTCGTATTTTGGATGCCAATAAACAAGTCCTTGCGACTAGTGGTATGGCAAAGACACGTCAAGGTGAGGTCTTTGTCCGTGATGCATTACAAAATGAAAAGAAAGTCGGAACGGTTGAAATTACGCTGATCGAACCAAGCATCGGAGAAATCTTAAGAACACAATGGTTGGCGATTCTAGTTTCATTGTTTATTCATGGCTTAATTTGGCTTGCGTATCGTGCAATCGCGCGACCAACACGCAGTGAATATCTTGCGCAGATCAATCAAGAAAATCATCTTAAGCATGAAATTCAACGTTTAACACAAGCTTTAGCTTTAGAAAAGCAAAATACTGTCACCTTGGTTGCTCAAGCACAGCAGCAAGCGAAAGCTCAACCGAAACCACGTATTGAAAAAAGTGTGAGCGATCAAGCACCGTTAGATGACCAATCATTGGCGCTTAATATTCAGTTTTATGATCCAAAACAGTTATTGAGTAGCGTCAATCAATCGGTTTCTTTGCCTTATTTTAAATTGTGCCAATTATTCTTAGATAAAAGTATTGATCTATGTACGAAGCACTACCAAATCGATGCAGAGAAAATTCAAGTTGTTCAAGAATTTAATGCGGATGGTGCGACATTATCAACAAGTGCAGATCAACCACATGCGCTTGAATGTTTGATGATGGTTGGAGGAGTTTTCCAATTATTGGCAGATGTTCTATATAAACGCTACCGTGAAGATAAACGCTTTGCACTGCAAACTCGCGGTGCTGTTGCTTGTGCAGTCGATGCAATGCAACTCGATGCGATTGAAGCATCCAAACGTTTAACTCAACATTTACATGCTAAAGAAGCAGCATTGCATTTGAATCATGATCAACTCAAAGAGATTCAAAATAATTATGAATTGGTCGCAATGCCAAATCCAAGCAATATTATGACCCGTCATGCCTTTATGATTAATGGTATGAATGAAGCATGTGCAACGGTTGCTCAAAACCTTCGCACTGAGATTTTGATGGGTAAAAAAGCAAAATCATCTGCTGAATCTATCGATATTTCAACGCCATAACGCGTCCATCATGACTGCAAAACCAACCTAGTTCTTTGTTATAGAACTAGGTTTTTTAATTGATGATCAAGCACACAGGCGAAATTTATTAAAATGCGGTAAACTATGCCAGATTTATCGAATACTAATGCCGTTACTGGCAGCTTAAAAGGTGAAAGCGAATGCCGCTGAGTCGTGTTGAAGAGCTTGTCGCAGATATTCGTGCAGGCAAAATGGTCATCCTGATGGATGATGAAGATCGTGAAAATGAAGGTGACTTAGTCATCGCTGCGACGCATGTTCGTCCTGAAGATATTAACTTCATGATTACCCATGCACGTGGTTTGGTCTGCCTCACACTGAGCCGTGAACGCTGTAAGCAACTCAATCTTCCATTAATGGTTGATCAAAATGGCGCACAGCATGCAACGAACTTCACCCTTTCGATTGAAGCTGCTGAAGGGATTAGCACAGGTATTTCTGCTGCTGAACGTGCACATACGATTCGTACTGCGGTTGCGGCACATGCCAAACCAAGTGACATTGTGCAACCGGGTCATATTTTCCCATTGATGGCGCAACCTGGTGGTGTACTGCATCGTGCAGGTCATACTGAAGCTGGTTGTGATTTAACTCGCCTTGCTGGTCTTGAACCAGCATCTGTGATTTGTGAAATCATCAATGAAGACGGCACAATGGCGCGTCGTCCAGATTTAGAGGTTTTCGCAGAAAAACATGGTCTTAAAATTGGTACGATCGCAGATCTAATCCATTACCGCATGACCAACGAGCAAACTGTTGAACGTTTATCACAGGAAAGTATTCAAACCCAATATGGTACCTTTGAACTGTATAAATACCGTGAAATTGGTAACCCAGATATTCATTTAGCTTTAGTGAAAGGTGAGCCAAAAGATGGTATCACTACTGTTCGCGTGCATGGCTTCAATCCAGTTCGTGACTTATTAAAGCTCAATAAAGCAGATGGTTCTCCTGCTTGGAATCTAGACCTTGCGATGAAAACGATTGCGGAAAGTGATCGTGGCGTGTTGGTATGGATCGGTCAGGATCATTTGGAAGACTTAGGTCATGCTTTGCATCACATGAATCAACCAAAACCATTAAAATCAAATGCAGCACTCTCCCAACAATATCAAACGATTGGTGTCGGTGCGCAAATTTTACGTGATCTTGGTGTAGAGAAAATGAAGCTATTAAGTTCTCCGCTTCGTTTCAATGCCTTATCAGGATTTAATTTAGAGGTAGTGGAATACATCACTGCCGATCAAATCACAGCAAAATAATCGAGGTTGCTATGGCAATTCGCCGAATTGAAGGTTTATTACATCTCGCAAGCGAAGGTCGTTATGCGATCTTAGTGGGTCGTTTCAACAGCTTCGTCGTTGAGCATTTACTTGAAGGTGCGATCGACACTTTAAAACGTCACGGCGTTTCAGAAGAAGCGATTACTGTTATTCATGCACCAGGTGCGTGGGAACTCCCAATCGTTGCGAAAAAATTAGCAGCTTCAAATCAATTTGATGCCATAATTGCACTCGGTGCAGTCATTCGTGGCAGCACACCACACTTCGACTTTGTTGCAGGTGAATGTGCAAAAGGTTTAGGTGTTGTTGCACTTGAAAGCACAATGCCAGTGATCAATGGTGTCTTAACAACGGATAGCATTGAACAAGCTATTGAACGTTCTGGTACGAAAGCAGGAAATAAAGGTAGCGAAGCTGCACTTACTGCAATCGAAATGGTTAACTTATTAAAGGCAATTTAAAGCATGTCGCAAACACTTCAGGCCGCTTATGCAGCGAAACGCAAAGCACGTCGTTTTGCTGTACAAGGGATTTATGAATGGCAAATGAGTCAAAATCCTGTACATGAAATTGAAGCACGTACGCGTGTTGAAAATGCAATGCACAAAGTTGACTTAAATTATTACCATGAATTGCTCACTCAAGTGGTTGCTCAACATGAAGCTTTAGATGAGCTCCTTATTCCTGTACTTGACCGTGAACTGACTGCACTTGATGGTGTAGAGCTTGCAGCTTTACGCCTAGGTGCTTATGAATTACGAGATCATCTCGAAATTCCATATCGCGTGGTACTGGATGAAGCAATTGAATTAGCAAAACACTTTGGTGGTGCAGATAGTCATAAATACATCAATGGTGTATTAGACCGTTTATCATCAAAGCTTCGTGAAGCTGAAAAACAACAAGCAAAATAATAGGCTTGATGTTGTATGGCTGAGTTTTCGATTATTGACCGTTATTTTAAACGAACGTCTACCGTAGATGTAAGTTTAGGCATTGGCGATGACTCAGCTATTGTTACCCCTCCTTCGTCACAACAACTGGTGATCTGCACAGATACATTGGTTGCTGGTCGTCATTTCCCATTAGACACTTCAGCGCATGCAATTGGCTGGAAAAGTGTCGCAGTCAATTTATCTGATATTGCTGCAATGGGAGCAGAACCTCACAGTATTTTACTCGCTTTGAGCCTCCCTCATGTTGATGAAGCTTGGTTGGCTGAATTTAGTCGAGGCTTGTTTGACTGTTGTGACCAGTTCAGTGTTTCACTGATTGGTGGCGACACAACTCAAAGCTCTCAACTCACCATTAGCGTGACAGCATTCGGTTGGATTGATCACGGACAAGCTGTGACCCGATCAGGTGCTCAAATCGGTGATTACATTTGTGTGAGTGGGCAAGTAGGAGATGCGGCATACGGGCTAAAACATCTAGGACATCCATTACAACATCGCTTAGATTATCCAACGCCACGCTGCCAACTCGGTCAACAATTAAAAGGCTTGGCATCCAGCATGATCGATGTCTCTGATGGACTAGCACAAGACTTAGGTCATATTCTCAAAGCATCCAAGGTTGGGGCAAAATTACAACTTGAACAGCTTCCGTTAGATCCATCACTAAAACAAATTGAACCACGACATGCTTGGCAATATGCACTCGCAGGTGGCGATGATTACGAATTATGCTTTACAATATCACCGCAAAACTATGAGAAACTACAGCAACAGCAACTCGATGTTCCGCTTACAATAATCGGCGAAATTACCCAACAATCTGGATTGTTATTTGAGTATATGGGCGATATTTACCCATTACATGTTCATGGATACCAACACTTTGCATAAACCTCCCATCCACTTCAACCAAATGAGTTGGTACGACCGCTTTATCGTTTTTTGTGGTGTCGGCTTTGGTTCAGGACTCAGCCCGCAAGCGCCCGGAACGTTTGGTTCTGCCTTTGCACTGCTGTTTGTTCCATTCTGGTTACAACTTGGATTGCTAGGTAGTATCGTCGCAATTGTCCTCATGTCATTGGTTGGCATTTATATTTGTGGACATACGGCAAAAGTCATTCACGTTCATGATGATGGACGTATCGTTTGGGATGAGTTTGCAGGTCAATCTATTACTCTATTGCCTTTGCTTTATCTACAGCAAATGAATTGGTTGTGGGTCATTGCGGGATTTATCTTATTTCGTATCTTTGATGTCTGGAAGCCATTCCCTATTAGTTGGGCTGATCAAAAAGTGTCAGGTGGCTTTGGCATTATGCTCGATGACATTATTGCTGGACTTTGGGCCGCACTCTGTATTTTTATAATCCATTTTTATTTTTTGACCTAACACATTAATATTAGGGTTAATTATGTCAACAACAGTCATTATTCTTGCTGCAGGGAAAGGAACGCGAATGCGTTCACAACTACCAAAAGTGTTACAACCGCTTGCTGGTCGTCCACTTTTAGGTCATGTGATTGAAACAGCAAAAAAACTACAAGCTCAGAATATTATTACCATTTATGGGCATGGTGGAGAACTGGTTAAAAATCGCTTTGCCGCTGAACAAATCGAGTGGGTGGAGCAAGCGGAGCAGTTGGGCACAGGTCATGCCGTCCAAATGACTTTACCTGTCTTAGCTCAGGATGGTATTTCACTTATCTTATATGGTGATGTTCCTCTGGTTCGCCAAAGTACACTTGAACAACTACTTGAAGCATCAAGCCAATCAGGCATTGGGATGATTACCTTAAATGTTGAAAACCCAACAGGTTATGGTCGTATCGTACGCCAAGCTGGAAAAATCCAAGCGATTGTTGAGCATAAAGATGCCAATGAAGAACAACGACAAATCCAAGAAATCAATACAGGCATTTATTGCGTAAGTAATGCAAAGCTACATCAATGGTTACCAAAACTGTCTAACAATAATGTGCAAGGTGAATACTACCTGACTGATATTGTTGCAATGGCTGTTGCCGATGGTTTAGAAATTGCATCGATCCAGCCTGAAATTGAGTTTGAAGTGGAAGGCGTAAATGACCGTTTGCAATTAGCGGCATTGGAACGTGAATTTCAGCAACAACAAGCCAAAGAATTGATGCAACAAGGCGTACACCTGATTGATCCAAGTCGTTTTGATCTACGTGGTCATCTCAAATGTGGTCAAGACGTGCAGATTGATATCAATGTCATTATTGAAGGTGATTGCGAGCTTGGCGATAACGTTCAACTTGGCGCTGGCTGTATTTTGAAAAACACACGCATTGCCGCTGGAACAAAAGTTCAAGCCTACAGCGTTTTTGAAAATGCTATCGTGGGCGAAAATACCCAAATTGGACCTTTTGCACGTTTACGTCCAGGTGCAAACTTGGGTAATGATGTGCATATTGGCAACTTTGTTGAAGTGAAAAATTCAAACATTGGTCAAGGGTCCAAAGCCAATCATTTTACCTATTTAGGTGATGCTGATATCGGTGCGGATTGTAATATTGGCGCAGGCACGATTACTTGTAATTATGATGGTGCAAACAAACACCGTACTGTGATTGAAGACAATGTCTTCATTGGCACAAATAATTCCTTGGTTGCACCGATCAAAATTGGTCAGGGTGCGACCACTGGTGCTGGCTCAACCCTAACGAGAGACGTCGCTGATCATAGTTTAGCTGTGGAACGTGCTAAACAATTTGAAAAAGCAAATTATCAACGTCCCCAAAAGCTGAAAAAATAAGAGGATATAATTATGTGTGGTATTGTTGGAGGCGTTGCTGAACGTTGTGTAACTGAGATCTTGATCGAAGGTTTAAAGCGCCTTGAATATCGTGGTTATGACTCTGCGGGTTTAGCACTTTTAAATAAAGAACAAATTTTACGTGAACGTCGTGTTGGTAAAGTTGCAAACTTAGCCGAAGCCGTTTCAGAACAGCATTTGACGGGTAATATCGGTATTGCACACACACGTTGGGCAACTCATGGTAAGCCAACTGAAAATAATGCACATCCGCATGTTTCAGGCAATGTTGCAGTTGTTCACAACGGTATTATTGAGAATTACCAAGAACTCAAAGATGAACTACAAGCACTTGGCTATATCTTTACCTCTCAAACTGACACAGAAGTTGTTGCCCACCTTGTCAATGATGCCTTAAAGCAAACAGATAGCTTATTAGAAGCTGTTCAAAAGGTAACACCACGTCTTAAAGGTGCTTATGCTTTAGGTATTATTCATACTGAACATGCTGATGAACTCATCACCGTTCGCGAAGGTTCTCCGCTTGTGATTGGTGTTGGTATTGGTGAGAACTTTATTAGTTCAGATCAACTTGCTTTGTTACCTGTGACCAATCGCTTCGTTTATTTAGAAGAAGGTGATATTGCACGTTTAACACGTACCAGCATTGAAGTTTTTGTGAATGGTGAACGTGTTGATCGCCCAGTGAAAGAGCTTGATGCGACTGTAAGTAATGCATCGAAAGGCGAATATAAACACTTCATGCTCAAAGAAATTTATGAGCAACCTGAAGCGATTCAACAAACGATTTCACAAGCATTGAATGGCAATAATTTGCGTGAAGATTTTCTTCAACATGCCAATGCGGATTTTGACAAAATTCAGCAAGTACAAATCATTGCCTGCGGTACCAGCTACCATGCAGGTATGATTGCGAAATACTGGTTTGAACAGCTAATTGGTGTTCCTTGCCAAGTTGAAATTGCCAGCGAATTCCGTTACCGCACGCCTGTTATTGTTGAAAATACACTTTATATCTGTATTTCTCAGTCTGGAGAAACAGCGGATACATTGGCAGCGTTACGTGAAACTCAAAAGCGTGCCAAAGCGAATAACATCAATATCAGCACCATGACGATTTGTAATGTTGCAACGTCATCAATGGTACGTGAAACAGATCATCATTTGCTGACACTTGCTGGCCCTGAAATTGGTGTTGCCTCAACCAAAGCATTCACAACTCAACTGGCTGCTTTGATGTTATTGATTCTAAAAATCGGTCAAGTTAAGCAGCGTCTCGCAGCAGCTCAGCTCACTGAAATTACTGAAGCGTTATGGCACTGCCCGAAAGTAATTTTAGATACGCTACAGCACAACACAGCGATTCTTCGTTTATCTGCACTGTTTGTAGAAAAGAATCACTGCTTATTCTTAGGCCGTGGCACACACTTCCCTATCGCATTGGAAGGTGCTTTGAAACTGAAAGAAATTTCATATATTCATGCAGAAGGATATGCTGCGGGTGAATTGAAGCATGGTCCGTTGGCATTAGTCGATAATGAAATGCCTGTGGTGATCTTAGCGCCAAATGACGAAATGCTCGATAAGTTAAAATCGAATATGGAAGAAGTTCAAGCGCGTGGCGGCGAACTTTTTGTATTTGCAGATGAAAACAGCGGCATTCAAGAGAAAGATCGTCAACACGTTGTACACATCCCAGCAGTGAATGAATGGTTAGCGCCTATTGTTTACAGCGTACCTGTACAGTTGCTTTCTTATCATGTTGCAGTATTACGCGGTACAGATGTCGACCAACCTCGTAACCTTGCGAAAAGTGTTACTGTGGAATAATTAAAAAAAAATGGAAGAAAGGTTCACCTTTCTTCCATTCTCAAATACCAATAGAAAAATAAGAAGTATATGACTTTAAGCCACGTAACGATTGGTTTTATGATTTAACAAAATAATAGAATTCAGAATCACAGCTCCCAGTATAGAAATCAGAATCAATTTCCAATCCACAAAAAATAGTGAAATCAACAAGATCGCAACATCAATTCCCATCTGCACCTTGCCTGCTGGAATCTTAAACTGCTCTTGTAAATAAAGAACCAATAAATTAATACCACCCAAACTAGAGCGATGTCTAAAAAGAATCAGGAAACTCACACCCATCAGCACATTCGCGAAGATCGTCGCATAAAATGGATTTACGTCTGACAGGTGAAAAAAATGGGGAATCATTTCCGTAAAACCTGCCAGTAAAGCCACGGCAATAAACGTCTTTACGACTAAACCAACGCCCATTTTTTTATAAGCAAAATAGTAAAATGGAATATTAATCAGGAAAAATAAAATACCAAACTTAATATCTGTGATGTAATGAATCAACAATGACAGGCCAGCTGTTCCACCCGTCATAATTCCTGCTTGCTTTAACAATGTCATCGCAAATGAAAGAATAAAAGTGCCGATTAACATGGCAAGTGCATCTTCAATCTTTGAGTGTTGATCAATTACAGGCATGACTGGGCTTACCAAAGATACTTTTTGATCGGTATTCATAACGCTACAACTTAATAGGAGAACAACAGAAGGGAGAGAAATCTTTAAAAAAGATATGACATATTTGATCATTTTTATTTAATTTTCGCAATTTTTTCTTATATTTTCACCATAAATGCAATTTATATTCAAAATAATCCAATTGGTATAATCAAAACCAATAAAAAAGCCGAGCGATAACACCCAGCTTAGGAAAGCGTTGTTCTATTTAATCGCAATGCCATTTTCTTTTAATTTTTCAAGCACGATTGAGGTATTTAAATTACTCACCCCAAAGTTTTGGGAGGATAAAATACCGATCAATTTAACCATTTCATCTAAGTTTTTGACTGCAACTTTGAGGGCAAAATCATAACTCCCTGTGAGTTTGTAAATATCTTTGACCGCAGGCTCATGCATCAGAAACTCAACAAAACGATCGTGTGTTGCATCATTATAATTTTGTAGCTTCACTTCAATAATACCCATAATTGGTGCTGGATCAGCACTCAATGCGATTTGAGCATAATAACCAGTGATAATATTTTGCTGTTCGAGATAAATACGACGACGAGAACATTGTGAAGTTGATAAGCCAACCAATTCTGCCAACTCTTGATTGGCTAAACGTCCATTTCGCTGTAAATGATGAATAATCTTACGGTCAAAATCATCAAGTTGGTCTGTCATAAAACTCTCTGTGGTAATAGCGCGGCATAGTAACAATCATGAAAGCTGATCATGATCGAAAAGTGTAACGTCTTTAGATTAATTGCAACAAGCTCAAGGCAGAATCGTCGTTGAGTGAATGCGCTCTACCCCTCGATCCAGCATCTGCTGCCAAGCCTGTTGTAGAGACCCATTTAGATCAATTGCTTTACATGCATCTTCAACCACATAGGTCTTAAATCCAAAGGCTGCGGCATCAAGTGCCGTCCACGCCACACAAAAATCTGTCGCAATCCCCACGATATATACCGTATCAACTTGATGTTCTTTCAAATACCCATTTAATCCTGTCGGAGTTTTTCGATCTGCCTCCATAAATGCAGAATAACTATCAATATCGGGATGAAAGCCTTTACGAATAATGAGTTGAGCGGTTGGAATATTCAAATCAGGATGAAATGCTGCATCATGACTCCCCTGTACACAGTGTTTCGGCCATAACACTTGAGTACCATAATTCAACTCTATGGTTTCAAATGGCTGTTTATGCGGATGATTTTCAGCAAAAGAGATATGCTGTTCTGGATGCCAATCTTGAGTTAACACCACATGATCAAATTTTGTAGCCAATTGATTAATTAAAGGAATGATCTGATCAGCTTGGTCGACAGCTAAGTTTCCACCCGGTGTAAAACCATTCTGAACATCCACCACAATCAATGCGATATTCTGTGAATTCACTGGCATCGCTGTTATTCCCTCTAAACCATCTAGTTTTACAATACCCTGCCTGCGTTATTCTGACTAGAGATCGCAAAACTTTTAATAAGATGAAAACTATTCAAGTTAAAGATGAATTAAAGTTTTCTACAGTTTGACCAAAGCATATTGTTCTTATGTCTCTGATCAGTCATAATTTGCATAATTGTCATTCAACTCGACTTACTGTTGGACGACGAATCAAAATACTGCAACCATCCAATATTTCGTTTAAATTACTTCAATCTCGGATGGGAAAATAGGATATTTTTTTAAAATGACTCAGCTAGCACAGAATATTCAAGGCTCAATTGTCGCAATCGTCACCCCAATGTTTGAAGATGGCAGCGTAGATTGGAAGGGTCTTGAGAAGCTCGTTGAGTGGCTCATCCAACAAGGTACTAATAGCATTGTTGCTGTCGGCACAACGGGCGAAGCTTCTACACTCAGCATGGAAGAACATACACAAGTCATTAAAGAAGTGATTCGTGTCGCGAATAAACGTATTCCTATTATTGCGGGTACAGGCGCTAACTCAACGCGTGAAGCGATTGAACTGACCAAAGCAGCAAAAGAATTAGGTGCTGACGCAGCACTATTGGTTACGCCATATTATAATAAACCAACGCAAGAAGGCTTATATCAACACTATAAAGCAATTGCAGAAGCTGTTGATATTCCTCAAATCCTTTATAATGTTCCAGGTCGTACTGGCGTTGACATGCAAAATGATACGGTCATTCGCCTTGCTGATGTTAAAAACATTATTGGTATTAAAGATGCAACAGGCGATGTTCCTCGTGGTCAAGCACTCATCGAAGGCTTAAACGGTAAAATGGCTGTTTATTCAGGTGATGATGAAACGGCATGGGAGCTGATTTTACTTGGTGCTAAAGGTAATATCTCGGTCACTGCAAACGTAGCGCCAAAACAAATGAGCGAAGTTTGTGAAGCAGCATTGGCTGGTGATAAAGCAAAAGCGCAAAGCTTGAATCAACAAATTGCAAATCTACACAATATTTTGTTTTGCGAATCAAACCCAATTCCTGTGAAATGGGCATTGCATGAGATGGGATACATTAGCACAGGCCTACGCCTGCCTTTAACCGCTCTAGCAGAACAATATCGTGAACCTCTTCGCAACGACTTAAAAGCTGCGGGAATTATTTAATACGAGCAATTTATGATGCAATTACGTCTTGGTGTTGTCCTTGTCATTTCAGCTTTAAGTTTGGCTGGTTGTGGTCGTTTTGCCCTCAATAATCATTCATTGGATTACAAAAAAGCAAAAGCGCTTGAACCTCTCAAATTCCCTGACAATGCAACGGTCAGACCATTTACTCCATTGTATCCAGCTCCATCGGTTGACCCACTTGCGATCGAACATGCACCGTCATTCGAAAACAAAAGTGGCAACCGTTATGCTTTACCTCGTCCAGAGGCATTGCAAACAACAGCAAGTAGCACTGAAAATACGACTACGACATTGGGTCGTCCACAATTGGTTATGGATGGGAACAAAAACCCTTTATTAAAAGTGGAAGGTCCTACTGCTGCCGCTTGGCAATATACTTTTGCGACATTAAACAGCCTAAATTACAAAGTTATTTCTCAAGCAGATCATGGTTATGAAGCAACCATTACTGTGAACGATCAGAATTATCTGCTCAAGCTTTCTGCTGTAGGCTCAAGCAATACTGTTGCGCTATTCAAACTTGACACCACCTTTGCAGACCCAGCGGTTGCAACCGAAGTGTTATCCCAGATTTACCAAAATTGGCCAGCCTAGTCGTTTACTAGGCACATTTTTCAAAAAGGTTCCCCCATGTTAAAACAAACCTTGCTCTATACTGGTAAAGCAAAATCTGTATATGAAACAGACAATGCTGACCACCTGATTTTAGTCTTTCGTGATGATGCCTCTGCGTTCAATGGCGAAAAAATCGAGCAGCTAGATCGTAAAGGTAAGGTGAACAACCGTTTTAACGCCTTCATCATGGAAAAATTGGCTGAAGCGGGTATCGAAACGCATTTTGAAAAATTGCTTTCTCCAACTGAAGTATTGGTTAAAAAATTACAAATGATCCCTGTAGAATGCGTGATTCGTAACTATGCAGCGGGTTCACTTTGCCGTCGCTTAGGTGTTGAAGAAGGTAAAGAGTTAACGCCTCCAACATTTGAATTATTCTTCAAAGATGATGCACTTGGCGATCCAATGGTGAACGAGTCTCAAGCAATTGCTTTAGGTTGGGCAAATGCAGACCAACTTGCCAAGATGAAAGAACTCACTTACCAAGTCAATGATGTACTGAAAGCATTATTTGATGCTGGTAATATGATTTTGGTCGACTTCAAACTTGAGTTTGGTGTATTCCATGACCGCATCGTTTTGGGTGATGAATTCTCTCCAGATGGCTGCCGTTTATGGGATAAAGATACCAAGAAAAAATTAGATAAAGATCGTTTCCGCCAAGGTTTAGGCGGCGTTGTTGAAGCTTATGAAGAAGTTGCAACACGTTTAGGTGTAGATTTATCTGATATCTAATTCAGTAAAATCAAATAAAAAAACCAGCCAATTCGGCTGGTTTTTTTATAGTGGCCATTTTTATCTTGTCGGTTGCTGATAAATCAAATTACCCTCTTTATAAGTCGCAACAACTTTAATATTTTTAATCTCTTTGCTTGGAATGCTCAGCGGATTCTTATCTAGAATCACTAAATCAGCCAGCTTACCTTGCGTCAAGGTTCCTTTATTTTTTTCTTCAAAATATTGATATGCAGCCCAGTCGGTCATCGACTTCAGTGCAATATATGGACTAATTCGCTCATCCGCACCTAACACATAACCACTTCGTGTCGTTCTATTCACAGATGCATCGAGCATCATCATGCTATTTGGCGGAATGACAGGTGCATCGTGATGCTCGGTAAAAATAATGTTCTTTCTGAATGCCATGCCTGTCGGAGAGATATGTTGTGCTTTCTGCTCCCCAACTGTTTGTTGTCTATGCCAATCACCCCAATAAAAGGTATGTAATGAGAAAAAGGAAGGGATAATATCTAATGCTTTAAGCTGATCTAATTGATCTTCACGGATCGTTTGAGAGTGAATCAATACACTTCGACGATCTGCTTTGCCTTGTTGATTGGTTGCATAGCGAACGGCCTGAATAAATTGATCTATCGCAGCATCACCATTGGCATGCGCAAGCACTTGCCAGCCTTGTTTGAAGGCAAGATTCACATAGTTGTTTACATCCTGACTATGCTTAAAGGCGGGATAGCCTTTGTAATCTTTAGTCTCACCCTCAGGTGGTACAACATAAGGCTGTGATAACCATGCCGTCTTGCCTTGGGGTGAGCCATCTAAACTGATCTTGATACCCCCGATACGGAAATGATGATCATATTGCAGACTACTACCATGCTTTAACATATAGTCTTTACTAGTGGTAATATCAGGATAAGAAACCACATCAACAGGCAACTGGTTTTGTTGTCCCAAGGCACGCCACATGTCTGTTGTCCCCTGATCAGCACGCCCCTCTTGCACCGTTGTAAATCCATTCTTCACATAGACCTGAATCCCTTTTTTTGCCATACCTAACAATACATCTGGGGGCGCACCATTGAAAATCGCACCAACTGCTGAAAATAAAGCGGACTCTTCGAGCACTCCATTTGGTACATTTGAATTTGGTTCACGACGAATCACGCCACCATCAGGATTTGCTGTGTTTTTATCAAATTTGAGTAACTCTAAGGCTTTGTGATTGACGGAAGCAAGGTGACCAGATTGATGTAAAATCATGACAGGCTGATCTTTTGATACTCGATCCAAATCCGTTGCGGTCGGATGACGCTGTTCTTTTAATTGTGCGTCATCATAGCCATTTCCCAAAATCCAACCATTCATTGTGCTAACAAATTCTGGATTTTGTGCTTTCCATGTTTTGAGAGCATCAATCAATGAATTAATATCTGATACCGTACCATCGGGTTCTGGATATAGATTGGCAACGGTCTGCTGAAAACCCACCATGTTGACGTGACTATGGGCATCGATCAGTCCAGGTAAAAGTGTTTTATTTTTTAAATCAATATGCTGTACTTGGCGATCTGTTCGCTGTTCTGCTTCTTTTTTGGTTCCTACAAATATAATTTTTCCATCTTTAACCAACAAAGCTTCTGCATAATGCGGTTCATTCCCCTCCATCGTTAAAATCGGCCCACCATAGAATAATTTCTCTGTTGAGGAAACTGGCATAGTCGTGGTCGCACAGCCAGCTAAAGCGATGGTAATTGCCGATGCGAGTGTAAGTTTATTGATATGTTTGTACGTCATGAATTAAATTCCATATTTTTATTATGCCTTTATGATTAAAGCTTATTATTTGAGGAATAGAAAGGCTAGATTGATTGCTTTTTATAATTTTTGGTAAAGAGCAACATGATCAATTACTTAGATTAGAAACACCTACTATTTAATATACTAGGTGTTTCTATCGCATTTATTTAGCTTTTGCTTTGGTTGAAATCCAACACAAAATTGAACCAATACACACTAGAAAAGCACCGTACCAAAAAGACATCGCCAAAGAGGTACTGAGGATAATTGCAGAGAAAAAAGCAGACAGAACAGGAATAAAATAAGAAGCGCCCGCCAGTAAGGTCACATTGCCATGCAGGATACCAATATTCCAAGCAGCATAACCAAAACCCATTGCCGCTGCTGCAAAAATCAACGAGATAGATGACTGCATATCAAAATGGAACGCGCCTCCGCCCATAAGTAGATATTTAAGCCAAAGCACAATCGCAACAAGTATAAAAAACAGGGTGATACCATTTACACCTTTGGCAATCCTTGCAGTTAAAGTACAGTAAGCAGCCCACAATAACGTGCCAATAAATGCCAAACCATAGCTAAGAGGATTTGCCTGTATATTATTGAGCATACTAGCAAGGTCGAAACCTTGTTCGCCACCAAGCACCCAACAGATGCCTAATATCGATAAGATAAATCCAGGAATAATTAAAAGATTGGCTTTTTGTTGATTGAAAACAATCGCAGCAACCATGGTAAAGGTTGGCCACAAATAATTCACCATACCCACTTCAATCGCTTGACGATTATTATCACTATAGCCAATCGACAGTGATAAACACACTTCATAAGCAACAAATAAAATGCTGCCCCAAATTAAATAAGTTTTGGGAAAAGTTCTAAGTTGCGTCCAACCAACCGATACAAGTAAAAAAATGGATGCTAGCGTATAAATCAATGCAGCCCCACCGACTGCCCCAAAATGACTACTAACATCTTTAATTAAAGCAACGATCAAACTCCATAATAAGATCGCAACCAACCCAATTAGCGTTGCTTTTTTTGCATTCATTTTCAAATCAACACATCGTTCTACACAAAGCAAATTCCTAAATATTTGAATAGGAATGATAACTTTGAAAATTTTAATCTAATCGGCAAATTAACCGAGTGAAACCTATTGCTGTTGCTGTTCTTGCTGCCAACGACGTTGTTGTAAGCGTTCAGCCTCTACTTCTCGTTTATTTAAGGCTCGCTCGTATAACTTGGTTCCACGCAGCTCAGGTGGTAAATATTCCTGTAGCACGAAATGCTCTGGATAATTGTGTGGGTAGAGATAATCCACACCATAACCTTGCTGCTTCATTAACTTGGTCGGCGCATTACGTAGATGCAACGGTACAGGTAAATTTGCCGTTTTTTCTGCAAGCTCTAAGGCTTTGTTAATCGCTAAATAAGTACTATTGCTTTTTGGACTCATCGCTAAATACACAGCACATTGCCCTAAAATAATACGCGCCTCAGGCATTCCAACAGCTTGAACTGAGCGGAAACATTCACCTGCCAGCAATAATGCATTTGGATTCGAATTACCAATATCTTCTGACGCAGCAATCAACATACGACGTGCGATAAAGACAGGATCTTCACCACCTTTCAACATTCGAGCCATCCAATACAAGGTCGCATCAGGGTCACTACCGCGAATGGATTTGATAAATGCTGAAACCAGATCGTAATGTTGTTCACCAGATTTGTCGTAACGTGCAATATTTTGCTGTGCAACTTTGACCACTATTGCGTTGGTCACAATGTTTTCAACATCAGGCTCAAAAGTACTTGCGATCAAGTCAATCAGATTTAGCGCTTTACGTGCATCACCCGCAGCGAACTGAATCAATGCATCATATTCTTCGATGTGAATAAAACGTTCTTTTAGGAATTTATCCGTTTGAATGGCTTTATTGAGCAACGTTTGAATTGCATCCGCATCCAAGCTATTCAGGGTATACACCTGACAACGCGACAACAGCGCGCTATTTACCTCAAAAGATGGATTTTCAGTCGTCGCACCAATCAAAGTGATTTTACCTTTCTCGACTGCGTTGAGTAAGGCATCTTGTTGTGACTTATTGAAGCGATGAATCTCATCAATGAACACCACAGGCGTCAGTAAATCACCGCTTTCGGCGATGACCTCACGCAGCTCTTTAACCCCTGTATTCAGAGCAGATAAGCTAATAAAAGGACGATCCACGGCTTGCGCCAGCAACAATGCGATCGTGGTTTTACCTACCCCTGGTGGCCCCCAAAAGATAATCGAGGGCAAATGCCCCTGATCAATCATTTGACGTAACGGTGCATGTTCACCCAATAGATGATCTTGTCCAATAATTTCAGACAAATCACGAGGACGTAAACGTTCGGGTAAAGGAATATGCGTATCTGACATCATCACTGGCTTTATGGTCTTTTAACGTAGTCTATTGTGTCTGATTCAAATCTACAATTTGAATCTGTGATCACAACATGATTGTTTAGCTTTATTGCTGTTTGAGCAACTGTTGTATAGTTTGATAACTCGCAGTAATACGTGCTTCATTCGGAAAATTAGTATTAGCGAGCATCACGATCCCGATCTTCTGCTGCGGAATAAAGGCAACATAAGCACCAAAACCGTTGGTCGCTCCTGTTTTATTAAACAAAGTCGCTGCTGAAGCAAGCTTAGGTTGTTTGATTGGTGTAACTGTATGACTTTCCAAAGCCATTTTGCTTGAATTGCCCTGCAATAAAGTCGCTAAACTTACAGGATAAGTATATTGCTCCCATCCCAAACCTTGCGTCATTGCACCAACCTTAAAGTAACCGACATGGGTATTTTCAATCGTTTTACGCATCGGCTGTTTTAATTGTTGAGGGTTCAGTTGAGCGTCTATGAATTTCAACATATCCGCACTGCTACTTTTCACCCCATAGGCTTCTGCATCAAACATTCCAGCGGAGACACGCATTGCCTGATCATTTTTATAACCCCATGCATAATTCTTCATCTGTGACTCTGGAACATGAATGAAACTTTGCTTCAACCCAAGCTGAGGGAACAGTGTTTTTTCAATCAGCTCGGAATATGGCTTTTTCATTACTAACGCTGTGACATAGCCCATTAAGCCAATACTTGGATTGGAATATTGACGAGCGACGCTAATTTTTGTCTTAGGCTGCCATTTGTAGAAATACTTGACCATATCCTGCTGAGTAACCACCTCATCAGGAAACTGCAATGGAAAGCCACCTGCAGTATAAGTACCGAGATTTAAAATAGTCGCACGATTAACTGCGGTATTGTTTAGCTCAGGAAAATACTTCGCAGGGTGATCTGAAAAAGACAATTTCCCTTGTGCTTGCGCGTACCCAGCTAAAGTAGCATTAAAAGTTTTACTGACGGATCCAAGTTCAAATAGCGTATCATTGCGAACAGGTTGCTGGCTTTGCTTGGATGCAACACCATAATTAACAAAATAATGCTGACCATTCAGCGTGACAGCAACAGCTAAACCCGGAATATTGTATTGTGCTAATAAGGGTTTAAATTGCTGATCAATCACAGCTTTGACTTGCTGCTCTGTCAAGTCTTTTGCCCAAAGCGTTGAGCTAACAGAAAATACGCCAGCAACGATCAGCAATTTTTTCAAATTCATCGAAAGGTGTTTCGGTTTAGTCATTTATCATTTCACTTCTAGTTAATACTTTACTCAGCACTGAGCTTGAGTAATTTTGCTCGAGAACCATCTTCAATCACCCAAATCGAGCCATCTTGAGCTTGATGCAAACCACGAATACGCTGTTTCATATCCAAACGCTGAACTTCACGTACAGGTTTTGATTTAAGATCGACAACAACAATCGATTTAGAGGAAAGACCACCAATCAAAGCTTTATCTTTCCAAAGCGGAAATTGTTTTCCTGAATAAATGATAAGACTCGATGGTGAGATAACGGGAGTCCAATCAATTTCAGGGGCTTTAAATTCTGGGCGGGTGTGATGGTCTGGAATAGGCAATCCTGAATAATGGTCGCCATTTGAAACCACTGGATAGCCATAATTTTCCCCTTTTACGATGCGATTTAATTCATCGCCACCCTTTGGCCCCATTTCTACAACCCAAAGTTGCCCTTGAGCATCAAATGCCATTCCCAGTGGATTACGGTGTCCCAGTGACCAAATCTCAGCAGTGACACCACCTTGTTTTTCAAACGGATTTCCCTTTGCTGGCGTGCCATCATCATTTAAGCGTAAAACTTTTCCTAAATTACTTTCTAAATCCTGAGCAGGATCAAATTTTTGTCGTTCCCCTGAACTCACCCAAAGCTGTTCATCAGGACCAAATTGCATCCGATGTCCATAATGCCCTTGCCCTGAAACTTTTGGGACTTGCTCCCATATGCGCTTTACATCAACCAGTTTGGGCTGTGCAGGATCAGCGAGATCTAATGTTGCACGCGCAATCACAGCGCCATCTCCACTCGCCCCACGTTCAGCATAACTTAAATAAATCCAATGATTCTTAGCAAAATCAGGATGCAAAATGACATCGCCCAAGCCACCCTGTCCCCCGTAACTTACATTCGGCACGCCTAACACATTGATTGTGGTCTTTGCTTTCGGATCAAACAGTTTTAATCGCCCTTTGCGCTCTGTAATCAATAGACGTTGATCAGGTAAGCTTGTGATTGCCCAAGGTTCATTGAATGCGGTGACGGTCTCAATCTGATAGCTTTGTGCAATCTTATTATTTTCAGTTTGCTGCGTTGAATTTTGTTCCAAGGTTTTAGAATTACTATTATTTGAACCGCAAGCCAACAACAATAAAAAGCCACTACACAGCACAGGTGCTACTAACAGTTTATTCATTGCTTATCTCCCTATTTGAGTCTTTATCTTAAGGGGTTAAGCAAATAAAAATACTGTAAAAGTGTTGTGCTTATAATTAACAAATAGATGAGTTAAATGGCTCTCAACGAACCCAACGAACGACATAATCCTCGATTTGTTCTTCATCTACTTCGGTTTCAGAGATACAGCGACCCGCAGCTGATTTCTTGGCTTTGATCACGCTCTGACGAGATCCTGTATTGAGATAGTGCCATGAAGGTAAATTTTTTCCTTCATTTAAACGTCGGTATGCGCAACTTGGTGGTAACCACGTAATTGTTTGTAAACGTTCAGGTGTTAGCTGAATACAATCAGGAACCTGTTCCTGACGATTGGCATAATCTGAACAACGTGCAGTCTTACAATCCAACAATTTACAAGATACTTTGGTGTAAGCAACTTCAGCGGTTTCTTCATCCTCTAATTTCACTAAACAGCAGAGCCCACAACCATCACACAACGCTTCCCACTCAGTATTGCTGAGTTGATCGAGTGAATATTTTTTCCAAAAATTTGGGCGTAATTCAGTGGACATAAAAGGCTTTTTTGAGACATCAGAAACAGTTCTAAATTATAGCATTGCTTCGCAATAATCTCCGTTTTTAAATGGCTTATCCGATTAACATTTCTTTAAGGATTGAACACTTCAACCACATAAACACCACATTTTGTTCAAAAAACACACGCTATAGTGGAAACATAATGAAAAAATTAGGAGGGTACAAAATGTTCCGTTGGGCTATTATTTTTGCAGTGATTGCATTAATCGCCAGTTTACTCGGTTTTGGTGGTGTCGCAGGTTTATCCAAAGACTTTGCCGTTATCCTACTTGTTGTTGCTGCTATTTTGGCTGTTGTGGGCTTCCTCTCAAGAGGTAAAGTCTAACGACTTCAGCTCAAAAAAATTATAAAAAAGAAGAATCCTCGTATTCTTCTTTTTTATTTTCAGATACCAACAATCAACCATTTATAATTTTGTGGTGTCATCAATTTTTCTTTTTTATGCTTTAATCAATACATTCTAAAAGAACAGATTAGGACTTACATCATGAGCTTCCCTATTACCACACGTGAAATTGAATACACTGCCCCAGATGGTCAACGCTTAATTGGTTACTTTGCTACACCAACGACTGATCAGCCTGTCGCAGGTGTGATTGTTGCACCTGAATGGTGGGGACGTAATGAATACACAGAACAACGTGCTCGTGAGCTTGCTGAGCATGGCTTCGCCGCACTCGCAATTGATATGTATGGCGATAAACGAGTCACCACAGAAGTTCCTCAAGCATCGGCATGGATGAATCAAACGTTTGAACAAGCAGACACCATCGTTAATCGAGCACAAGCAGGTTTAGCAACTTTAGCTGCGCAACCCGAAGTGAATACTGAAAAGTTAGCGGCGATTGGTTTTTGCTACGGTGGTAAAGTGGTTCTTGATTTAGCACGTTCAGGTGCTGATATTAAAGCCGTTGTAACGTTCCATGCTGTGTTGGCAGCAAACGCCCCAGCGGAAAAAGGCAAAGTGAAAGCTGAGATTCTTGTGTTACATGGCGAACTAGACAGCATGGTGACTTTGGACAATGTAGCAAGTTTCCGTCAGGAAATGCACGATGCTGACGTTGATCATGAAGTCGTGATTTTTGAAGATGCAAAACATGGTTTTAGTAATCCGCTTGCGGATGAACGTGCTAAAGCGAATAACGTGGATTTAGGCTATAACGCTGAGGCTGAACATCAGGGTCTTGAAGCCATGTATGAGTTGTTAGATAAGCATTTAAAATAAAAAGTCGAACTCTAAACTGCACTCAAAAAACCTTGAAAACATTTACTAGGCTACTAGGAAGTCTGAACATTAAAATCTTGTAAATATTACTGGTGCTAAGGCGACATGGATGTCGCCTGTTGGACTGCATTACATGGATGTAATGTCAGTCCAACAAATGCCTTTGGTTACTTTGGGCAAAACCAAAGTAACCAAAGGCATATCCTGAAACTGGATGAGAATTCCGTAATACTATCACTGCTCACACTTTCATCCCCAAATGCAAATATTTTCGTGCAGAATAGCACCTACCTTTGATGGGTCAAAAGTAACAAAACACCTCTATTTAGCTGATGGTACATCCCTGATACCGCAGCTCAATGGGCAGCATCCATGCCGCCTATGCACCAGCGAATATTAATGAGAATTTAATAACGAATTTGTTTGCATTCACCAACTCGCCTCTCCATTTCCGCTATACTACACTTCTGCTTTTTACTGTTCTGATTCATGTCTGATTTTTCATTTTCTGATGCGCTGCTCACATGGTTCGACCAACATGGTCGTCACGACCTACCATGGCAAGTTGCCGACGATCCCTATAAAGTTTGGGTCTCAGAAATCATGCTACAACAGACCCAAGTCAAAACAGTTCTACAATACTTTGACCGCTTTATTGAGCGCTTTCCTACCGTACAAGATTTGGGTAAAGCCAGTTGGGATGACGTTGCCCCCTATTGGGCAGGATTAGGCTATTACGCACGTGCGCGAAATCTACACAAAGCAGCAAGCATCGTTAGCCAACAGGGTCATTTTCCTGAAACTCTAGAACAATGGATCGAACTGCCTGGGATCGGACGTTCTACCGCTGGCGCATTAATGTCGCTGGGGTTACGTCAATATGGTGTGATTATGGATGGTAACGTGAAACGTGTTTTAGCACGCTTCTTTGCCATTGAAGATGACCTCTCTAAACCACAACATGAACGCGCCTTGTGGAACATCGCAGAACAACTATGCCCACAACAACGTAACCATGATTATACCCAAGCGATCATGGACTTAGGCGCAACCGTGTGTACCCCGAAAAAACCGCTATGTTTATACTGCCCAATGCAGCTACATTGCCAAGCCTACCAACAAGGCTTGGAACAAGAGCTACCATTTAAAAAAGTAAAAAAACCTGTACCCATCAAAACTGCCGATGTATTGCTAATACAATCGGGTGACGAGTGGCTATGGCAACAAAGAGAATCTCATGGACTTTGGGGCGGTTTGTATTGCCTGCCCATCATTGAGCAAGCAACCGAATTACAACAGATTGAACAGCACTTTAAACTACAAGCTCAAGTATCATCATTGCAGATTAGCCATAGCTTCACACACTTTACTTGGTTGCTGAATGAAAAACTGTTCCACGTGGAACACGACCAAAAAGAACAACTCAGTCTCGAGTTAAATGGCATATGGTTAAGTCCTGAAAATGCCATTGCCAAAGGCATTCCAACAGCCATGAAAAAGTTGATAACAGCAAAACAGAAGGCTTAGAACTCGAACGCTGAATATTAACTGCAAGGAGTTTGCGTGCGACATTCAATTTCTTATACGGTTCTTGGTGTAGTGATGATTTTATTATCAGCATGCGCCACCACCCCTAAGAAACCAACACCTTTACCCAATGCCCAAGTCAATAAGCTTAAAAATATGCGCTTGGATAATCGCCTGCCTGTTCCTGTCAAAGGCGTCAGTCGAAGTCAACTTCGCGATACGTGGGGAGCTGCCCGTAGTCAAGGGCGAAGCCACGAAGGGATTGATATCATGGCAGAGCGTGGCACGAAAGTGTATAGTGCTACCGAAGGTCTCGTTGCAGATTTACGCAATAATAATTTAGGCGGTAAGGTCATTTGGATTCTTGGTCCAGCGGGGACTTGGCATTATTACGCACATCTTGATGGACACAAACGTGGTTTAAGCGTCGGTGACACTGTCCGCAAAGGTGATTTGATTGGGTATGTGGGAAATACAGGTAATGCACGCCACACTGCACCACATTTACACTATGGCATTTATTTAAATGGCAAAGGGCGTGGAGCTGTTAATCCATACCCGTATTTACGTTAGGAATCTACAATGTCAGAAGCATTGATTGAACGTCTGGTGACGTTTGCAGAGTCTGGAAATCAACAAAAAATCATCATCAATGGAACAAGCTATCAAGGTTGGATCATGGAAATCACAGAGGATGCATTGTTGATTAGTACGGGCTTTGCAGACAAATCAGGTAAAGACTTTTGGCTTAAATTTACAGACTTAGAAACAGCTGAACTCTATTTTTGGGATACTCGCCCAAATGAATGGGTATCTTTTACACTTTAAATAATCACTTTCAAATAACAATAAGGAGCTTCAACATATGACCATTCAACGTTGTGGATGGTGTTCAGATGATCCACTGTATATTGCTTACCATGATGAAGAATGGGGCAAAGCTGAACACGATGAAGCTCGCTTATTTGAAATGCTTTGTCTTGAGGGTCAGCAAGCAGGCTTATCATGGATTATGGTTCTTAAAAAACGTGAAGGCTATCGTTCTCATTTTTTCCAACATCCGATTGAGCAGGTCGCGGCGCTGACCGATGATCAACTTGAATTCAAACTCACAGATGCTGGATTGATTCGCCATTTAGGAAAACTCAAAGCCATTCGTGATAATGCGATTGCTTGGCAAGCATTAAAGCAAGAAGTCGGCAATGTATCCGCTTGGTTATGGAGTTTTGTAGATCATCAAGCACTGGATAATGATGTTGAAAATTATCGTGCTGCACCTGCCCAAACTGAGATCAGTCAACTCTTATCTAAAACACTCAAAAAGCGCGGTTTTAAATTTGTCGGGCCAACGACATGCTATGCATTTATGCAAGCGGTTGGGATGGTCAATGACCATGAAAATCACTGTCATTTCAAATAAATTCTCTCTCGATTTTCCTTCCATAGGAGTCTGTCCATGAGTAACAACCAAATACGTGCTTATGCAGCCATGCAAGCTGGTGAGCAACTGGTTCCTTATCAATTCGATGCAGGTGCATTACAAGCCCATCAAGTTGAAGTTAAAGTTGAATATTGTGGTCTTTGCCATTCCGATATTTCTGTGATCAATAACGACTGGCGCTCGTCGAGTTATCCAGTGATTGCAGGACATGAAATTATCGGAACGATCGTTGCACTCGGTTCTGAAGCAAAAGGGCTGAAATTGGGACAACGTGTTGGGATTGGATGGACAGCAGAAACCTGCCAAGCTTGTGATCCATGTATCGGTGGCAATCAAGTCTTATGTACAGGTGAGAGTATTGCCACAATCGTCGGACATGCGGGAGGCTTTGCTGATAAAGTCCGTGCAGGCTGGCAGTGGATCATTCCCCTACCCGATGATTTAGATCCAGAAAGTGCAGGTCCTCTTCTCTGTGGTGGCATTACGGTGTTTGATCCTTTGCTCAAACATAAAATCCAAGCGACGCATCATGTTGCTGTCATCGGTATCGGTGGCTTGGGTCATATGGCAATTAAACTGCTCAAAGCATGGGGCTGTGAGATTACGGCGTTTAGTTCAAACCCTGATAAAACAGATGAACTCAAAGCGATGGGGGCTGACCATGTGGTCAATAGCCGTGATGCTCAAGCCATCAAAGCACAACGAGGTAAATTCGATTTACTGCTCAGTACGGTCAATGTGACGTTGAACTGGCAGGCATATTTAAGTACCTTAGCGCCGAATGGAACATTACATTTTCTAGGTCTTACATTAGAACCTGTGCCTGTATCGGTCGGCGCATTGATCGATGGCGCAAAGTCTGTCACAGGCTCACCGACTGGTTCTCCTTTGGCACTGCGCCAACTGTTGCAATTTGCTGCGCGACGCAATATCGCACCGCAAATCGAACTTTACCCGATGTCTCAGCTCAATGACGCGATTGAGCGACTGCATTCAGGACAAGCACGTTATCGTATCGTCCTCAAAGCAGATTTTGATTAATGTAAGCTTTTCCGAACCCAATCCGCCAACTGCTGAAGCGCTTGGCGGATTTCTTCTGTTAAAGCATGTCCCGCATTTAAACGCACAAAATGCTGATAACGTTTATCTTCACCAAACACTTCACCAGGCACGATATTAATCCCTTTTGCTTGAGCTAAATAATAGAGTTCTAAGCCTGAAATTGATTTCGGTAACTGTAACCACAGTGCATATCCCCCTTCAGACTGACTCAAGGCAATTGGCAGCCCTTGGAAAGCTTCTAAGATATAGGCCCGATACTGTTCAACCTGCTGCATCAATTTTGGACGTAAGCGCTCCAAATGCTCGCGATAACCACGGCTATAAATAAAATCTGCCAAACCCAATTGCAACGGTGTATTTACACCAACATTATTTGCCATCAACTGTGGACGTAAATGCTGCAACTGTTGTCCTAAACAAAACCATCCAACGCGATAAGCACTGGATAGCGATTTAGACACCGAGCCACACCAAATCACATAGCCTTGTTGATCCCAATAACGAATCGGCAATGGTCGTTCTTTTTGAAAACTACATTCTCCATAAATATCATCTTCTAAAATAAAGCATTGGTATTTCTCGGCCAGCTGAGCGATATGCTGCTTTTGTTCATTGCTTAGGCAATAACCCGATGGATTTTGAAAATTAGCGGTGAGTAAGCATAATTTCGCAGCCCCCTGTCGCATAAACGATTCCAGTCGCTCAAGATCAATCCCTTGATGATCCGCAGGGATTTCAATAATTTTTCGCTTTAACCCCGCCAACATTTGCAGTTGACCATTAAACGTTGGCGTAGGAATAAGAATGCTATCGCCCTCTTTGGTCATTTGCTGAATCAGCAATGAAAGAGCAGGCATACAACCATTGGTAATAAAAATATCTTCAATCGCCACATAGATTCCGTCTTCACGCCAATGATCAGACAGTGCCTGACGCAATTGCATATGCCCTTGCTTATTGCAATATAAGAAATCCTCAGGCTGACAATGCTTGAGCGCACGTTGTAAAGAGCGGCGCAAACCATCCACTGGAATCAGATGTGGTGACAACTGAATCGCACCCAGCGGTGTCAAATGGCTTTGTATCGAAGCGGTCTGAATCTGATTTTGCAGGTCTAAATTTGATACTTGTCTCGGCATTGATTCGAATTGAGGGCTATCAGGAATAGCACTTTGATATTGTCGAGGGCTAACAAAATAACCTGATTTTGCTTTGACATAAATTAGCCCTTTTGCCTCCAACAACTCATAGCACTGTTGAGCGGTGCTCAAACTCACCTCTTGCTGACGAGCAAATTCTCTTAGAGAACTCAGCTTTTGTTGAGGCTGAAGCTCATGTTGATAAATCTTATGGGCAAGTTGATCTGCCAATCTTTGATATTGAAAACTCATTTCTGTACTGCTTTTTTAGAAATTTCTGTATCTGTATTGGTTTATACAACACCGTTAAGCTATAAAAATCAACTACAGGAGGATAAAGCAATGAAAAATAAAGTCTTATTTATATTATGCAGCCTTGTATTTACTGGATGCCAAATCACTGATCAAAAAACACATCAGCAACAGGAAATATGTAAGACACTTTCTGAAGGGTATCTCAAAACACAAAATCAGCAGACCTATGAGTTTTGGAAATTAGAGCAGATTCCAAACCAAGCTGAGCAAAACACATTAAAGCTGATCTATAAAAAACCAAATGAAAACGGACTGGTTTTAACGGGTTTATTACTGCCAACAGTAGAACTTGAATGCACATTGAAACAACAACATATTGTCGTTTCTGTCGCGCAGCCGACAGGGAAAAACCTTCAAGTTTTGGAAGTTATTTTACCTAAGCCAACTAACGACACACCGAGAAACCCTGACTTAGTTGCTCGCTCAGAAACTCAATAAACAACCGCACACGTTTGGGTAAATGCTCTTGTTGATAATAAACAGCATGGATGCTTTGATAAGAGTGCTCAATTTGATCTTCAAACAACGCAACTAAACGACCTTCTTGTAAATCTTTCCAAATCTCAAACTCAGATAATCGTGCTATTCCTAAGCCCCGTAAGCACAACTGTCTAACCGTTTCACCGCTTGAGGCTTTTATTTTAGACTTCGCGAAAAAGTACTCACCCTCAACTTTTATCGGCCACTGATTCACCCTAACTGGTCGAGAGAAACCGATCACTTCATGTGTCAAAAGTTCTAAAGCTTGTTGAGGCATTCCTTCACGCGCCAAATAGTCAGGACTTGCCACGATATATATGCGACTTTTGCACAACAATTTGGCGTGTAAGCTTGAGTCATGTAACTCACCAAACCGAAATGCGACATCCGTTTTATGCTCCAATAGATCAATCACTTGATCATTGCTATTCAATTCAAGTTCAATATTCGGATAACGCTGTTGAAATGCATGCATCAACGGTGCAATCACATGCAGAATAAAAGGGTTGGCAGAATCGATTCGAATTAGTCCAGCTGTATCTTGATCCGATTTTTGTAGTGCTTCTTCAGCGGCATTGAGATCATTTAATATTTTACGGGCATGATTAAGAAAGTTTTGACCATCCTGTGTCAGTTTCAATTTACGCGTGGTTCTTTCCAACAAAGTCACTTCAAGTTTTGCTTCTAATCGACTCAATGCACGGCTCACCCCAGATGAGGTTTGTTCTAATTTTTCTGCCGCCGCTATAAAAGAACCTGTATCGACAATCGTGATAAACGTCAGTAACTCCTCAATTGTTGATTTCATTCATGCTGTCCATTATTGATATTTAGTCAACTATATTTTGCTAATCCATATATTTTTTAGCAATGATAATCCATGCAAAATTTCGATCATTAGCAAAATATGCTCCGTGGAGCATTTAAAAGATGAGATGAAGAATATGCAAATCCCTCAGTTTGGTTTAGGCACCTATCGTTTAAATGATCAAATCCTCATTAATTCAGTCAAAACTGCGTTAGATGTCGGATATCGCGCTATTGATACAGCACAAATTTATGAAAATGAAGCTGCCGTAGGACAAGCAATCCGTGAAAGTGGCATCGCACGTAAAGACATTTTTTTAACAACGAAAATTTGGATCAATAACTTTTCTGAACAACGCCTCATTCCAAGCTTAAAAGAAAGTTTGCAGAAATTACGTACCGATGCAGTTGATCTGACCTTGATTCATTGGCCCGCGCCATCGCAAGGAACTGATATCACAGAAGTGATGCAATTATTATTAGAAGCTAAACAACAAGGTTTAACTCAACAGATTGGCATCTCAAACTTCAATATTGCCTTGACCCAACAAGCGATTGATAGCATTGGTGTTGAACATATCGCAACCAATCAAATTGAGCTGAGCCCCTATTTGCAGAACCAGCATTTAGTCGATTATCTACGGGAACAAAATATTGATGTAACGTCCTATATGACCCTTGCTTATGGCAAGGTACTCAATGATCCAACCCTACTGGAAATCGCAGCACAGCACCAAGCGACAAGCGCACAAGTCGCTTTAGCATGGGCCTTACAACAAGGTTATGCCGTGATCCCCTCATCCACTAAACGTGAGAATCTAATCAGCAACTTAAAGGCACAAGACTTAAAACTGAGTGCTGAAGAAATGCAAATGATTGCTCAATTAGAACGTAATGGTCGTGAAATTGATCCTCCTGAACTTGCACCAGTATGGGACAAATAAATATGAAGCAACGCATCAATCTTCCTTTGCTCGCATTAGCTATTGGTGCGTTTGCAATTGGAACTACTGAATTTTCACCTATGGGTTTATTACCAAACATTGCCAATGATCTCGGTGTTTCAATTCCTAGTGCTGGGATGCTGATCACGGGATATGCTTTAGGGGTAATGTTGGGTGCTCCCATCATGACCCTATGGTTTGGTGGTTTTGCGCGTCGTAATGCGCTGATTCTATTGATGGCTATTTTTACCATTGGGAACTTGATTGCTGCCTTCTCACCTAACTACATGAGCTTAATGGGGGCTAGATTGATCACTAGCCTCAATCATGGTGCATTCTTTGGGATTGGTTCAGTTGTTGCTGCTAGTGTCGTTCCTGCCAATAAACAAGCCAGTGCCGTCGCGATGATGTTTATGGGGCTTACGATTGCCAATATTGGTGGAGTACCTTTAGCAACTTGGGTCGGGCAAAACATTGGCTGGCGAATGTCTTTCCTTGCTATCTCAGCGCTCGGTGTGATTACCATGTTCGCACTGTGGAAAGCACTTCCTGTTGGCTCTGTAGGCCAAAAACCGAATGTAAAAATGGAACTTCGCGTGCTTACTCGTCTACCTGTGATCTTGGCATTACTTACGACGGTGTTTGGTGCATCGGCAATGTTTACGCTTTACACCTATATCGCACCAAGTTTGGTTGAATTTACGCATGCTTCGCCGACCTTTATTACCATGATGCTCGTGCTCATCGGGATTGGTTTCTCAATTGGTAACCATTTCGGTGGCAAGTTTGCAGACCTTTCTATCAATAAAACTTTAATTGGTTTCTTAGGGTTATTAATCGGATTGATGCTCATTTTCCCAATCCTTGCTCAAACACAAGTAGGTGCAGCCCTTGCTTTAGTAATCTGGGGCGCAGCTGCCTTTGCCATCGTACCACCATTACAGATGCGCGTGATGTCGGTGGCACACGAAGCCTCTGGCCTTGCTTCTTCCGTGAATATTGGTGCGTTTAACTTGGGCAATGCGATTGGTGCAGCAGCGGGTGGAGCGGTACTCAGCCTCGGGCTAAGTTATGCCGCAGTGTCGATGATTGGTGCTTTACTCGCAGGGATCGGCTTAATCCTAGTTTTTATTCAGATTAAATTATCTCAACAAGAAAGTACTGATTATCAGCAATGCCCTCAAATTTAACTGAAAAAAATGCCTGATTTGAATCAGGCATTTTTTTTATTTTAAAACATCGGGCAACTTCGGTTGCGCATACAATGGATTATAAATTTCTTTCTTCATCTTCATCAGCATTTGATAGGGTTGCTGTTGCACAAACATATTCACAAAACTCAAAGGAATCGCACCTGCTGGATCAGCATAACCTGTGGTTGTCACCTTGACTTTATTATTGGCAAGTTTTTGGAATGTCCAATCCCCCGCATATTTGGTTAAACGGATAATATCAGGCTGTTCAGGATAATTATTTTGCACAGCATTATTTTTAATACTAATACTACCATCGGCATTCTTAGTCATTTTCCCCTTAATCACGACATCACGATCTTTCAGAGGAAATGGAAAATCAAGCACCATATAAAGTGTAAACTCCCCTTTCTTCTCATCTCGAGAAAGCAGCTGTGCTTTTCCAACATAAGGTACCCATTGAGGTGTCCGTTCAACATCAAGAACCACAGCAACTGCACGCTCTAATGGCACATCAAATGTGGTTTCTGCTTTATATTGGAAAACAGGATTATTTTCAGTCTGGTACGTCCAAACCTTAATATTATTACGATGTAAACTCAGTTTTGGGGCTTCGGCAGCAGTTACGACAAAGCTCGTCAGACTGAGCAGCGTAGCAAGAACAATATGCTTTTTATTCATGTCATGCTCGATTGTTTTAATGATGAAGAGAGCTTGTTTTCACTTAGAACGATCCAGTAAAAAGCTCGACAAGCTCTTTTTATAGTGCAAAAAAGGAACTTTTTATACTTGAATATCGTTAAAGCCTAAAACATCTTTCATATCGTATTTACGAGCTTCACGTCCTACCACCCATGCTGCTGCGCGCACTGCACCCGCAGCGAAGTTCATACGATTCGTCGCTTTATGTGTCACTTCAACGCGCTCGCCTTCACCAATAAACATCACGGTATGTTCACCCACGATGTCACCACCACGAATCGTTTCAAAACCAATGGTTTGACGGTCACGAGGCCCTGTATAACCTTCACGACCATATACAGCGACTTCTTTCAAATTGCGACCAAGTGTATCTGCAATTGCTTCACCCATCATGAATGCCGTACCAGATGGAGCATCTACTTTATGGCGATGATGTGCTTCAATGATTTCAATATCAACTGTATCGCCAAACACTTTCGCTGCTAGTTCTAGTAATTTAATTGAAACGTTCACACCGACTGAGTAGTTTGCTGCATAAACCACAGGTGTTTGTGTCGCAGAATCATCTAAAAATGCTTTTTGCTCATCTGACATCCCTGTGGTGCCAATCACCATCGCAACGCCAGCTTCACGACACAGTTTCAGATGCTGCTCTGTCGCGACAGGTGCCGTGAAATCAATCACCACATCACAGTCTTTTAAAACTTCACTCAAACTTCCCACAACCTTCACGCCAAGGCTGCCTACACCAGCAAGTTCCCCTGCATCTGCACCCACCAAGCTACTTTCAGGACGCTCAACTGCTGCCGCAAGCTGATAACCCGCCTGTTGTACGGCTTGAATCAAAATACGCCCCATGCGTCCGCCTGCACCCAAGATCCCAATGCGTGGAGAAGTTGACATAATATTTCCCAGTCTTTTATTTAAACAATCCAGCTACTATAGCAAAACTCTGTCGCTCCGCTAAAAAATTTCCCACAAAAAAACCTGCCGAAGCAGGTTTTTTTGTTGATGCAAATTAATCGAATAAGCGATCAAAGAATGATTTTTTCTTTGGAGATGAGGCATGACCATCACCATCAAAAGAAGCTTGTAATTCTTTCAGCAATTCACGTTGGCGACTATTTAAATTCACTGGAGTTTCTACCACGATACGGCACAATAGGTCGCCGACCATGCTGCTACGTACTGGACGAACACCCTTACCACGCAAGCGGAACAGTTTGCCTGTTTGCGTGCCTTCAGGAATTTTCAAGCTCACGCGCCCTTCTAGGGTCGGGATTTCAATTTCTTTTCCTAATGCAGCATCGGCAATGCTCACAGGAACATCCATATATAAATCAGCGCCATCACGTTGGAAGATTTCGTGTTCACGAACAACAACTTCTACGTATAGATCACCTGATTGACCATCACGAATCGCTTCACCTTTGCCCGTTAAACGTACGCGATCACCATTATCTACACCTGCAGGAATGGTAACTTCAAGCGTTTGCTGACGGTCTGATACACCAGATCCATGACAGGTATTACAAGGATTTTTAATAATCTTGCCCTGACCACGACAGGTACTACACGTCTGCTGAACAGAGAAGAAACCTTGTTGCATGCGCACTTGACCAGCACCGTGACAAGTACGGCAAGTTTCTACATCATTTGGATTTTTAGATCCTTTACCATCACAGGTTTCACATGGCGCTGGCGCAGTGAAAGTAATGGTTTTTTTCACGCCTTTGACTGCTTCTTCAAGCGTCAATTCCATCACGTAACGAAGGTCTGAACCACGGCGCTGACGTTGTTGCTGACGACCACCGCCACCAAATGCACCACCAAAGATATCACCGAACTGGCTGAAAATATCTTCAGCGCTAAAACCGCCACCGAAGCCACCACCGCCAAAGCCACCTTCAAAAGCGCTATGGCCTGCACGGTCATACATACTACGCTTTTCACTATCTGAAAGAACTTCGTACGCTTCAGACGCTTCTTTAAACTTGTCTTCAGCTTCAGCGTTGTCAGGGTTGCGGTCAGGGTGATACTTCATCGCCAACTTACGATAGGCTTTTTTGATCTCATCATCACCTGCGGTTTTCGATACGCCTAAAACCTCATAATAATCACGTTTAGCCATGGTTGGCGATGCTCCTCACGGAATTTATTAAATCTATACAAACAAATAAGCTCTGCTGACTTTTTATTTCTAAAGTCAACAGAGCCTTAATAGGGGCTGTATGATAAATTTACAAGGTCTATCGCAATAAAAAAGCAATAAATTTAAAAAACTGCTTTATTTTTAAAGTATTTAGCAATGCCTTGAATCCAAGCATTCAATAAAAATAACCATGCAATTGAACTAAATACCACACCAGCAACCGTCATTGCGGTCACCCAAGTTGCGCTATCCCATGCAAAAAAGAATAGAGGAATAAACCAAAGGGCGGCAAAAAATGCCATCAAGATAAATAGCAGCACATTACGCATAATCCAGAGTGCATGCGCATGTATCCATACCTCTGCATTATCCACAATCGCAACTTTGCGTGCTAACAGGTATGCAAACGCTGCAAACACTATTGTAAATAATGCAAGAAACATGAACACGTAAGAAATCGCCACATAGCGGCGATGCTGCTCAATATTGTCTTGCCCCATGCTCTATATCACCTCATCCAGTGCATTTTGCCAAATTTGTCATGCAATGAAATTCAATTATTTTTTGGTCTTTAAATATAGGTGCTACTATATTGAAATTTTCAATATTTCGCACCTTTATTCACAAAATAATTACGATAGATATGTTGTTTTTTTCACCTTAAACCAAGCGGCATAGAGCGCAGGCAAGAAAAATAAGGTTAATAAGGTCGCAACAATCAATCCGCCCATAATTGCAACAGCCATTGGACCAAAGAAAATACTGCGTGATAACGGAATCATTGCCAAAACAGCAGCCAATGCAGTAAGAACAATTGGACGGAATCGGCGCATGGTTGCATCAATCACCGCATCCCAAGGCGCTTGCCCAGCATGTATATCTTGTTCGATCTGATCGATGAGAATCAGCGAGTTCCGCATAATCATGCCAGACAAGGCAATCGTTCCAAGCATTGCGACGAAACCAAAGGGTTTATTGAATAACAACAAGAACGCCACGACACCAATTAAGCCAAGTGGTGCTGTCAGCAACACGATGGTTGCACGCGACATACTACGCAATTGGATCATCAATAAAGTCATCACCACCGCAAGGAATAAAGGCATCCCCGCATTGACTGAACTTTGTCCTTTCGCAGACTCCTCAACTGTACCGCCAACTTCGAGTAGATAACCATTCGGTAAGTCAGTTCGTAAAGCCTGCATTTGATCAGCCAACTGTTGAACAACCGTTGCAGGTTGTAAATGCGTACGAATATCTGCTCGGACAGTAATCGTGGGCAAGCGGTTACGATGCCAGATTAAGCCTTCTTCAAAACGTGATTCGATTTTTGCGATTTGCGCTAATGGAACTGTCGTACCTTGAGTCGTTGGAACAGCTAAACTGGCTAGAGAGGCAACTTCAGCACGTTCCGTTTTATCACCACGTAGACGAATTTCAATCAACTCACGTTTTTCACGGTATTGATTCATCACCGTACCCGTGACTGAGGCATTTAAGAAATTTGCCAAATCAGCGCTAGAAACACCCATCTGACGTGCACGATCTTGATCGATCTCAATCGCAATAATCTTACTTGGCTCACCCCAATCCAAATGTACATTGGTGGTGTTTGGATCTTCACTCAATACTTTGGCCACTTTTTGTGCCCATTGACGTACTGTCGCTAAATCCTCACCCGAAACCCGATACTGCAATGGATAACCGACAGGTGGACCATTTTCGAGCAATGACACACGCGTGCGCACTTGTGGCAAGAGCTGCTTAATTTGCGTTTCTAAAGAACGTCGAATTTCATCACGATCATCTAAAGAGGATGCCAACACTACAAACTGAGCAAAGCTCGCCTGTGGTAACTGTTGATCCAAAGGTAAGTAGAATCGTGGTGAACCTGTCCCGACATAAGCCACATAGTTATCAATCCCTTTTTGCTTAGAAAGGAATTTTTCGACTTTATGAACGGCTTGCTCGGTTGCCGTCAAGGATGCGCCTTCCTCTAGTTTTAAATCTACTAAAATTTCGGCACGGTTGGATGGAGGGAAAAATTGCTGTGGCACAAACTTAAACATTGCGACAGAAAAGATGAAGATCCCAACCGTTACGGCAATCACCGTCTTACGATAAGTGATACAAACTTCAACCACACGGCGGAACGATTGATAAAACTTCGACTGATAAGGGTCATGGTGTTGGCCATGTGCCTCAACCACAGGCACAGGCTGCTTACGTAATTTCGCCCATAGACGTAAATACCATGCAGCTTGTTGCTGTTGTTTGGTGAAGTCAGGCAACAACTTTTCACCAAGGTAGGGAACAAACAAAACTGCGGCAATCCACGATACGATCAGCGCAATCGTCACCACTTGGAAAATAGAACGGGTATATTCTCCTGTCCCAGATTGCGCAGTGGCAATAGGCAAGAAACCCGCTGCGGTAATCAGTGTTCCTGTCAGCATTGGGAAAGCAGTCGTTTGCCATGCAAAACCAGCAGCTTTGAGCCGACTATAGCCCTGCTCCATTTTGATTGCCATCATCTCGACCGCGATAATGGCATCATCGACCAGCAGACCCAATGCGAGAATCAAAGCGCCTAAAGAAATTTTATGTAGTCCGACATCAAATAAATTCATGCCTGCAAAAGTCATCGCAAGCACCAGTGGAATGGATAGTGCCACCACTAAACCTGTGCGAAAACCCAGTGAGAAGAAACTCACTAACAGTACGATAATGACTGCTTCAGCCAATACCTTTAAAAACTCATGAATACTACGTTGTACCGCGACGGGCTGATCAGAAACTTTTTGCAGCTTCATACCTAAAGGTAAAGTCTTTTGCAATTGGGTAAATTCAGTTTCGAGATTTTTACCCAAAGCAATAATGTCACCGCCTTTACGCATCGATACCGCAATACCAATCCCATTCTCGCCCATAAAACGCATACGTGGTTGTGCAGGTTCACTAAAGCCGCGATAAATCTCAGCGACATCCCCCAACTGAATGGTTTTATCACCCACCAACAATGGCAGCTTTTTCAGATCATCAACACTGTGTAAATGTCCACTGACCCGAATTTGAATACGATCTGTACCTGTTTCAAAGAAACCCGCAGATGCCATATCATTTTGCTTTTGAATCGCTTCTTGAATGGCAGTGACAGGGACACCGAGCTGAACCGCTTTGGTGTTGGAAAGTTCAATCCAGATTTTTTGATCTTGTAAGCCAACGAGATTGACCTTGCTCACGTCTTTAACACGCTGCAATTGCAGTTGTAGACGATCGGCATATTCTTTCATTACTGCATAGTCAAAATCCTTGCCCGTGAGGACATAGATATTGCCGAAGGTATCGCCAAATTCGTCATTGAAAAATGGACCTTGTACACCACTCGGTAACTGATGACGAATGTCATTGACCTTCTTACGGACGTTGTACCAAACATCAGGAATTTTGCTTGATGGTAGCGAATCCTTAGCAACGAAAGTCACCAAAGACTCACCAGGGCGAGAGTACGCCATGATGCGGTCATACTGGCCCGTGGTCATCAATTCTTTTTCGATGCGATCAGTCACCAGCGTGGAAACTTCTTTCGCAGTTGCACCCGGCCAATAGGTTTGGACGACCATCACTTTAAAAGTAAATGGGGGGTCTTCACTTTGTGAGAGTTTCGAATAGGACATGATCCCTACAATGCCAAGTAACAGCATAAAATAGAGAATAATGCCCTTATTCTTAAGTGCCCATTCTGAAAGGTTAAATTTCATGTTTAACCTCCCGTTTTTACCGTGACTTCACGATTATCACGATCTACAGGATGAATCTTTTGCTGATCGCGAAGTAAATGTACGCCACCGACCACAACCCAATCATTTGCTTTTAAACCTGAAATGATCGGCACACTATCACGTCCATATGCCCCCAAGTTCACAGCCACTTTACGTAAGGTGTTATTTGCATTCACAACCCATACATAAGCATCTTGACCATTGGCAGTGACGCTAGACAAAGGCACGCTCAGTACGTTGTTTTGTTGCGTGACAAAGAAGACGCGAGCGCTCTGCCCCAGCTGAATCGAAGACTGCCCTTCCAACAATGAGACTTTCACCGTAAACGTTCTGGACTGGTCAGCTGCGGGTGAAACCTCACGAACTTTGGCAGCAAAACGTGCTTCAGGTTGTGACCATAGCGTGACCCAAACTGACTGACCGACTTTAATTTGGCTGACTGCTTGTTCAGGCACACCAAATACCACCTCACGCTCACCATCAATAGCCAGTTGATACGCTGGCTGTCCAGCAGAAACGACTTGTCCAATTTCAATTTGACGTTGGGTAATCACACCATTTTTATTGGAAATGAGTTGGTTATAACCTGTTTGGTTTGAAGACACCTCATAATTCGAGCGCGCTTGTTGCAAGGTTGCTTGCGCTGATTCGTACTGATTTTTGATCGCATCAAATTGCGAACGGCTCACCGCATTGACTGGAAGTAATTGCTGATAACGTTGATATTCCTGCGCTGCAATTTTTGCTGCGGCTTGCGCACTATCTAGTTGCGCTTTTGCAGCATTCATTTGCAGTTGTGCATCTTTAACATCTAACTTTGCCAAGACTTGCCCAACTTTAACGCGATCACCCACATCAACATAACGTTCCGTAATTTGTCCCCCGACACGGAATGCCAAAGCCGTTTCTTGCCTCGCCTGCACATCGCCAGCATAGCTCTTTTGATCAACATGCGTGCTACTCGGTTGCGTCACCATGACATACGGAATTTCCTCAGTCTTGGGAACCTCTTTTTGGCATGCGGATAAAGTGACACTGCTGAGTACGAGCAACCCCACAATTACATGATTTAGCAGATTCATCTCTTTTTCGCTCTTATTCAGATTGATTTTTTAAGGCACAATATGCATATCATGATAAATTGTTTATTTTTTAATTAATACACCCATGAGTACATTAATTAAAAAATAAAGTTATTTAATTGATTTTTAATTTAATTAAAAGAGAATGACAGCGTGCAAAACAACAGTGGTCGCCCAAAAGATTTAGAGAAAAGAGCCAAAATCTTACAGGCTGCAAAATCTATTTTTTTGAAAATGGGTTACCACGCCACCAATATGAATCAAATTGCCAAAGACGCGGGCGTGACTAAACTGACGGTGTACAACCACTTTCAAGACAAAGCCAATCTGTTTATTTGTGCGATTGAAGAAAGTTGTGAAGAATCCATTTGTGCCAAAGAAATTGTCCTCACCGAGGAAAGTAACTTCGAACAAGCGCTGTATGTGATGTGTCACCGTGCACTTAGTATTATTTATCTTCCTGAAGCGCTGAAACTTGATCGTGTGCTGTTTGAACTCGCCGCGGAACAGAGTCCGCTGACCCAACAGTTTTTTGATGCATCACATACACGGATGAGTAATGTTTGGTGTGATTTTTTCCGACAAGCCATCCACTTGAACTTTATCCAAGCCGATGACCCACTTAAACAAACAGAAATGATTGTGTCCTTGATGCTAGGCTTACGTCACTACCGTGTATTGTTAGGTTTAGATACGGTACCAACCGCAATTGAAATCGATCAGATGATTCAACAAGCAGTTGAGCTATTTTTGCTTAAATATCAAACTAAAATTTAAATAAATTTCACATTTATTTACGTTCTCCACTTGGAATGTCTCTCAATCGCGCTATAGTCAAATGAGAACATCAGGAGAAATAGAATGATTCAGCAAATCACGGCTCCATTACGTGAAGATGTCCGCTTATTGGGCAATTTACTTGGTGAAACCTTAAAGCAACATGCTGGGCAAGATTTGTTTAATCAAGTTGAGCAAATCCGTGCACTCGCCAAAGGTGCACGAGACGGTCAAATCGAAGCAGAAAAACAATTAGAACAACTTTTCCTTGGCTTAAAAGATGAAGAGATTTTGCCCCTCACTCGTGCTTTCTCTCATTTTCTCAACTTCGCCAATATTGCAGAGCAATATAATGTGGTTCGTGGTCGTCGTCAGGCTGAGTTTGATGAACAAGCACCAAGCCCGAATCCATTACCGCACTTATTTGAAAAATTCAAAACCCAACAAATCAATGAACAACAACTGTTCCAACAGCTCTGTGATCTCAAAATCGAGCTAGTGCTCACTGCACACCCAACCGAAGTCAGTCGTCGTACCTTAATTCAAAAATATGATGATATTACCGATTGCCTGTCTCAGCTTGATCAGCAAAAGTTGACACCCCGTGAGCGCCAACAAACGCTTGCGACATTGAAGCAATTGATTAGTTCGGCATGGCAAACAGATGAAATTCGCCAACATCGCCCAACGCCAGTAGATGAAGCTAAATGGGGTTTTGCAACCATTGAACAGACCTTATGGAATGCAGTTCCCAAATTCGTTCGTGAACTCAATGAGCTCACACAACAACATTGTGAGCAAAACTTACCGTTGACAGTTGCACCGATTCGCTTTGCTTCTTGGATGGGTGGTGATCGTGACGGTAATCCAAATGTTACTCATAAAATCACGCAAGAAGTATTATGGCTATCCCGTTGGCAAGCAGCGGACTTATATTTACGTGATATTGAAAACTTACGCTGGGAACTGTCGATTCAGCATTGTTCTGATGAACTCGCGCAAGCACTGGGTGAGCCACACCCTGAACCGTATCGTGAATATTTGCGTGAAACACGTGAACGTTTAAAAGCAACTCGTTATTGCTTAGGGCAACGTTTACAAGGTCTAGAAGCAGATGATCGAAATATCATTCGTCATAAGGATGAATTGCTACAACCATTATTGCTGTGCTATCGCTCTTTGGTTGACAGTAATTTAGCCGAAATTGCCAATGGTCAATTGTTAGATTTCATCTATCGGGTGAATTGTTTTGGAATCGAGCTACTCAAACTCGATATTCGTCAGGAATCTGGACGACATCGCCAAGCCATTTCAGCGATTACGGAATATTTAGGTCTCGGCAATTTCGAATCTTGGACTGAGCAAGCGCGTCAAAATTTCTTGATCCAAGAATTACAAAGTAAGCGTCCACTGCTGCCAAAATATTTAAATGAGCCTGAAGGTAGCCTGATTCAGCATCCTGATGTATTGGAAGTATTTGCAACAATGCGAACTTTAGCGGAACAACCGCCTGAAAGTTTGGGTGCATATATCATTTCTATGGCTGAATATCCAAGTGATGTCCTTGCTGTTTTGTTATTGCAAAAAGAAGCAGGGATTCAGCAACCATTACGTGTCGTTCCACTCTTTGAAACGCTTAAAGATTTAGACGGCGCAGCAAAAACCATGGATACGCTGTTTAGTATGCATTGGTATAAGCAACATATTAATGCCAAACACGAAGTCATGATTGGTTACTCGGACTCAGCCAAAGATGCAGGCTTTATGTCAGCAAACTGGGCACAGTATCGCGCCCAAGAAGAACTCACGGCGATCGCTCAAAAGCATGGTGTGCAACTGACATTATTCCATGGTCGGGGCGGTTCGATTAGTCGCGGCGGCGCGCCGACACAACAAGCTTTGTTCTCTCAACCACCAGGATCGATTTCAGGTGCGATTCGTGTCACTGAACAAGGTGAAATGATTCGATTTAAATTCGGACTAGAAGGCATTGCCTTACAGAACTTAGAGATCTATACCGCGGCAACATTAGAAGCGACACTCTTGCCGCCGCCTGTACCAAAACAAGAATGGCGTGCATTGATGAATCAAATGACCGATTTATCAGTAAAAGTCTATCGTCAAACCGTTCGTGAAAACCCTCATTTTGTGAGTTATCTGCGTACAGTCACGCCTGAGCTTGAGCTGCAAATGCTTCCGCTCGGCTCACGTCCTGCCAAACGTAAAGTCAGTGGTGGCATTGAGTCACTGCGCGCCATCCCTTGGGTGTTTGCATGGACACAAATTCGTCTCATGCTCCCTGCTTGGCTAGGAACAGGGACGGCGATTAATCAAGTCCATGAGCAGCACAAAAACACACTGGATGAGATGTTAGAACAATGGCCTTATTTCCAAACCCTGATCGACATGCTGGAAATGGTGCTGTCTAAATCAGATGCGGATATTGCGCTGTATTACGAGTCACACCTCACCCAAGACCAGGACTTAAAACTGCTTGGCGTTGAACTACGCCAACGTCTACAAAATGCCGTAGATACCTTGTTGAGTCTCAAAGGTGAATCTAAGCTACTCAGTAATAATGAGGTACTTGATCAATCGATGCAGGTGCGCAAACCTTATCTGTTGCCATTACATCTATTACAGGCAGAATTGATGAAGCGTCGTCGTTTGTATTTAAGTACTCATCAATCTGAACACACCCCTATTGATCATGCGCTTATGGTCAGTATTGCAGGGATTGCAGCAGGTTTACGTAATACGGGCTAAATACTCTTTGAATGAGTTATCAGCGGATAATGATGTCTGCTGATAATTCGATTGGCAAAATATTCCACTTTTATAAAAATTTTTAGAATTTTTTTAAAATTTATTTTCCAAAGTTGTTATTTCACTTTTCATATGATCGAAGCAAAATAAATAACAAATCCGATAAGTTATTTTAATGATTATTTTACCAAAAGGTAAAAATTATCAACTTCAAAGCCTTAGCACCCAATATTCTCAGACGAGGATAGGTGAAAGCGCGATTTAAGACAGAGTATGATACGCGCTGATATCACATAATGAGTCTCATCTATGTCAAATTGGTTTCCAAAATGGCAGCCGTATCAGGGAAAGATTGATCATCGTCCTGTTGCGACAAATGAATATTTACCGCCCTTACAAAGCGCGGTGCTCGGGGTTCAACACGCATTCGCAATGTTTGGAGCAACTGTTCTTGCACCATTGTTGATGGGATTTAGCCCCAACCTTGCGATCCTCATGTCAGGGATCTGTACCATTATTTTCTTCCTCATCACTGGTGGACGCGTTCCAAGTTACTTAGGATCAAGTTTTGCGTTTATTGGTGTTGTGGCAGCCGCAACAGGTCATGTCACAGGCTCAGGTGCGAATCCAAATTTAGCCATCGCCTTAGGTGGTATTGTTGCCTGCGGTATTTTTTATGCGTTGATTGGCTTTGCTGTAATGCTCACAGGAACACGCTGGATCGAAAAATTGATGCCACCTGTGGTTACAGGTGCGATCGTGATGATTATTGGTCTCAACCTTGCTCCTGTCACGATTAAAGGTGTTGCAGGTCAACCGTTTGAAATGTGGATGGCACTGATCACTGTACTCAGTATGGGCATTATCGCAGTCTTTACCAAAGGTTTATTGCAGCGTTTATTGCTTCTCGTTGGATTATTGATTGCTTATGCGATCTATGCAATTGCCACCAATATTCTGGGGTATGGCAAGCCGATTGATTTCTCCCAAATTGCGGCTGCACCTTGGTTTGGTATTCCAACGTTCTCGCATCCGAAATTTGATTTAAACGCGATTTTGATTATTGCGCCAGTTGCCTTGATTTTAGTCGCTGAAAACCTTGGTCATATCAAAGCAGTCGGTGCAATGACAGGTGAAAACTTAACCCCACAGTTGGGTAAAGCCTTTGTTGCAGATGGTCTCGCAACCACGTTATCTGGCGGTGTCGGTGCGCCTGGCATGACCACTTATGGCGAGAACATTGGTGTCATGGCGGTGACACGTGTCTATTCGACGATTATCTTTGTGATTGCAGGTGTTTTTGCGATTTTTCTAGGTCTTTCACCAAAATTTGGCGCAGTGATTAGCACCATCCCAACGGCGGTACTGACAGGTGCTTCTATCGTCGTCTTTGGTTTAATTACCATTGCTGGTGCAAAAATCTGGATCGAAAATAAAGTCGATTTCTCTAATAATAAAAATCTGATCATCGCTTCTGTCACCATTATTTTAGGTGCAGGTAACTTCGAACTGCTCTTTGGTAACTTCAATTTAGGTGGGATCGGAACCGCAACTTTTGCTGCGATTTTCCTGAACTTATTGTTTAGCCTAAAAGATAAAAACTAGAAAACCAAGGCAGCGTAAGCTGCCTTTTTTATTTTATGCAATCTAGAACTATACAATGCCACCATTTGCTCTGATGACTTGTGCATTAATCCAATCACTTTGATGGCTTACTGCAAATTGAATCACGGCGGCAATATCTTCTACCGTACCTAAACGCTCTAAAGGTGCCGCTTTGCTAAGCTGAGCAATTAGCTCATCACTTTTGCCTTCAAAGAATAATTCTGTTGCTGTCGGCCCCGGAGCAATCGCATTCACCGTGATATTTTTACCTCTTAATTCTTTCGCTAAAATAGCAGTCAGCGACTCTATCGCCGCTTTAGACGCAGTGTAAATCCCATAGCCTGCAAGCTTCATTCCAATCACACTGCTCGACAGGTTTATAATCTTGCCACCATGTTCAAGTCGTTTTGCAGCTTCTCGCATGGTATACAGCGAACCTTTCAGGTTGATCGCGAGCACTCGTTCAATCGTCTCATCATCCAAAGCCTCGATCTTTTTAAAACACATCACGCCTGCATTATTAATGAGGATATCTACTTTGCCATAGCTTTGAATGGCATAATCAAATAGTGCGCTAACATCTTGGGACTTACTCACATCAGCTTTAAAGCAACTCGCAACGCCACCGAGCGCTTCAATTTGTGTAACGACCCGCGTTGCCTCGGCATCATTATTGGCATAATTAATCACAATTTTATGCCCTTGCTGCGCCAATAATGCAGCAGTAAAAGCACCAATACCTCGCGATGCACCTGTAATTAAAATCACTTTTTTGTCGTCAGCTGGCTTTACTAAAGTATCCATATTTGACCTCATATCAAAAAATTTATCTTTGGATACGATCTATGCTACTGTTCTTATAAAAGAAGATAATCCATCATATTTCGGCATGTTTGTCCGAATTTTCCGAACAAAATAATGAGCACTGTGACATGGATAAATTGAATGCAATGTCTGTTTTTATACATGTGGTCGAGCAAAGAAGTTTTACCAAAGCAGCACAACTCCTGAACCTACCTCGCTCAACAATCACGGATGCGATTAAACAACTCGAAGCGCAACTCAATACGCGGCTTTTGTTTCGCACGACACGTCAGGTCAACCCTACGGATGAGGGCAATCTTTACTATCAACGTTGTAAATACATTCTGAGTTATATTGACGAGTCTGATCATGACTTTTTACATGCTAAGCCACAAGGCGCATTAAAAATTGAAGTACATGGGATTTTTGCTGCTCACTTTATTATTCCAAAGCTACATGCATTTTTAACTGAATATCCGCAAATCCAGCTACAACTCACCGAGAGTGATCGCTATGTCGATGTGATTAAGGAAGGCATTGACTGCGTTATTCGTATTGGATATTTAAATGACAGTGAACTAGTGGTTCGACATCTTGGACATATTCAGCAAGTAACACTCGCAAGCCCAAAATATTTAGAAAAATATGGTACGCCCAACACATTAAACGATTTAAAACAGCATTTTATGATTGGTTTTTACTCGACTGCTCGACAAAAACCACTCCCTCTAGAATTTATCGTCAATCAACAGCTAGAGACTTATGATTTAACATCGATGATTCAAGTGAATGGCGCTCATTCCTATTCATCAGCCGCCGCAGAAGGCTTTGGGATTATCCAAGTTCCTCGTTATGGTCATTTAAAAGACATCGAGAGTGGCGAACTCTGCCCATTATTGACGGAATATCAAGTTCCCTCTCTACCCGTTTCTTTACTGTATCCTTCAAAAACTTTAGTGTCGCCGAGACAGCGAGTCTTTATCGATTGGATCGTACAATTATTTGAACAATATCCTTTAGACAATGATTAAATCTTTTCTTATCTTCAGACAAATGCTGAGTCAATCAAACTATTTTGGCTTGGAATGAAGCGCCCTATCTTTATTTCAAGCATTTTTAGTATGATGAGTTTTTGCATTTCAATGCGTTGCTCATATGCGTTTTGATTTTTTTGATATCCAATTACTCCAACACATCGTAACAACAGGCAGTCTGACCAAAGGCGCTGAACGTTCTGCTATTTCCCTACAAGCAGCCAGTGAGCGGATTAAAAAGCTCGAACAATATTTCGATACACCGCTATTTATTCGACATAGTACAGGGGTTGAATTGACCAGCGCTGGACATGCGTTGGCTGAACATGCTCGGTTGTTACTGGTTCAAAAGCAGCAACTCGAACAAGACATGCAGCGCTTTCGGCAGCAAGTGCCTGAGTCATTAACACTATGGTGTAACTCATCAGCACAAAGTGAATATTTGCCAACCTTGTTACCCCAATATCTAATGCATCACCCTGAAATTAACATCGACTTACATGAGGCTGAAAGTTCTGATATTGTTGCGGCATTAACGAAAGGCATAGCCAAACTCGGTTTAGTCTCTAGTTTTTTTGATACACAACATCTGCAAACACAAGAGTTTGCCAGTGATCCTTTGGTTTTGATATGTCCTGCTGCTCATGCATTACAACACTCTGAACAATTAAATTTACTCGATGCATTAAACTATGGATTCATTGGTTTAATGCCACATCATTCTTTGCAACAATCTATTGAAACCCAAGCAAAATTACTTGGTTTTAATATTCAGTACCGTTTGCGATTGCCTAACTTTTCCGCTATTGCCGAAGTCGTTGATCAGGGCGTTGGAATTGCCATCATGCCTGCTCGTGCAGCGCAACGCTTGCAAGCTGACTATCATTTTCATACGGTACAATTGCGAGGGGCATGGGCGAACCGTAAACTATTACTCGCCACACAGGATTTCAATCAACTTTCTTTGAATTACCAACAATTTGCAGAATTCTTATTGCAGCATCGCCCTTTATCCGAATAGCGCTTAATGCGATAACATATAAGCCCCTAATGCCACCAAGCCAATAAAAAATAAGCGGCGAAAACGTTGTTCATTGAGTTGATAGCGAATTTTTTTACCCAACCACATCCCGACTAAGGCCGCAACCAAAGCCACAATAGAAAGACGATAATCGAGTGTGACACCAGCCATTGGGTTGTGATGTAAAAAAACAGCCAAGCAAATCGTCGATACGGTAAAGGTTAATCCCAAAGCTTGTACCAACTCATCGCGTTGCAAATGCAAAGATTGCAAGTAAGGCACAACTGGAATAATGATCACCCCAGTTGCCACAGTCACAGCTCCCCCGATATAGCCCACCACAGGGGATAACCAAGTTTCATATCGACTGAGATCAGGTAATGCTTTTACGCACAGTCCGTAAATACCATACAGTGCCAACATACTGCCCAATAACAGCTCACTACTTTGTCCATGGCTTTGATTCAAGGTCGGTAAGAAACTCCAAATAGAACCCACCACAATTCCAATCAGCAATGACCAAAAGCGACAGACAAATGCCCAAACACGACCCTCAGCAAATAGCTGCCAAATGTTCGTCATCATGGATGGGACTATGAGTAAAGAAGCGGCTTGAAAAGGACTCATTGCAATTGTTAATAGCCCCATCGACACGGCAGGTAAACCGAGACCGATCATGCCCTTAATCATCCCTGCAAAGATAAAGACGAATACAATAATTGCGATAAAGGTCACAGACATACTCCACGGATAGATCGGAGTTATGCTACGAAAAACTGAGGTGCTGCCCTATTCTTATTTTTGGGAGTCAGCCTCAGGCAGAGCTTGAGGCCATTTTGTATTTATCTTCTAACACATTACTGATGATGCTCTCGATCATCCAAACACGATATAAGCTATTAAACACATAACTTTGCCCATCAATTCGCAATTCTAATACTGGAAAATCAGGCTGATGCTTTTGCTGACACAGTTCATCATTTTGTTTTAATAACACTTCAACATCTTGCTCAGTCAGTTGCTCGATCTCTAAACGTTTTTGCATCCGTTGGAAATGTGCTTTGAAGGACATATCTTTGCCATGTGTCCAAACACTTTCTAAGATCTGATGTACAACATCCACTTGCTGCTCTTCAGGCACGCTATAAAACAGCTTAGCCATTTCATAAGTGGCTTCTTTGGTTGGGCGACAGAACGGTGTAAAGGCAACTTGTGTTCGCTTAGATACACGTGTTGCTAAGCTCCAATCAAACCAATCTCGACCATGATAGCTCAGAGGATATACTTTCAACTGAATATTATAATAATTGGCCAGTTCTTCTTTGATATATGCCAACAATAACCAGCTCATTGGATCTTCAAGTGCAATATAAAGATCTAACTCTGGATGCATCGCTTGCACTTCATTCAGTGCCTCGCCATCATTGATCAAATGCTCACGCCATTCGATATGATTGATCAAGAAAATTGGATTTCCAGTCAGCAACTTCTGTTGTTTGAGGCGACGTGTTAAGCGCAATAAATCATCAACGGCTTGATATTTACGCTCACCAAATTCGAAATAACTCGCAGCTACTGGAACGTCACTAAAAATACGTTCGGGATAATGCTGCGGGGTTTGGTGTTTACTGGCCATGGTATGCAAGGTACGCAATTTGCCATATTGTTGTTGCCACAACATATGAAAGACATCTTCAAGTAGATGTAGGAAGTTTTGTTCTCTTAACGGCGTATTTCTTAGAATTGTTTCAGCTTGTTGTAATGCTTCAGCGCTTGGAATTTCGGGAGTATCGTCAAAGCCAAAACGATGTTGCTTGGCTAAAATTTTGGCATCATTTAAACAATATTGCTGCCAATCCTGTGCAGACATACCATTCGGAGGTTCTGCATCTTGCCTCGAAATAATCACTTTCAGCGGCTTGAGCTCATCACTCAAGATTTCATTGAGCTGATCAAGTTGTTGCACCGCAAGATAGCTATAAACATCGTCTAGACGTAGGTAAATGCTTAAACCCTGTTCCGTAGGTAAAACCGCCTGACGAGAAGGTTTCTGATAGAACCAACTCGATCGGATGGGATCAAACCAACGACGTAACAAAGACATGTCAATCGCCTCTAAGCGTAATGAATGATAGAAAAGAAGATATATTTCCCAAGTGTACTGTTAAATGAGAACCAAGGGTATTTTATATTATAAAAATCAAACATCAAAAAATTCTCCTTGTAACACAACGATGGCATTACAAGGAGAGCGATGCTGAGCATTTAGATCAGCAAAGGAATTTTACAAAACGCGTACTGCACCTTTCGCGGCACTGGTCGAATGCATCGCATAAATCTTCAACGACTTAGATACTTTACGCTTACGCTCTTCAGCTGGGTGCCAGCCTTTAGCATCTTGCACCGTACGGCGATGTGCCATCGTTGCATCATCAATATCAAGATGAATCGTACGATTTGGAATATCGATTTGAATGGTGTCACCATCTTCAACCAAACCGATTGCACCACCTTCCGCAGCTTCTGGAGAAACGTGACCAATCGATAGACCTGAAGAACCACCAGAGAAACGACCATCCGTAATCAAGGCGCAGTCTTTACCTAAACCTTTAGATTTCAAATAGCTTGTTGGATATAACATTTCTTGCATACCCGGTCCACCGCGTGGGCCTTCATAGCGAATGACCACGATATCACCAGCAACGATCTTATGATCTAAAATGGCTTCTACAGCAGCATCTTGGCTTTCAAAAACGCGTGCAGTCCCTGTAAATTTAAGGATTGACTCATCGACACCCGCAGTTTTTACAATACAGCCATCAAGAGCGATGTTGCCGTAAAGTACTGCCAAACCACCATCTTTAGAAAAGGCATGTTCAGCATTACGGATCACGCCTTTCTCACGGTCACCATCCAAAGTTGAGTAATAACGGTTTTGAGAGAATGCAACTTGCGTTGGAATACCACCCGGAGATGAACGATAGAATTCATACACATCTGCGTCTTCAGTACGAATAATATCCCATTTGTCTAAGGCATCTTTGAGTGTTTTTTCATGTACAGTTGGGCATTCAGTGTTGAGTAACTTAGCACGATCTAACTCACCCAAGATCGCCATGATGCCGCCCGCACGATGCACATCTTCCATATGTACGTCTGATTTCGCAGGCGCAACTTTTGACAATACAGGCACTTGACGTGACAGGCGGTCAATATCATCCATCGTGAAGTCAACTTCTGCCTCATGCGCAGCAGCAAGTAAGTGCAATACAGTGTTGGTCGAACCACCCATCGCGATATCCAAAGTCATGGCATTTTCAAATGCAGCTTTGGTTGCAATAGAACGTGGCAAAATGCTGTCATCATTTTGTTCATAATAACGTTTCGCCAGTTCAACCACTAAACGACCCGCTTTAAGGAATAATTTTTCACGATTTGCATGTGTCGCAACAATTGAACCATTGCCCGGCAAAGACAAACCAAGCGCTTCGGTCAAACAGTTCATCGAGTTTGCAGTAAACATCCCTGAACATGAACCACAAGTCGGACATGCAGAGCGTTCGAAAGCAGCGACTTCTTCATCGGTATAGCTTTCATCAGCAGCAACAACCATGGCATCAACAAGGTCAATGGCTTTTTCATCACCACGGAACTTCACTTTACCCGCTTCCATTGGACCACCAGAAACGAATACTACTGGAATGTTTAAACGCATTGCTGCCATTAACATTCCCGGTGTGATCTTGTCACAGTTTGAGATGCAAACCATTGCATCGGCACAGTGTGCATTGACCATGTACTCAACTGAGTCAGCGATCAAATCACGCGAAGGCAATGAATACAACATACCGTCATGGCCCATTGCAATACCATCATCAACCGCAATGGTATTAAATTCTTTTGCAACACCACCCGATGCTTCAATTTCTCTCGCAACGAGTTGCCCTAAATCTTTAAGATGCACATGCCCTGGAACGAATTGGGTAAATGAGTTGACCACCGCAATAATTGGCTTGCCAAAATCTTCATCTTTCATACCTGTCGCACGCCATAAGCCACGCGCGCCGGCCATATTTCTTCCATGTGTTGATGTTTTCGAACGATAATCAGGCATTTTTTATTCCCAACAAGTGTGTGCTCGAGAAAAATAGGGCTTTCTCTCTAGCGAAATGATACTGAGCTTTTTCCATCATACTACAAGTTATCGTTTAACTCATGACCAGTGGACCTATCTTTTTTGCACAAAAGCAATTCAATCCATCGAATTAGGGACTAGTGGCTTTTTCGCTTATAATTTGCAGCAAGTTTTAGTTGGATTATCTTTGTGAAAATCATTTTTGCTGGTACGCCTGAATTTGCGGCAACCGCATTGGCGGCATTATTAAAAACATCACACCAGATCATTGCTGTTTATACCCAACCTGACCGTAAATCAGGGCGTGGGCAAAAATTAACGCCATCTCCTGTTAAACAATTGGCGCTTGAAAACGGTTTACCTGTTTATCAACCTTTGCATTTTAAAGCGTCGACTGAAGAAGGCCTAGCAGCTCAACAAGAATTGGCAGCTTTGGGTGCTGATGTGATGGTCGTCGCAGCTTATGGTCTGATCTTACCGCAAGCCGTTTTAGATACACCGAAGTATGGCTGCCTGAATATTCACGGTTCGCTATTACCGCGTTGGCGTGGTGCTGCACCGATTCAACGTGCAATCGCGACGGGTGATGATGAAACAGGGATTACCATCATGCAGATGGCAGCTGGTTTAGATACAGGCGATATGATGTATAAAACCTATTGCCCAATTACAGCAGAAGATACCTCTGCCAGCTTGCATGACAAATTGGCAGATCAGGGTGCAGAAGCGATTTGTACTGTGCTTGAATCAGAACAAAGCCTGCAAGATTTTATTGCCAAACGTGAAGTGCAAGATGAAGCACTCACTGTTTATGCCCACAAACTCGTGAAAGCAGAAGCGCGTATAGATTGGACACAAAATGCCATTCAAATCGACCGTAATATCCGTGCTTTTAACCCGTGGCCAGTTGCCTTTATTCAACTGGATGAAAACAATGCGCTGCGTGTATGGGGCTCTACGCTTTCTTCCCACAGCAAAACCGATGCTCAAGTCGGTGAGATTGTAGCGATGGACAAACAAGGTGTACACGTTGCTTGTGGCGACAATACAGCCGTCTGCCTCACCAGTCTTCAGTGGCCGGGTGCTAAAGCCCTCAATCCAGTTCAAATTGCCCAAACCCAGAAATTACATATTGGACAAATTCTCCCATGAGCCAATCAAATCAATCCTCTGTAAAAAATTTGAATCTGCGTGCGCAAGTCGTCAAAACGCTTTTGGCGGTTCAAAATGGGCAATCTTTGTCTTCCGTTTTAAATCAACATATCAATATGGTTTCTGAACGTGACCGTGGTTTATATCACGAACTCACTTTAGGTTGCTTACGTCAATGGCATTCATTAAAAGCCATTACCTTACCATTGCTCACAAAACCATTAGACAATGAAGCACTAGAAAGTTGTTTATATCTTGGTTTATATCAAATTCTATGTACTCGTATTCCAGTACATGCCGCGATTTCAGAAACGGTAAATGCGGCCAAGCAACTCGGTTTCGAGCCAATGAGTGGTTTGGTCAATGCGATTCTGCGTCGTGTTTCACGTGAAACAGATGAATTTCAAACAGCATTGAATAATACGCATGGTTTACCAAGTTGGTTATTCAAACGACTCAAAAAAGATTGGCCTGAGCAAACAGAGCTTCTATGCCAAGCCTTAAAACAAGTCGCACCGCTCACCCTTCGTGTCAATGAACGCCAAGTCAGTCGTGACGAATATTTAGAGATTTTGGATGAGGAACAGATTGATGCTCGTCCTTGCATGCTTTCAAATGTTGGTATTGTTTTGGGACAAACGGGCAATATTACCCATTTACCGGGTTTTGAAGAAGGTGGTTTTTCTGTTCAGGATGAACATGCACAGTTATGTGCCACGCTTTTACCGAACCTAGATGGCAAAGTGGTGGTTGATGCCTGTGCTGCACCTGGCGGCAAAACAGCACATATCCTTGAGCGCTTTAACCCTAAAAAATTGATTGCCCTTGATCATGATGCGAAACGTTTACTGCGTGTTTCTGAAAATATCGAACGTCTTGGCTTAGATCAAACCGAAGTAGAGATTATCGAGGCAGATGCCACTACATGGCAGACGCAGCAACTGGTCGACTGTATCGTGCTAGATGCACCATGTTCAGCAACAGGCGTAATTCGTCGCCATCCTGATATTCGCTTACTCAGACAGTCCACTGATATCGCGCAAACAGTCGCTTTACAGCAGCAGATTTTGCAACAGATGTGGCAACAACTTAAAGTCGACGGTACATTGCTGTATATCACTTGCTCGATCTTAAAAGTCGAGAATGAGCAGCAAATGGCGACATTCTTTGCGGAACATGCTGATGCAGAAGAAATTAAAATCGAAGCTGATTGGGGCATTGAACAGACCTATGGTCGTCAGTTACTCCCTACTGCACAATCAGGTGATGGTTTCTATTATTGCTTAATTAAAAAGTTGGCATAATAAAAAAGCAGGCTTAAAGCCTGCTTTTTTTACTTTTTAAGTATCTCAGCGTGATTCTAGTCTTCAGGATTGCGCAATAAGTGCAAAATCGAAAGAGATAAACCACCCCATAGTAAAGCAATTGCAATCACTAACATGATAATAGCTGAAGTCGTCATTTCACTCTCCTAGCGATTTTTTAAACTAGACATGAATAAAGCACCGATTGCACAGAACAAGATACAGCCCCAACCAAACCAAAGCTGTAAACTCATTGAGTAATCGCCATATCCTTTTTGCAATAAAGCACTTAAAGCAAGACCAAGCGTAGATAACAACACCACTGGCGTTATCACAGTCAACGTGAATTCCCAGATTTTTCCTAACTTGATTGTTGAAATGCTGTTTACGTGTAACTCAAGCTCTCGCATCAATGAGCGCTTGAACCAAGACACCATGATGATCGAAACAAGTGCACCAGAAACAATACCCAAGTTATTGATAAAGTGATCGATAATATCAACTAATTTAATGGCATTAGCGCTTGAGAACAGTGCAATAGAAACAATACCAGTACCACCACCAATAATGGTTACGGCTTTCGCACGGCCCCATTTTAATTTGTCCTGCATCGCTGCAATTGGCACTTCTAAAATACTCACCATTGACGTTACACCTGCAACGAACAATGAAGTAAAGAATAAAATACCGAATAATTCAGCACCCGCTCCTAAACTTGAAATGATCTTAGGGAATGCAATAAACGCAAGACCAATACCACCGCTTACCACATCTTGAACACTCTTATCCGCAGCATGTGCCATAAAGCCCAATGCAGCAAACACCCCAATCCCAGCAAGTAATTCAAACGAAGAGTTTGCAAAACCAACAACGAAACCAGAACCAGTTAAATTCGTTTTTGGTTTGAGATACGAGGCATAGGTCACCATAATCCCGAAACCAACAGATAACGAGAAGAAGATATGACCATAAGCAGCAAGCCATACTTTATAGTCTTTCATCGCTTCCCAGTTCGGCGTAAAGAATGCATTTAAGCCTTCTGAAGCACCTGGTAAACGTAATGCTTGAATCACGAGTATGCTAAAAAGAACGATTAAAAGCGGCATGAAAATACGGTTCGCAAGCTCAACCCCTTTTCGAACACCACCATATAGAATTACAAGCACAAGCGCCCAAACACCAATCAATGGCCATAACAAATGACTAATAAAGGTCATGTCAAAACCAGCGGCATCTGAAGTTGCTAAGAAAGCTTTAAAGAAATAACCCTCAGGATCAGCACCCCAAGATTGATTGAACGAGAAATAGATATAGCTACCAGCCCACGTCAAGACGCTGGCATAGTAAAGACCGATGATGATACATACACAAGCTTGCCACCAACCTAAAGCCTCAGCTTTTTTAGTCAATTGTTCATAAGCTTTTGGAGGTGCACCAGTACTACGATGACCCACGGCATAGTCTAGGAATAACAGCGGTAAACCTGCTGTCAAAAGTGCAACTAAATAAGGAATTAAGAACGCGCCGCCACCATTTTCATAAGCGACATAGGGAAAGCGCCAAATATTACCCAAACCAACAGCAGATCCAACCGCCGCAATAATAAAACCAGATCGAGCAGACCAGTTTTCACGAGTATCTGTCATAAATCACCTAAATACGATAAAGGTTACTTTTAATGCTGCCTACACTTTATTTTTTTGTTACAAGCAAGAAAAGTACCACAAAAATTTTGTGTTGTTTGTCAAAGAGCATCACCTTTTGGGCAGATTGATTCTTCAGAACAAACGAGCAAAATAGAAAATTCTTCCTTAAAGAGCTTTGTCCATTTTTTGCTACTTAATAGCTGAACAATACCCGTTTTTATTTCTTTTTACTGTAAATTCTGGACGAAAAAACTATATTTTTCGAACGATTGATTATTTTTCAATTCACTGCAATATTGACCTGACAGTCAAGTTTTACAGGATAAGTTTATAAAATAATCAATCATTAAAATCATCACGCCCTCTTATCTAAATTATTGCTTATTGTTTAATTGCGAGTAACCGTTCTTCTTGCATATCTCGGATGGCCGAATGAATTCCTTCTCGACCTAAACCTGAGTCTTTTACACCGCCATAAGGCATATTATCCACACGGAAAGTCGGTACATCATTGATAATGACACCACCCACATGCAAATGATCCCATGCATACAGCATCTTATTTAGATTCTGTGTATAAACGCCTGCTTGTAGCCCAAAACGACTTTGATTAATCGTCGCGATCCCTTGTTCAAAATCTTTGTACTTTTCTAAAATCGCAACTGGACCAAAGGCTTCATCTTTATACACTTCAAGCTTTGAATCTACATTCTCCAAAAGTGTCGGTTCAAATAGAACACCTTTCAATGTTCCTCCTATCAGTACTTTTGCCCCTTTTTTCTCCGCTTTATCAATCCACTTTTTCAAGCGCACTGCTTCTGCTTCCTTAATCATCGGACCAACCAAAGTTGTGCTTAAACTTGGATCATCAACTTTGATTTTTTTCAATTTCGCGAGTAATTTCTTTTTGACCTCCGTGTAAATATCTACATGAATTAAAATTCGTTGCACACTAATACATATCTGACCTGCATGACCATAAGCCGCTCCAACCAAACGATCAATCAAAGCATCATCAACGGGAGTATCTGACTCAATTAATACCGCAGCATTTCCACCCAGTTCTAAGGTGACTTTCTTGCGACCTGCGCGTGCTTTCATGTCCCAGCCGACTTGATCTGAACCAGTAAAGCTCAAAAGTTTAAAGCGATCATCCGTCACTAAAATATCAGCTGCTTGACGATCACACGGCAATACCGACCAAGAACCTTTTGGAAGATCAGTTTCAGCTAAGACTTGGGCAATTTTTAATGCACTAATTGGAGTTAAACTGGCAGGCTTTAAAACAAAAGGACAACCCGCCGCAATCGCAGGGGCGATCTTATGCGCCACCAAATTTAATGGAAAATTAAATGGGCTAATTAACGAGATCGCACCAACAGGTACATGTTTCACCATTCCTCTAAAACGTGCCGCAGCAGGTGTAACCGCCAAAGGTAACATTCGACCATCATCAAGTTGAGTAACAGCATCCGCAGCGAGTTGAAAAGTATTAATTAAACGCTCCACTTCAGCGCTCGCTGCACCGCGAGGCTTTCCACCTTCCGCAATTAAAATCTCGGTGAGTTCTTCCCTTAATTCATTAAACCGCTTCACACAGTGCAATAAAATTTTTTGTTTTTGATATGGTTTTAATGCCGCCATTTCTGCTTCAGCCTTCACCGAAGCCGATATCGCTTTTTCAAGCACTTTAGCATCTGCCAAGGCGACTCGCGCATAAACGGTATTATTATACTTATCATGGACTTCAAGCCATTGACCTGTTGTAATTGCTTTCCCTGCTACGTATAAAGGGTAATCCACACACGATTCTACTTCTGTCATTATTTATTCTCTTTTCACATAATTTAAAATTAGACTACTGCATATTGCTCAAGATCACTATATGATGCGTCCAATCTAGGGTGAATTCATAACAATTCATTACGGTTTTGATATTAATTAGGACAATGCAATGAAACTATTAAAATTAACGCTACTTGCTTTAGGGACAAGCGTTTGTGGTTTAGCTCAAGCCGATGTGATCGGTGTAAAAGGCGATCTTAGCTACTGGAACTACAATGGTGAAGCCAATATGGCAGCACAAACCTCAGCACCCGCTCAAGATCTTGACCGAAAAGGTTCAGCACAAATTTCATTGGCTATTGAACATCCAATTCCACTGATCCCAAATGCAAAAATTCGTTATGTGAATTTAAAAACACAGACCGAAAATGAAGTTGCAGGTCAACCTGTTTATGACTTAGATATCGACCATACTGATTTTATTTTGTATTACGAAGTACTAGATAATATCGTAGATGCAGACATTGGTTTTGGCGCGAGTAACCTCAATGGTGATGTTAAGACGCTTGGCTTAAATAAAACAGATATTGATAAAACAATTCCTGTTATCTATGGATCAGCAGGCGTAAAACTGCCATTTACAGGTCTAAGTGCGAAAGCAGAATTACTATATAGCAATGTGAATGACACTAAAATTACGGATGCCCAAGCCGAATTACAATATAACTTTATTGATAATTTATTGGTCGATGTCGGCTTAAAAGCAGGTTATCGTATTCTTGATATTAAATTAGATGACTACGAAAAAAATGACCTTAAATTTAATTTTAAAGGTCCTTATATCGGTTTGGATGTTCATTTCTAAGATTGAAATAAAGCAAAAACGGAATCTCTTGATTCCGTTTTTTTATAGCTCATCATTTCATCATTCTTTATTGGTGTACGCCAAAACCTACAACAATCGCAGCAATTGGCGAATATCCCAATCCAAACTTTTCGCCTATCATACAAATCATAGAGAGACAGGAAGTCTCATTGAAAATAACAAGATGCGCAGGAAGCGGTCGTTCATAAGGAATATAAACGACAATAAACGGAATATGAAGAAGCCCCGTCAGGATGATGGGGCTTCTTTTTATCTATCATTTTTAAACGCGATTTAAAGACTTTTGAGATACACAACTACGTCGTGATTCTCTGCCATTTCCGCCAGCTGTAGCGCTGTATATTCGCTTTTATAAGCAACATTTGCATCTTTACTCACAAGTAGCTTCACCACAGCTAAATGATCATTCTCAGCAGCAGCCTGTAACGCGCTATAGCCTTCGTCATCCGTTTGATTTGGGTCTATACCCTCTGCCAATAATTGCTCAATTTGTTCCACATCACCAAGGGATGCCCAATACACTAGCTCAGGAAGATTTAACTCTCCATCGTCTTCAGGGACTGGAGAAAAAGAGTTGAGTTTCATTTACTTCCTCAAATTTAAAAAAAATTAGTTTTCGTTCCATCAGAATGACAGAAGCAATATATTCATGAAGCACTTTACGATAAAGTTCTACAAAACTTGTTGAGATTCCATAAATAATACCCCCAATAAATAGTCTTGATGAATCTAGATAATCACGAAGAATATCCACAACATCAATTCGCTACTACTCCTCATCAACTGTATAAAATTTTAAAGATAGGCTAGCTATACTTCATACCCTGATGCTTCATTCTTCCAGCGTTCTCCACATAACATTACAAACTAATCCCATTCACAATCGACCAATGATACGGCATCAGTTCTCTTAACTGTTTAAATAGCAATCTATTATCCAGTGTACTTACTGCAACTTGAACATCACCACCCCAATAAGAAAGCCGTTCTTGGCAAATCCCACAAGGTGTTAAAATTAGAATATTTGCATTTTCTGACTCTCTACAGATACAGAGAGAATGAGTAACTTTTTCATTGATTTTGTATGCCTCTAAGCATGCGCCAACTTCCATACAGAGTGCTAATGCATCATTCTGCGTTTCAGGAGCAACACTTGTTAGAATTTTTCCGCTCTCTGTAGCTAATGCCGCAACACCACCCCAACCTGTAGGATAACGCCTCATCATTAATGCTTTTGCAGCTTGAAATAATTTCTGTTCCATTTTGCCTCCTAACAGAGTTATAGCCTCTCGATTCTTATTATTGATATCTCATAATTGTTGCTTTTACACTTTTATTTATGTTGTTTTATGATTCAATGAAACTTCAAACTGCATAATTGTTGTTTCAATGCTTTTTCATTGTGGACTACGATTGCTAAAGGAATAGCATCATTATATTGTCTTTTCCTCTCCGCAATAAAGAAACACCCCCTCTGCATTAGC